>CAZASJ010000190.1:0-1645 GCA_964487735.1 uncultured Bacteroidales bacterium | reverse complement strand
CGCTCAACACCCTTGTCCTTTATTGGGTCAATTTGCAGCCAGAAGCCATACCTGGTAAGCATGGTGCATGCACCTTTGGGTGCAGGAATCAGTCGGGGGGGAAGATGATGTGCAATTCTTCGAAAACCCCTGATGTCGATTTCGAGCAGTGAGGAGATGAGTGCGTGACGAAAAGGGAATTTTTGTTTTGTATACATGATAAAAGTCATTCTTTTCAGAAGTATTACATGTTCTGCAAACCTGCTGTTAATCATACTTTCAGGACTTGCAAAATCTCAGCAGAAAGGCCAATTTTACTTGACCAAAATAACAACAAAACACCAACAAAAAAATATTAAGTTATGAATGTAGATACCATCATGAATAACCTGGTTAAGAAGCACCCCGGGGAAGTTGAGTATCACCAGGCTGTTCGCGAGGTTCTTGAGTCCATCGAGGAGGTGTACAATGAGAATCCCCATTTCAGATCGGCAAACATTGTCGATCGTATTATTGAACCCGACAGGGTTTTAACATTCAAGGTACCCTGGGCCGACGACCAGGGATCGGTACACGTAAACCTTGGATACAGGATTCAGTTCAATAACGCCATTGGGCCTTATAAGGGCGGACTGAGATTCCACCCCAGTGTGAACCTGAGTATCCTCAAGTTTCTGGGTTTTGAGCAGATTTTCAAAAACAGCCTAACCTCCCTTCCTATGGGTGGTGCAAAAGGCGGATCTGATTTTGATCCCAAGGGAAAATCCAATGCGGAGATTATGCGTTTCTGCCAGGCCTTTATGCTGGAGCTCTGGAAGATTATTGGCCCGGATACCGACGTGCCAGCCGGTGATATCGGTGTGGGTGGTCGCGAAATTGGATTCCTCTACGGCATGTATCGCAAGCTTGCACGCGAAAATACAGGTGTGCTCACCGGTAAAGGCATTAACTGGGGCGGATCGCTGGTCAGGCCGGAAGCCACTGGTTTTGGTTGTGTATATTTTGCCAAGGAAATGCTCGCCACCAAAGGTGAGACCTTTAAGGGTAAGCGTGTGGCGATTTCAGGTTTCGGGAATGTGGCCTGGGGAGCAGCCCTGAAGGTAACCGAACTTGGGGGCAAGGTGGTCACCCTTTCCGGTCCCGATGGCTATATCTACGACAAGGATGGCATTTCAGGCGAGAAGATCGAGTACATGCTTGAACTACGTGCATCCAATGAGGACATCGTGGCACCCTATGCACTTGAGTTTGACAGTGCCGAGTTTGTACAGGGAAAAAGACCCTGGGAGGTGAAGGTAGATATTGCCCTGCCCTGTGCCACTCAGAACGAACTGGATGGAACTGATGCCGACAAGCTGATTGCCAATGGCTGTATCTGTGTCTGTGAAGGTGCTAATATGCCCTGCACTCCCGAGGCCATTGAGAAATTCCAGGATAAGCAGATTCTTTATGCTCCCGGTAAGGCCGCCAACGCAGGTGGGGTGGCTACTTCCGGACTGGAGATGGCGCAGAACTCCATGAAGATTAACTGGAGTCGTGCCGAGGTGGACGATCGTTTGCACCACATCATGACCAATATTCATGAGAATTGTGTGAAGCATGGCACGGGATCTGACGGCTATGTGGACTACGTGAAGGGCGCCAACATTGCCGGCTTCCTGAAAGT
>CAZASJ010000189.1:0-2266 GCA_964487735.1 uncultured Bacteroidales bacterium | reverse complement strand
AAATCTCCCCATGGGGCCTGATGGTCCAGTCAGAATCGTAGAAAGCTGCTTCCGGGCTCCAGTGACGATCCGCCCAGAAACCCCATACAAGGATCGATTTTACCGAAGGGTGACTGAACAAGATGGTCATGAAGTCGCGGGTATAATCAGCCTGCAAACCCCGCTGGGTGGTATTCACGTCAAACTCGGTAATTTTGATATCCTTCTCAAGGTCTGCGAAGCGTTCTACAATATCATAGATCTTGCTGATGGAAGTCAGTTCCGTACCGAAATGACCCTGCATACCGATCCCGTTAATCTCCCCTCCCCAGGCCTCAATATCCTGGATGAGTCCGTAGTAATAGTCCTGCTTAACTGTATTATTACCTCCCCCACTGAGGATGGTGTAGTCGTTTATATAGAGCTTCACACCCCGGTCGTTCCTCCGGGTCCGGTTATACCAGTCTGCCATCACTTCATCCCCAAGGACATCCTGGATATCGTGTTCAGAAAAGGGCTCATTCATCACATCCCAATCCACAAGTCTGCCGCTGGTGAAAGAGGTAACTTCATCGATGTGTTCATCAATTAAATTCCGAAGGGCCTCCGGATCATCCTTCAAGTCCTCCGCAATGTCGGGCGTAAAGCGCCATGAGGGCCAGATCACATTGTGCCCCCTTACAGGAATTTCATGTGCTTCCAGGGTGTCCAGTGTTTGGTTAATTTGCGCATGCGTACTGCTGTTTATAAACTGGGGCCATTTCAAATCATTCTCAAAAACCACCTCGTTGAACTGTTCCAGGATTGCATTTCGGTAGATGGGATTGCTGTTGAATTCACTGGCTGCAATGGCAGTTCCAAAACCAAACTGATGTTTCACCATCTCCACCTTTATATTGGCATTCTCAAGGGCATCTCCATTTCCATCATAGATGGTAATTTGAGCTTCTCCCTTTCTGACCTGAGCGATACGCTCTGCGGCCGGAGCGCGCCAGGCTGCATCGGGATCCTGCCCCACATAAGTATTTTCAGTTTCGGGTAAATCTTCCAGCTCCAGACTCTGTTTATAGTTCAGAAAACGAACTTCCGCCACTTCAACGGTTTGGGAAGGAAAACCCATATGAAAGAGAAGGCTTGTTTCCGATTGCTCCCAGGTTGTGTTCATCTTAGCCCGGACATAGTACTCCTTCCACTCGCCTCCAATGAGAATATTTGTGCTAAGCTGCTTTGTATAAGTCTTATTATGTTCGATAATCACATTCAGAGACCCTTCACCGGTCTCTTCAAGAGAAGCTGTAGTTCGTGCCCAGAAAGCTACCAGTACCACATCATTTTCTTCCACTCCTGCCACTGCTGGAAAACTCAGCTGGGCATCCCAGGTATTAACTATATTACTTCCCACAACAACTTTAATGGCCGAAGTAAATTCCTGATCAGTCACCGGTACAACAGTAGAGGTACAGTTTCCGATTTTTGCAAAAGTCGTTCCTGATTGGGAATTCAGGAAGCTCCCTCCCTCTGGCACCTGAGCAGAAAGAAAAGCAGAGATCAGGAATGGCAGCATCAGAGCAGAGAAAAACTTAAGATTCCGAATCATATTATTATAGTTTTTTTTACAATCCACAAATATAGGCCTTAAAAGTTGCGCTGCATAAAGACAATTAAGAAATTGATTTCATTACTTTTGCAAGAAATATGACAAGCATGATAGATTTACTGAAAACCCTGGATGAAAAAAACATCCAACTACCTGATAACCTTACATCTCTGTTAAGAGACTGCAAAAAACTCTCCGTATTTGATACCTCGCTGCAACTGGTGGATGCTGCTGTCGGTGGGAAGGAAAATATCGAATTTGACGTAAAATACGAAGTGCCGGGTAAAGGATCCTATACAGAGGCCATCGTACATCGTGTAAAAAACGGTATCTCAGCCAACTATACCGAGGCCTACATGCGAAGGCGTGATCCTGGCACCATGGTGATAGCAGATAAGCTTCCTTCCGATAAGGATCGATTTAAGGATAAATACGGGTATGAATTCAGCTCCCTGCAGGATGAGACTTTCCAATGGCTAAAAGAGCAGGAGCTTTCAATATTCTTCTACTTTGCCGGAAGGGCTGGAATTGGTTCACTGGGAATTGCCGTGGTACCTTCCAATGCCGCCTTTTTTGCCCTGGGCCTTTCCATGCTCCAGGAAACAGTCCCTGTGAAGAGCCTGAAAGAAGGAGCAAAAATTGAATCCTCCATCCTGGTGGCCCCGGTCTTCCGGCACACCCACTTCGATG
>CAZASJ010000188.1:0-2285 GCA_964487735.1 uncultured Bacteroidales bacterium | reverse complement strand
ATCAAAAAAAGGGTGCTGAAGATGTCACCCTGCATCACCGGAATTTGCAAAATGCCATCCGTAAAAATGAAGCATTGAAATGCGACCACCACCTGGGATTGTATGGAGTGGTGGCCTGTATGATGGGCGTGCAGTCACTCCGCCAGAGGAAATATCTGAAATGGGATCCGCAGAGTAAAACGGTTATTGAGCGATAGCAATCCCAGGTCCCGGCATGGAAGTGCTGATAGATCATACTATGATGCACTGTTTTTTCCGTAAAAAATAATGCCTACCCGATTTATATGTTCTATTAAATCAGGATTTTCAATTTTATGGAATACGGAAAGATCAATTTTATAGGGCAACAGCAGGTCATCAAGCTCATTCTCTATTTTTAAAAGCGTGCTCAGATTCAATTCATCACCCATCAGAGTAAGATCAATATCTGAACCACTGCTGTAATTGCCTTTGGCACGTGAACCATAGATGACAGCTTTATCAACACTGCTGTAGGAGCTGAATACAGATTGAATAAGCTTGATATGTGTATCTTTTAGTCCAAACACTATTTTTTTATTTTCGCATCCATTATTGCCTGAAACTTTAAAAATGCTGCATGATATTCATGAAGAATCTTAAAATAGATCTCCTGAGCAGTCCCTTCATTATAAGTATGTGATGTTTTATTGCGACTTTTTATCATTTCCATCCATACATCTCCATCCTTGATAAGCTCAGCTTTAAATGCTTCCCTGGTCGCATCCTTCGATCCATATAATTTCACATCACCTATGTCTGATAAAAAGTCTTTCATGAGGTTCCAGGCCAATTCATGAGTACACTCAAAACGTTGAATGATTCCTTCTTTAAGGATCTCGTCAAGAAGCTTCTCTTTTGGATTCTTTTTAACATAGTCAATCGCTTCAGAGAGTTTCTTTAAGGATTTATTATAATTTGAAAACCGCTGCTCCCACCTGATGTCTTTTTTACTTGTCATGATGCTGCGATATGTGTTCAAATCTACTGATTTTCGCTAAATGGTGGGAAATAAACCTTTCAAGACTACACACTCTGACTGAGTTCCTGATAGGGTAGTCATCAGAGGAAGGGGTAATTATAAAGTTTCTTTTGCTTTGGAGTGTCTCAATGGCAAGGGTATTCCCTTTTGTTAATCTGGGGGCATTTGAATGTTTTATCTCGATTCCTGCAACTATTTGTGTTCCTTTGGAGATTATTAAATCCAGCTCGGAGCCATCCTGGGTTCTGTAAAAATGGGGATCAAAACCAAATGGCATATTGTTGATTATCTGTTGAATAACAAATGATTCCCAGGATGCGCCAGAAGCAGGATGGCCTAAGAGATCATTGTAAGAAAATACCCGGAGCATATGATGAAGGATGCCCGAATCCCTGAAATATATTTTTGGCGACTTCACCAATCTTTTTTTTGAATTAATAAAAAAGGGGGGCAAGGTTCTTATAAGGAAGGATTTTTCAAAAAACTGGATATACGATTTTACCGTATTGGAAGAAAGGCCCAATGATCCTGCTAATTGGGAATAATTAAGCATATTTCCATTTACATGGGCAAGCATGGTCCAAAGCCTTTCTGTAGTTTTCACCGGAGCTCCCAATCCCAAAAGGGGCAGGTCTCTGTCTATATAGGTCTTAATAAAATTCTGCATCCAGAAAGATGCAATGTCATCCCTGTTCTCTAAAACAGCATCTGGAAATCCACCTTTGAGCCAGATATGCTCTACAGATCTAATCCCCTTTAATTCGGTTAAATCAAATGGATTCAGTTCCATGTATGCGATTCGTCCTGCGAGCGATTCAGAACTGCCTCTTATGAGTTCGGGTGAAGCAGATCCGAGAATAATAAAGCGGCCAGGACTCCTGTCCTTATCCACAAGTGATCGCAAAACAGCAAACAATTCCGGAAAATGCTGGATTTCATCGAGAACTACTGTCTTGCCAACCTGGTTATTTAAAAACAATTCAGGATCGGAAAGTTTATTATAGTCTTCGGGTGATTCAAGGTCAAGGTATATGGTTTCTTTCTTGAACTTGTGTAAGTTTTCTTTAATCAATGTGGTTTTGCCAACCTGCCTTGGTCCAACAATTCCAATCACCGGGAAATGGTCAAGGAAATCAAATAGTTGAGCACTTAGATTCCGCTTTATCATGATTCAAAAGTAGTGGTTATTCCTGCAAATATGAAATTCAGATTAAAAAATGCAGGGATAAGGGTCTTGCGCCGAAAGCATTTTGTCGTGAAAGTTAGTTTTGAGTACCTTGGCGGG
>CAZASJ010000187.1:0-2317 GCA_964487735.1 uncultured Bacteroidales bacterium | reverse complement strand
GGAATGCCTCCCCAAGCCCTCTTGCACTCTGATGTCGTAAAAGTGAACGCCATAGAGCCTTTCACCAATTCAATTTATTTTTCCCCGGACACTGGTAGTTCAGATTTCAAGCATCCTGAAACAAAAAAAAACAGCACCTTGCGATGCTGTTTTGGGATTCAGATTTAATGAGTTTAAGCCTCTGTGGTTGGACTTCCCAGGTTGAAAGGAGGCATCATTTCTCCGCCGCCTTCCGGTACTTCAATCGTTCCAAACATCGATTCGTACTTCGATATGTTATCTTGAAGTGCCCTGAGCAACCTCTTCGCGTGATGAGGGGTCAATATGATCCTTGACTTCACCTTGGCTTTGGCCACGCCCGGCATCCACTTGATAAAATCAATTATGAATTCCGAGTTTGAGTGACCTATCATGAACATATTGGCATAAGTTCCCTCTGCCATCTCATCGCTTAACTCAATATTTATCTGGTTTTTCTTAGCTTGTTCTGACATACTGTTGTGTTTTATGCTTTTTCAGCTTCTGGAATTATATTAACTTCTTCTTTTGTTTCCATCAGGGCTTCGTATTCTTCCCTTGAACCAACAATGATATCCTGGTACCTTCTCAAGCCTGTACCTGCCGGAATTAAGTGTCCTACAAGGACATTTTCCTTCAAGCCGAGCAGATCATCCGCCTTGGCTTGTGTGGCCGCCTGTGTAAGGACCTTGGTTGTTTCCTGGAATGAAGCAGCTGAAAGGAAGCTGTCAGTTTGCAGCGAAGCTTTTGTGATCCCCTGAAGCACCTGCCTTGCAGTGGCTGATTGGGCATCTCTTGATTCAATAAGCTTTTTATCTTTCCTTCTCAGTACTGAATTCTCATCCCTTAGTTTCCTTGCCGATAAGATCTGTCCTGATTTTACATTGTCCGAATCACCCTTATCGATCACAACTTTCTTACCGAAGATCTCATCATTCTCATCCTGGAAAGTAGTTTTGTTAACAAGCTCTCCTTCAAGGAATTTTGTATCACCCGGATCAGCAACTTCAACTTTACGCATCATCTGGCGTACGATAGTTTCAAAGTGCTTGTCGTTGATTTTTACACCCTGCAGACGATAAACCTCCTGAACTTCGTTCACAATATATTCCTGAACTTTCATGGGCCCCTTGATGGCGAGAATATCAGCAGGTGTCATTGCACCTTCCGACATTGGCGTACCGGCTTTCACAAAGTCATTCTCCTGAGCAAGGATTTGCTTTGATGTGGAAATAAGGTAACGTTTCTCTTCGCCTGTCTTTGATGTAATGATGATCTCACGATTACCACGCTTCAGTTTTTTACTGAAGGATACTACACCATCGATCTCTGATACTTTCGCGGGGTCGGATGGGTTCCTGGCTTCGAAAAGTTCGGTTACCCTTGGCAGACCACCGGTGATATCACCTGATTTACCAACGGCACGAGGAATTTTGACAAGTGCTTCACCTGCTTTGATCTTATTTCCTTCTTCTACGATAATATGTGCACCCACAGGAATATCATATGTTTTGATCACCTGTTTCTTAGAATCCAGGATCTGGATGGTTGGATTATTTGCTTTTTGACGGGATTCAATGATCACCTTGTCAATATAACCTGTTTGTTCATCAGATTCAACGCGGTAGGTTCTTCCTTCGAGGATATTGTCGAATTTGATCGTACCTGCTACTTCTGAAAGGATCACAGCATTGTATGGATCCCATGAACTGATAAGGTCTCCTTTTTTAATTTTGGTATTTGGTTTACGATGCAGTGTAGCACCATAAGGGATATTTGCAGATGCCAGGTTGATACCTGTTTCTTCGTCGATGATCCTCATCTCAGCTGACCTACCGATAACGATATGGCTTTTTACGCCTTCGTTATTTATGTGGTCGACAAAACGGAGTTCGTCGATCTGCATCTTACCATCAAATTTAGCTTCGATCTTCGATGAAATTGCGATGTTTGAAGCAGTACCCCCAACGTGGAAAGTACGAAGTGTAAGCTGTGTACCAGGCTCACCAATTGATTGGGCTGCGATTACGCCTACTGCCTCACCGGCCTGCACAAGCTGGCCGGAAGCCAGATTACGTCCGTAGCATTTAGCACAAACACCCACCTTCGATTCGCAGGTAAGTACCGATCTGATCTCAACATTTTCAATTGGAGATTCTTCAATGACTTTGCCAATAGTTTCAGTGATCTCTTCTCCCTGTGCAACGATTAATTCATTGGTAAGGGGGTGGAAGATATCGTGAACATAGCAGTATTACCAGCCTTTATATTTACAGCAGCAGGACTG
Organism: uncultured Bacteroidales bacterium; assembly: GCA_964487735.1. Classification (GTDB taxonomy): domain Bacteria; phylum Bacteroidota; class Bacteroidia; order Bacteroidales; family B18-G4; genus B18-G4. The sequence continues at coordinate 12 of CAZASJ010000187.1, read as the reverse complement.
CCAGTATTCTTT
>CAZASJ010000186.1:0-2360 GCA_964487735.1 uncultured Bacteroidales bacterium | reverse complement strand
ACCCCCGAAAATTTTCATCTGCGACCAGAGGGTCGGATCCTTGTATTCGAGCCCGTCATATCCCAGGGCCTTCACCACAAAGTAGTACTGTCCTTCCGGGGCCCGTCGTTCGCCCCCGTTGATATTCCCGTTCCATCCCTCCCAGGTGTAGATGTCATCGGTTTTCATTTTGTAGACCATCGTGCCATTACGATCAACTATTGTGATTTCACAGTGTTTGAGTGACTGGTGTTTAAAGACCCATAGGTCATTCATTCCGTCCTGGTTGGGTGAGAAAACATTTGGAATCACCAGCTGGGATTTTTTAACTTGAATTCCCCCTTCAAATTGAACTGAATCCTCGCAGCCCTCCTCACTGATGGAAGTCATGTAGGGGTAGTAATACTTATCGGCATTCACATAGGTAAACTCCGGCATTTCCTCCAGGGAATAGGTAGTGGCAGTCTCTTTAATCCCACCCAGGGTATCCAGGAAAACCCATTCGAATTGGGCACCATTTTTTGATTCATTGAGAAAGCGGACCGTCAGTTTCGCATCCGTACTGCCCTTTTCTCTTTTATTGTCAAATTCACCATTCAGCTCAGGGTCGAACTCTCCTGTTATTTTATCATAATATTCTACTGTAAAAATGGCTTTGGTCTGAATACTTTCATAAAACACCTTATCTACTACCACCATCCCCAATTCGTCGGTCACTGTCAGCGTATACCAGGTATCCTCGTAAGGGGGTGCGTAGGTGATGTTGGGGGCAAGAATCGTGGTGTCGTTGGGGATTTTCAGTTCAGGGTTGTCCGAGGTCCAGGCAAAACTGTAGTTCAGAGGCCGGGTCAGGAGCTGGTTCGAAAGCGGGTCATAATAAAGCAGGGTGTCCTCTTCCACGAAACCTGCAAGTGCCAGCCTGGAGCAGTCGCGGTATCCCGGATCAAAATTTCCATCCGCAGCTTTGTGTATCCAGGCATGAAGCCCATCCAGCATAAGCCAGGCCATCATGGAGGTATCTGTTCCCGAAGTATTGAATATCCTTACCTGGTATCCCCCCGACTCCAGGCCGGATGCCGTGGAAGACTGAAGGTTGGTTTCACTCAGGAAGGGCGTGTCGAAACCGGGAAGATCCGGGTTGTATCGGCTCCACTCAAAAGAGTAGCTACCACCGCCGGGAAGGGAAGCTGAGAGTGCTCCAGCCTTAAAAACCTGGTCTGTCTGGTAGAAAATGAAGAAGGGATCTTTACCTTCTTTCTGTGAATATGCAAGGCTGTCGACCCGGTCGGCCGATGAAGAAGTGATCTGTCCCAGGGCACAATTAAAAGTTGTGAACGAGAGTATCAGAGTGGCCATGAGGACCCCCAGAATGGAACTTTTATGTATAATAAGGGATTGCAAAATCTGTGTTGTATAGACTATAAACGAATTATTGCCAAAATATTATACGCGCTTGAAGGGCGTAAAATTGCATTAATTATAAAAACTGTGCAATTTTTTATCCACATGTGGGCGATATTGCCCTGATATTTTCCATCAACATATATTATCTTAGCCAACCGAAAACCGGAGGATATAGTGAAAGAGATTACCAAAGATTTAAATAAGTCACAAAAGGAAGCAGTCATCAACCATAAAGGACCAGCCCTTGTTATTGCAGGCGCAGGGTCGGGCAAGACCAGGGTACTCACCTATCGCATTGCCTATTTGCTTAGTTTGGGGGTCCCTCCGCATCGTATACTGGCACTCACCTTTACCAATAAGGCGGCCAGCAATATGAAGGAACGGATCGGTGCCATGGTTGATCCAAATCTTGCCAGGAATCTGTGGATGGGGACCTTTCACTCCCTTTTTGCGCGGATCCTGAGGAAGGAAGCCCCGGTCCTCGGATTTCCCTCGGATTTCACCATCTACGATACCATCGACTCAAGAAGCCTGGTGAAGACCATTATCAGGGAATTCAACCTGGACGAAAAAATATACAAACCCAATGAGGTCTTTGCCAGAATCTCGGCGGCAAAGAACAACCTTGTTACACCCGATGCCTACCTTACCAGTGGTGAGTACAGGGTGCGCGATTCTATGGCCCGCAGACCCAGGCGGGGGGAGAGATATGAAAGGTATGTGAAGCGTTGCAAGCACTTTGGGGCCATGGATTTTGACGACCTGCTGCTGCAAACCAACCTGCTTTTCAGGGATCATCCGGCTGTCCTGGACAAGTACAGGGAGGCTTTTGATTATATCCTGGTGGATGAGTACCAGGATACCAACTACTCACAGTACCTGATCGTTAAAAAGCTTTCCGAAATGCATCGCAACATTTGCGTGGTGGGCGATGATGCCCAGAGTATCTATTCATTCCGGGGAGCACGCATCGAGAA
>CAZASJ010000185.1:0-2395 GCA_964487735.1 uncultured Bacteroidales bacterium | reverse complement strand
CCCTTCAAAGGTTGATCCCTTCGAAGATAAAATCGTTGAATTCAACCCCGATATCCTTGGCGATGACCGGGCACTTGGCTCTGAGCAGGAAAAAAACACTGCGATCGACTCCTGAAAGTCCTTCGTAGTTTCCCTGGCCCTTGCTGATAACCAGTTCAGCTTTACCAAAGCGCTCCAGAAATGCATCATTGCAAAGCCTCAGAATAGTTCCGGGAGCGGTAGAGCCTGAGGAGATGATCTCTGCTACTTCACCCAGTCCTGAATCGACGGCATCTTCAAGGATGGCATCATTGATAACCGGGGTTTCCCGAACAACATAAGTCACCGGGATATCCAGGGTCTCTATTAGAAGCCGGTCAAATACAGACTCCCCTGCATTATCCCCTATGTACAGAACAGATGATGCAGCTTCCAGTTGCTCTTTGAATTCAGCATAGTGAAAAATAGCATACTCCATCTCTGAAATCTTACCAATCTCCTCCAAGAGATTATACTTTTTGCTTATCCCGAAGTCAAGTACATTCCCGATGGTGGCCAGCTTGATGGCGGTCAGCAGTGGATCGTTCGATTCCCTGACCAGTTCCTGCATCCGGGGATAGATGGAGAGCACCTCCCTGATACTTTCCCTTTTTGCAGCCTTATAGGGATCGTTCACCCCTGTAATTTCCCTGATCCTCCTGTAAACAAATTCACCGGTTTCGGGAGGAGTGCTGTCCATGGGAATCTCTGAAAAATGAGCGCCCACCTCATCCAGAATCTGCTTAATTAATTTTTCATCATCAGTAACCAGACGGGCCGCTCTTACAGCCTGCTCAACGAAACAGGGGAAACAATCAAGGTAGGTTTTCATCTTTGCACTTTTGACCTTCGACTTTGCACTTTTGACCTCCGGCTTTCGGCTTTCGGCTTTCGGCTTTCGACTTTCGACTTTCGACTTTCGACTTTCGACTAGAAAAAAAGGGAAGGCAGTTTTGCCTTCCCTTTTTTTCCGCTCCTCAGGTAGGACTTGAACCTACGACCTACGGATTAACAGTCCGCCGCTCTAACCAACTGAGCTACTGAGGAATTTTTACCGGCCATAAAAACCGGTGCTTGTTAAGCGGTGCAAAAATAAAAGCTTTTCGTCAATAAAACAATACATTTCACAAAAAACCTTTGCCAGGATGCATATATGATTATAAAACTTAGTGATTAACTTTATATTTGCAGCAACTTAAAACTTAATTTGATCAGCATGGCGAAAGTACTAGGAATGGGAAATGCACTGGTGGATATCATCACCCAGATTGATAATGACAAAATCCTTGAAGGGTTCGGTTTACCAAAAGGCAGTATGACTTTGGTAGACCTTGACACCTCCAATTATATACATGCCGAAACAGCCGGAATGCCAAAATCCAAAGCCTCCGGTGGATCGGCAGCCAATACCATTCACGGACTGGCTCATCTTGGTGTGGATACCGGCTTTGTAGGCAAAGTGGGAGATGATGACATGGGAAAGTTCTTCAAAAAAGATATGCAGGTCAATAAGATTGCTCCCATCCTCTTCAGATCCATGAACGAAACAGGGCGCGCCATGGCTCTTATCTCCACCGATTCGGAACGAACTTTTGCTACTTACCTGGGTGCTGCTGTTGAATTATCGGTCGATGATGTTACCCATGATATATTCGAAGGATACGATTATTTCTATATTGAGGGATACCTGGTTCAGAACCATGAGATGATCGAGAAAGCCATGCGACTGGCTGCACATGCCAACCTGAAGATTTGCCTTGACCTTGCCAGTTTTAACGTGGTAGAAGATAACAAAGCTTTCTTCAAAGAACTGATCACAAAATATGTGGATATTCTCTTTGCCAACGAGGAAGAGATCAAAGCTTTGAGCGGAAAAACGCCTGAAGAAGGAGCGCGCGATCTGGATGAAATGGTTGACATCGCTGTAATAAAAATGGGAGGTGAGGGCTCCTTCTGCATTTCAGATGGAGAAATGATCCGGATAGGGGTCCGCCCCTCAAAAGCCATTGATACCACGGGAGCCGGAGACCTTTACGCTGCGGGCTTTATTTACGGGCATATGCAAGGGCTTCCCATGGAAACATGTGGAAAAATTGGAGCCATACTTTCGGGTCGGATCATTGAAATAATCGGGGCAAAAATGGAGGAATCCAGCTGGGAAATCCTTCGTAGGGAGATCAAAACACTGGAAGTCTGAGTAGTTTGCACTGTGTAATGATCACTGAGCAATGACATACTGAACAGTGCGAACTGCTTCGTTGTGTTCTATTTCGTTGACCACTAATCCGCTGTGTTCTATTTCGTTGACCACCATTCCGTTGAGTTCTATTTCGTTGACCACCATTCCGTTGAGTTCTATTTCGTTGACCACCATTCC
>CAZASJ010000184.1:0-2439 GCA_964487735.1 uncultured Bacteroidales bacterium | reverse complement strand
GACTTTAAGGACTTATCAGACTACCTGACGATTACCGCATTCTCGGGACATACCTGCCTGCAGCCATCACACTGTATACATAAATCATTATCGACCTCGTGCTTTTCATGGGGCCTGAAGGCAATGGCATCGACCGGACAATCCTGGGCACAAAGCGTGCAGCCAATGCAATCGTCGGTGATCATATATTTTATAAGCGCTTTACATTTTCCGGCCGGACACTCACCCCGGATGTGTGCTTCATACTCTTCCCTGAAATACTTAAGAGTGGATAAGACAGGGTTAGGTGCAGTTCCGCAAAGGGCACACAGACTCCCCTTTTTCGTCCATTCAGCCAGGTATTCGAGCTTCCCGATATCCTCCTCCACTCCCTTACCGGCGGTAATCCGCTCCAGGATCTCCAGCATTCTCTTAGTACCGATCCTTCCAAAGCTACATTTTCCACAGGATTCATTCTGGGTAAAAGTTAGAAAGTACCTGGCAATATCCACCATGCAGTCGGTATCATCCAGGACCACCAATCCGCCTGAACCCATCATAGCCCCAACCTCCTTAAGGGATTCAAAATCAATGGGAGTGTCGGCTTTCCATTCCGGCACACAACCCCCTGAAGGGCCCCCAATCTGAACTGCCTTAAACTTCCTGCCATCGGCGACCCCTCCGCCGATCTCCTCAACAACCTGCCGTATGGTCATTCCCATGGGGACCTCAATGAGCCCGCCCCGGGCCACCTTTCCCGCCAGGGCAAATACTTTTGTGCCCCGCGACGATTCGGTACCAATCCGGTTAAAAGAAGCAGCCCCGTTTTTCAGGATATAGGCTATTTGGGCAAAGGTTTCTGTATTGTTTATAAGTGTGGGTTTCCCCCACAACCCGCTTACAGCGGGATAGGGAGGTCGAATCCTTGGAAATCCCCGTTTTCCTTCAATGGATTCCATCAAAGCAGTCTCCTCTCCACATACAAAAGCGCCCGCTCCCTGGTAAACACTGAGCTCAAAATCGAAGCCCGTCCCCAGGATATTCTTCCCAAGGTAACCCTGCTCCCTGCAAATTTCCAGGGCCTGCAGAATACGGCTCACAGCCAGGGGGTATTCGGCCCGTATATATAAAATTCCCTCCTTAGCACCCACCGCATAAGCCGCAGCGATAAGTCCCTCGATAATCCGGTAGGGATATGACTCCAGCAACATGCGGTCCATGAAAGCACCCGGATCCCCTTCATCGCCATTGCAAATAATATATTTTGTCTCATTCCGGGCGTCAGACACCATCTGCCATTTCTTCCCAGTGGGGAAACCGCCCCCACCACGGCCTCGCATACCACTCTCCACGATTTCATCCACCACCTGCTGCGGACTCATCTCCTTCAGGACCCGCGTAAGCCCCCTGAAGCCGTTGCGGGACTTATATTCTTCCACATCGATGGGATTGATAATACCCCTGAATTCGGTGGCCATGGGAATCTGCTTGTCGAGAAAGAGTGAGACATGCTTCTCCCTCACATCCAGCGAATAGCGATCTACTCCTTCCCACCGGCTGTCGTCCCGAAGCGAATCAGCAGCATTTAACAAATTACTGGTCAATCTCTTTAGAATACCCTCGGGCTTAAAATGCTTATCCACAATCTGGTCCACATCAGCCGCCTTCACCTTAGAGTATAGGGTAGTCTCACCCTCGACGGGGACAATCTCCACCAGCGGAACCTGGTGACACATCCCGACACAACCAACGTGCTTAAGTTTTACATTCAAACCCTTGCGGTCGATGGTCTCTTTCACCGCATCCCTGATCTCATCACTTCCACTGGCCACACAACAGGAGCCCAGACCAATACGGATCTCCCCCTTCACCTCTCCTCCGCCGGCATATTTGAACTTCCTCTTTTTGGAGTCTCCTTTCTGGCTTTCAAAATCGCTCAAAACGGATCCAACCTTCGAGGTGCTCACATGGCCGTAGGTGACTTCGTCGATCTGCACAACAGGAGCCAGCGTACAACATCCCAGGCAGTTTACTTTTTCAATGGTATAATCGCCCGACTCCGTTGTATCTTCCGAAGCTGCCAGTCCGAGCTCACGCTTCATGGCATCATAGACCTGCACGGCACCTTTCACGTGACAGGCAGTACCCACACAGACCTTGATCATGTGCTTACCTGCAGGCTTAAAGCGGAACTGGGAATAGAAACTGGCTACCCCCACAATCTGTGCCGGGGTAATGTCGCTCTGCTCGCACACCCGCCTTAATGCCTCTTCCGGCAGGTAGTTATACCTTTCCTGAATGGCCTGAAGAATGGGAATCACCGAATGTTGCTGTGTCCCCAGCTCTTCCACAATCCTGTCTATATCTCTAATGTCTACCTCCACCTCTTTCCCCTTTTTACTTACCCGTTTACTACTTGCTGCAAGCTCTGCTCGCTACTTACCCATTTACCCATTTACC
>CAZASJ010000183.1:0-2485 GCA_964487735.1 uncultured Bacteroidales bacterium | reverse complement strand
GACGGCATCTGCGAAAGCGACACCTTTTCATTCGATCCCTGGTTCTTTCCAGAGCCAACATTCATCGAATGGAATTTTGGGGATCCCTTGTCGGGAATGAGCAATACATCTACTATACCTCATGCTACACACAAGTTTACCGATGGCGGCACCTATGAGGTTTCCGTTCACGTGGAATACCCCGGCGGACGCATTGAGGAAACTTCCCGTGAGGTGGAAGTAGAATACGCTCCCGAACCCGATCTGGGCCCTGACACCTCATTCTGTGTTTCATCAGGGATTACATTGGATGCCGAATGCGGACCAAATTTTTATTCCTGGAGCACCGGAGCCATTGGCAGCCCTCAGATCATAGTAAACGATACTGGCTGGTACTGGGTGAGGGTGGAAAATGATGCAGGATGCTTTGAGATTGATTCCATCCATCTCTCCTTTCTTCCAGAAGCTATTGCAGACACCACTGGTCTAGAAGTTATTCCAACTACCTGTGGTGGGAGCACCGGAGTGATAAAAGGACTAATTGTTTCAGGGATAGAGCCGCTTTCCTGGCAATGGATCGATGACCTGGGTAATCCCATTTCCTCGTCCCTGGATATTTATCACCTTCCTGTGGGGAACTACACCCTTGAAGTACTGGACAGCAACGGATGTACTACCAGCTTCGGACCATGTACAATCATTGATGCCGGGGATGTGCTGATCGATGAAGTTGAATTTACCAATGAGCATTGTGGGCAACAAGATGGAAGTATTATTGTAAATGCTACCTCCGGATTAAGTGATATGCTGTTCTACTCCATCGATAATGGTGCTAACTATCATACCAACCAGGGGGTGTTTACTGGTCTTGCTGCCGGCAGCTATGCCGTGCGGGTGCGGGATTCATCCAACTGCCAGGATGTGTTTATTAACAACCCCATCATAATTGAAAACCTGGATGCACCGGAGATTTTGTCCGTTAACATAGGTGCATGTGCCCAGGGGCAAAGCAATGGCTCTATTGAGATCAGCGCACTGGGAGGTGGAGATACGCTTTATTATTCCAATGACAATGGAGTGAACTACCAGATCAATGACGGAGGGTTCTTTAGCTTATTGGCCGGTTTCTATACCTGTATTGTGATGGATGAAGTGGGATGTGACACTACCTTTGTTGTGGAAGTGCCGGAAGAGATCACCCTCCGTTTGCAGGCCATAGCAGGAGAAGATGAAGTGTGTCCGGGTAACGCTGCCTTCGTATCATTGTATGTGAGCAATTTCAATGATGTCGCTAATTTCAGGACGACCCTTTTCTACGATAATTCCCTGATCAGTTGCAGCGGCTTTGCCAATGCACACAGTCAATTGGAGGATTCTTTGGAAGTGTTGCTCTTTCCGGCTGAAGGCAAAGTGGAACTATCATGGCATGCTCCATCGATCACCCTTCCGGCCAATACTGTTATGGCCGACCTGGTATTTGAATCCCTTGATCCCGGGCTAAGCATGGTGGCATGGGATGGCAGTGCAGGAGCAAGTCATTTTGAGAATTCAACAGGCTTGACCATACCGGTAGATTACTACCTGGGAAGTGTACGCATATACGAAGTGGTGTTCTTTACCATCAGTCCTGAGATGGAGGCCTGCCAGGGCGATGATATTGAGATCATTCCCATGCTATGGTCAAGCAATGGCCCGGCATCCTATTTATGGACCGATCCCATTGGAAGTACAAGCAATGAAGAAATACTTTCAATAATCGATATCCGGCAAAACCAATCCGGCACATACACATTGCGTGTGTCCGACACTCTCGATTGTTATTCCCAAGCTTCCGTGAACCTGATAGTACATCCGGCTCCCGTTTCGGCATTTGCAACCCAGGATACTATTATCACCCAGGAACCCATAGAACTGGATGCAGGCGATCATGCAAGCTATGCCTGGAGCACTGGCGAAACCAGTCGATATATCACTGCAGAACAAAACGACTGGTACAGCGTATTAATAGAATCACAGTATGGCTGTTATGATCAGGATTCGGTATATGTCCTGTTCTGGGAACCTCCCCAGCCTCCTGAACCAGTTGCGGAACAGTTTCAGTTCCCCAATGCTTTCACCCCTGATGGCGACGGCCTGAATGACGAATTCATAGCTATTGGCCAGCCCGACAACCTTACCTCTTTCAGCATGAAGATCTTCAACCGCTGGGGACAGATGATATTTGAGACGAAAGATATCACTCGTGGCTGGGATGGCACTTATCAAGGAAGTCCATCTCCGGCCGGAACATATGTATACAGGATTGAATACACTATTAATGCTTATGATTTTGATGTCTCGGGGACTGTAGTACTGGTTAAATAACGCAGCAAGGTTAATTAATTCAAGTTGTCATCCTGCTTTGCTCTCCTTAGCCTGAAAGGCGAAGGAGAGAGGAGGAATGTAACGACCCACCTTCGCTTTTCATCATCCGTAGCTTTAGCGAAGGATGAAAACGGTAGAAGAA
>CAZASJ010000182.1:0-2492 GCA_964487735.1 uncultured Bacteroidales bacterium | reverse complement strand
AACCTGGACGAAAGCGGGAGCAGAAAATGGGTTTATGCAAAAAAGCCCAGCGGGAAGTGGTACCGGCGCCGAACGGTGTTCAGCTGGTTCATACTCCTGTTTTTCATCGCAGTTCCCTTTATACGTATCAAGGGAAATCCCCTTATTCTGCTTGACATTGCAAGCCGAAAATTCATAATCTTCGGAGCCATTTTCTGGGCACAGGACACCCTGATCCTGGCCCTGCTCATGCTCTCCTTCATCCTTTTTATAATTCTTTTCACCGTTACCTTCGGCAGGCTCTGGTGTGGGTGGGCCTGTCCGCAAACCATCTTCCTGGAAATGGTTTTCCGGAAGGTTGAATATCTCATCGAAGGAGACTACAAAAAAAGAGCGCGGCTCGATCGCGGGCCATGGACCGGGGAGAAAGTATTTAAAAAAACCATCAAACACCTGGTCTTCATACTGATCTCAGTAGCCATGACCAACACTTTCCTGCTCTGGTTTATAGGCTCGGAAAAATGGCTTGTACTGATCTCCGAACCCATCTCTGCCAACCTTTCATCCTTTCTGATTATGCTGCTTGTATCGGCCTTTTTCTACTGGGTTTATGGCTGGTTCCGCGAGCAGATATGCACCATGGTCTGTCCCTATGGAAGGATGCAGGGAGTACTGCTCGATTCAAAATCCATAGTTGTAAGCTATGACTATATGCGTGGTGAGCCCAGGGGAGCAAAAAAAGCAGGCGACTGCATCGATTGCCACCAGTGCCTTGCTGTTTGTCCCACCGCCATCGATATACGCAACGGCCTTCAGCTGGAATGTATTAACTGCACAGCCTGTATTGATCAGTGCAACCAGGTGATGACCTCCGTCGGGAAACCAACCGGATTGATCCGTTTCGCTTCCGAAACAGGAATCAAAGAGGGTCACAATAGTATCTGGAATGCAAGGAACAAGGCCTACTCACTTGTACTTCTGGTGCTCTTTTCCTTCTTCATCTATACCCTGGTTTCCCGTCCTGTTATCGAAACCACCATATTGCGCACCCCGGGACTTCTCTACCAGGAGAACCCCGACCAGCGCATTTCCAATGTCTATAACATCAAAATCGTCAATAAGACCCATGAAAAGCTTCCCCTGGAGCTCCGGCTGCTTTCACATAGGGGCGAGATAAAAATGGCAGGAGGTAAAATGGAAATAAATGACCAGGGGAGCTTTGCTTCCACCTTTATTCTGTATCTTCATGAGGACGAAATCACCTCCGACAAAATGGAAGTGGAATTTGGAATTTTCAGTAATAATGAGCTTATTGAGAACTGCAAAGTCTCTTTTATTGGCCCATAAAAACAAGATAATTTGAAAGGAACTAAATTTCACTGGGGAACTGGAATCCTTATCTTCCTCATCCTTTTCCTGCTGGCTGCAGCATTCTTCATCAGCTTTGCCATGAGGCAGGAGATTACACTTGTGCATGACGATTATTATGAACGTGGAGTTGAACACAGTGATCAGATAAAGGTCTCTGAGCGTTCAGCAGCCTACTCAGAAGCCCTCTACACCCACCAGGACGAATCATACTTAAGCGTGGGGGTTGATTCTGCCCTTGCCATGGAAATGGACTCGGCCCGCTTGCTTCTCTTCAGGCCATCCAATAAGAGCCTGGATCTGAACAGCGAATTCGATGCCTCCCGGGGCGAGTTACTGATTCCAAAAGAAGATTTGACAAAGGGAAGATACATCCTCAAGCTAAGCTGGTCCGCCAACGGCGGACTGAAATATGAGCTTGAGCGGACCATTGTTATTGAGTGAACCACAACAATAAAAATGTCAATTTTAATATCAGCACTTTTACTTGGTTTGATGGGAAGTGTCCACTGCGCGGGCATGTGTGGCCCCATCGCCATTGCCCTTCCCCTGCAGGGAAATTCGGTGGGCGGGAAAATTCTTGGCGGAACCCTTTATAACCTGGGTCGCACCCTGACCTATGGCATTATGGGAGCCATCTTCGGACTACTGGGACAGGGAGTTGCAATGATCGGTTTTCAACAAAAAGTATCGGTGATCATGGGGAGCCTGATGATCATATCCATCCTCTTCCCTGCCCTGTTTAAAAACCAGTACAGCCTGGAAAAAAGCTGGTTCTCCTTCGTGGGCAAACTAAAAACCACCATTGGAAAAATGTTTTCCATCCGTTCCTTTTCAAGCCTTTTCTTCATTGGCATGCTCAATGGCCTGCTTCCATGCGGACTGGTTTACATGGCCATAGCCGGAGCCATTGGGACCGGGAATGTGGCCATGGGAAGTGCGTATATGATTCTGTTCGGACTGGGTACCATCCCCATGCTGCTGGGAATCACCCTGGCTGGGAACCTGATGAGCATGGCTGTCCGTAAGCGCATCAACAAGCTGATTCCGGTACTGGTGGTTTTTGTAGGCATCTTCTTCATCCTGCGTGGACTAAGCCTGGGAATCCCCTACCTGAGTCCACCCAAAGAAAAAATCGAAAAGAA
>CAZASJ010000181.1:0-2554 GCA_964487735.1 uncultured Bacteroidales bacterium | reverse complement strand
GGATGCTGGATACTGGATGCTGGATGCTGGATACTGGATGCTGGATGCTGGATGCTGGATGCTGGATGCCGGATCCGGCAAAAGACTCGATGGTCTCCATGGGAGGCATTCCCTGGAAGCCGTATTCGCTCACAAAGCGTCCTATTTTCTCTTTGTACATATCAAAGGCTTCTTCGCCCCACCAAACGCCCCAATAATGCACATCACCCATCTTATATGCAGTATCCCTGCCCCATCCTGTCATGGGTGAGGAAGGCCAGTAAATAGTGCCGGGATCAAATTCTTCTAGGGCATCGGGAAGAATGTTGTGGAATAACTTCAGGTAATCGTTCCAGACTTTTGCAGAATCCTGTTCTGAATATCCAAGTGCCTTCTGCCATCCCCAGTTATGCCAGCCTTCATCAATTTCGTTATTCCCGCACCAGAGTGCTATGCTGGGATGGTTTGAAAGGCGGGAAACATTGTCGATGGCTTCAGCCTTTACATTATCCAGAAAGGCCTCATCGCCGGGGTACATATTGCAGGCAAACATAAAATCCTGCCAGACCAGTATTCCGTTTTTATCGCAAAGATCGTAGAAGATGTCATTCTCATAAAATCCACCTCCCCAAACCCGGAGCATATTCATATTGGCATCCACTACCGATTCGATCAGGGCCTCATACCTGGCTGTATCCACCCGGGCAAGAAAATTATCCTGAGGCACATAATTGGCCCCTTTCATGAATACCGGCAGTCCGTTTACGTTAAAAAAGAATGTTTCACCATAGCGATCATCTTCCCTGACTAAATGTATTTCCCGGATTCCGAATTGTGTGATCGTTTCATCAGAATTCCCGGCAGCAGTGATTTTTGTCCGGTAGCTGTAAATATTCTGTTCGCCCAGACCAATTGGCCACCACAAGCCGGGATCGATCATCTCCGCATCTATATTATAACGCTTCATCCCTATTTCAAGATCCACCTTTTCAGAAGCAATTTGTTCCCCGCTGTTTTCATCAAATATCTGTATCCGGGCGGCTCGGGCAACATCACTTTGGATATCCACACTTATAATGAGGGGAAGAGGATTTGAATCTATATTTCCATGATCAATATGGACCCGCTCGATCCTGAAATTGTTCCAGGCATTCAAATACACATCTTTCCATATCCCGCATGTAATAAATTCCGGGCCCCAGTCCCAACCGAAATGATAGGGTGATTTTCGTGTAAAAGCCCTGATATCGGGAAGCTTATAGGCCAGATCTTCCGCCTTTTCATCATTGAACTCTCCGGGAGGGTAAAACACTATCTTTAATTCATTCTCTCCTTCTTTTAAGACCTCTTTAATATTTGTTTTCCAGCAGCGAAACATATTATCCGCGCTCAGTATCCGAACATCGTTCAGGAAAACATCTGCATAGGTATCCAATCCTTCAAAAACCAGTTCGATATGATCTTTTTCCATTAGCTGGGGATCCGGGCAAAAATGGCTTGTATATTCCCATTCAGCTTCACCAATCCATTGCAGGTCTTTTTCATTTTCACCGAAGAAAGGGTCTTCGATCAAATGATTCGCCAGCAGGTCGGTATGGATACATCCGGGGACAGTGGCCTGATATGAGGTTGATTTCCCTCCCTGTCGAAATTCCCAATCGCCCCATTCCCTTTTCTCCATCGATTGCTCAGGAGTACAAGAACTGAATATTATTGCAACAAAGAAAAGTGGAAGTAAACGCTTCATTATTTATCGATTGGCCAGTTCAACGATCTTTTTAATTCTCTCCGAATCAGTCATCCACTGATCATATTCAGGAACCGTGATATTATCACCCATGGATACCTCCGGGTTCCTGAAGATCATCTTACCCGGGTACAGGCTTCGGCCGGTAACATGAAATTCTGTGGCCCCGGTATGCCCTTTTAGGTCGAGGATGCTTTCCTCATTCACTCCACTGCCCGGCATGATGATAATTCGTCCTGCCGATTTAATGATGATCTGTTTTATCAATTCCTTTCCGTCAGGAGCTTTATTTTTACCTCCGCTTGTAAGTATCCTTTCGGCCCCCAGACCGATGAGTTCCTCCAAAGCCCTGAACTTATCTATGGTCATATCGAATGCCCGGTGGCAGGTAAAGCCAAGGTCTCCTGCCAGCTTGTTCAACACCGACATCCGTTCCACGTCTATGTTCCCATCGGGCAATAAAATACCTGCTACTACCCCATCGGCGCCCAGCTCCCTGATAGCGATTACATCCTCTTTCATGATCTCAAATTCAAGGTCGGAATAGCAGAAATCCCCGCCGCGGGGGCGGATCATAATGTATAATCCTATATGTAATTCCTTACGGGCCAGCTTAATGGCCGCATAGCTTGGGGTCGTCCCACCTTCGATAAGGTTGTCACATAATTCCACCCTTAAAGCGCCACCTTTCTGGGCATTTATGGCTGATTGCACGGAGGTGACACATACTTCGATCAGGGTTTTGGGCATCGGCTTAAAAATTAAACAACGAATATACTAAAATCATACGATACCTCTCCCCCGTCGCCCACTCTGTTTGGAGAAGCG
>CAZASJ010000180.1:0-2695 GCA_964487735.1 uncultured Bacteroidales bacterium | reverse complement strand
CGGCGAAGGATGAAAAGCTACGGTGAACAAAGTGGATGCTGGTATCAATTTCAAAATTCAGATTTCTGTATTATCATCGCAATCTCACAATAGTTATCCCTTGTCCACCTCTTTCAACATGGGCATCGCCAAAATGTTCAACATCCTCTAAAGTTTGTAAATATTCTCTAAGTACATTTCGTAAAATGCCATCACCTTTTCCGTGCAAAATAGTAACTTCTTTTATACTCAGCAGGATTGCATCATCAATGTATGATTTAAGTTCGTCAAGGGCTTCAATAGCCCTTTTGCCACGAAGATCAATGCTCGGGGAGAACTTCGCCGCCCGCTGGTTGATGTCGGTCATGATGTTTCCATATGACTTGCTTTTTCGGAAAGCTTCCTCTTTTTTTGATCGTTTTATCTTTTTCAAACCCGACAAGGGAACTTTGATATTCACAGACCCACTGGAAATGATGGCAGTCTTTCCTTTTATTGTTACGACCTCACCACTTGTTCCGTATTGGATGATCTCCACCATATCGCCAACTTCAGGAATCCCGGCTAAGTATTTTTGATCCTTGCTGCCTGCCTCAGGTTTCCTGTTGACGGATATTGGTTTTTTCCTTTTTGTTCGATGTTCGCTGTCCTTTGTTCTCTCTTTCTTATTCTCAATGATCCTGTTGCTTTCTTCCTTAAGCTCTTCCCTGAGCTTCTTCGTCTTTTCTTTTTCTGCCTCAGCTTCCCTGATGCCTTTAATGGTTTGCTCAATAAGCCTGTTGGCTCCTGACAGGATCTCCGCGGCTTCCCTGCGTGCATTTTCAACGATCTCGGATTTTCTGCCGTTGAGATCATCAATCAGGTTTTGATACTTATCAATTGTTTCTGATAAAAAGCTATCGGCTACGCCAAATTTTGTCCGCTCTTTCTCAAGATGCATCTTTTCAGTTTCCAGCTCCTGCAATTGCTTCTCGAAATCCACCTGAGAGTAGCCCGTAATATTGGCCGCTTTCTCGAGCACATCTTCAGGAAAACCTATTTTTCGTGCAATCTCAAAAGCAAATGAACTGCCGGGTTTCCCTGTCCGGAGCATATACAAGGGCCTCATCTCTGCAGTATCGAAAAGCATGGCCCCATTGACAATCCCCGCTTCCTTTTCGGCCATCATCTTAATATTTGCGTAATGGGTGGTTACCATTCCAAAGGCTTTTCGTTCGTTCATGGCATAAAGCGCTGCTTCGGCGATGGCACCCCCAAGATGTGGCTCAGTACCTGTCCCGAACTCATCAATCAAAAAGAGGGAGTTTCTGTTTCCATTGTTAATAAACTTCTTGATATTTATAAGGTGAGAACTATAGGTGCTAAGGTCATTTTCCAGGCTTTGCTCATCTCCTATATCAAGAAAAATATCTTTAAATATCCCTGCCTCAGAATTTTCTTCCAGGGGAATCAGCAAACCGCATTGCAGCATATATTGCAGCAATCCTGTTGTTTTCAGGCAAACCGATTTACCCCCTGCATTGGGCCCTGAGATAACCAGTATGCGATCTTTTTTGTTGAGGTACAGGTCCATCGGGACCACTTCTTTGTCATGTTCTTTGTGTGAAAGGTATAGAAGTGGATGGCGGGCGGTGTGCCAGTTAAACATGGGAGTGGGCTTCAGCTGTGGTTTAATCCCATTGATCATCAGGGCGAGTTTGGCCTTGGCGCGGATGAAATCTATCATGCCCAGAAAGTCATAGGCCTGGAAAAGCATTTCGCTTTCGGGCCTCAGGCTATTCGTAAAAGAGATGAGTATGTTGATGATCTCCCTGCGCTCGGCATTTTCCAGCTCACGGATCTCATTGTTCAGGTCAAAGACCTCAGTTGGTTCAATGAAGACAGTCTGGCCGGTAGCAGATTCGTCGTGGATAAATCCTTTCAGCTGGCGCTTGCCAGCAGCAAGAATGGGGATAACCATACGCCCGTTCCTAATCGTCACTTCCGCATCATCGGTCGTCAGTCCTGCCTTACGGGCTTCCTGCATGCTTTTATTGATCCTCCCGTCGATAGAGAGTTGTTTACGATGAAGCTTTTTCCTGATCTCTTTAAGCTCAGGCGAGGCCGAATCGCGGATCCATCCCTTATCATCGACGATCCGTTCAATTTCGGCAAGAAGCTTATGCTGGAGCTCCAGCCCTTCGGTAAGAGCAGTAAGTTCAGGAAATTGGCCATCTTCTGCATCCACAAAATACTGAAGGCATCTGTTAATGGTATGCAGGGATGATTTCAAATCGAAAAGCATCTCTGTTTCAATATAGGTGCCTTTCAATTGAATGCGCTTCAGCTCTGCTGTAAGATCGAAATATCCTGAATTCGGAAAGGGAGAGCCCGAGAGCAAAATCTGACGAAATTCTTCGGATTGATTCAGCAATTTCTGAACATCTCCATGTCCGTCTTTAAAACCAACTTTCGCTACATGCTTCCTCCCCAGGGGGCTGATGCATTGCTGCTCAAGTAGCTCGCGGATCTTGTCGAAGCCGATCTTTTGCTCGAAGTTTTCAGGATAGATCATTGCTCAAAGATAAATCTTTTAGAGTTCTGAGTGCCGAGTGCCGAGTGATGAGTGATGAATTTAGTCTTGAACTTACCCCTATAAGCCCGCAAACCCTTGTCCGCTTCTCCAAACAGAGTGGTTATTAATCCTCTGGTTGACTATGGTTATTGTGTTTGGCCC
>CAZASJ010000179.1:0-2772 GCA_964487735.1 uncultured Bacteroidales bacterium | reverse complement strand
CATCGTCGTTCTTAATACTCAGCAGGTTGAAAAACTTGGCTTCCCACCAATCATTCTTATAATCAAGAATGAAGGTCCCGTTGGTCCTGTGCCTGGTGGTTTGCCTGTCAACAAGCGTCGCTGCATTTGTCTGGCGATAGAGTACGGAGCTGATTACATTGCCCTCTTCATCCCGGGTCTCGTCCAATTGGAGATCTCCATAACTTCCACTGTATTGATGAGAAGGAAGTTGTTTTTGCTCATGGGATGCTTTCAGGCTGATACCCAGATGCTGATCAAAGAACCGGTCGCTTATACTCCCTGTAAACTTGTAGTTACTAAAGTCTGAACTGATGTTGGCATAACCTCCCTCAGCGCTTCCACTGAAACGGCGTCCGTTGGGAGCCTCCTGTAAACGCAGGTTTACTGTTCCACCTAGTGCATCTGCATCCATATCAGGGCGAAGTGACTTGCTCACCTCTATCCCGGCCAGGGATTCACTCTGAACAAGGCTAAGATCCACACTCCGGTCAAAATCACTTGTAGAAGACATCTTGATTCCTTCAACCATTATATTATTGTACTTGGGAGATAATCCGCGGATTACTACCTGATTGGCCTCACCACCACTCCTTTTCAGGGAGATTCCAGGAAGACGACCTATGGCTTCAGCAGCATTCGCATCTGGTAACTCTTCAATTTTCTCTCCCGAAACCACGTTTACAACCGTATTGGCAGCCATCTGCTGGTTAATGGCGGCCCTCTGCCCATAGGCCTGGGCAGTGATCACCACTTCTTCTCCCTGCACCGTAAGCACCTGCAGCGAAATATCGAGGGTTTCAGTTCCTCCATCGGTGATGTTCACGGTTACCTCCTGTTCCACATACCCAAGGTAAGAGATACTTACAACCTGGCTGCCGTCAGGCACACCTGCAAGTACAAATTCTCCCATAAGATCTGTAGAGGTCCCGTGATAGATAGATTTAATAACCACATTGGCTCCTGGCAGGCCATCGCCCGTCTGCGCGTCTTTTACTACACCTTTAATAGTACCCGTTGCCATCAGGACTCCCGGCAACATCACACATAGTAAAATAAACAGTGAAAGCTTTCTGGTAAAATTCTTCATAGTTTTTCCAGTTAGATAGATAGTTAGTTAATTAGTTATAGTTTTGCTCACCCTTTCAGATAATGCAATCAGTTGCATAAAGATATGTGATTTTTCAGTAAGATCAATTAACCATTGTGTATTTTTCCTATTATTTTGCGCCCACCCCCTTTCCTTTCACTCCTTCAGCATAAGTGTATATGACTCTATATCTACACCTTACACCATATATCTTAAAATAATACGCCTCTGATATGCAAATTAAATTTACAAAAATATTTTACTAAATTGCGCAATCTTTTACCCTTTCACACTTAAATGAATCAATCAATGAAACTATTTCCAGGCCTGTTGGCCCTTACCGCAGTTCTCCTCATCAGCCAGGTGGGATGTAATTCGAAAAAGCCTGCATCAAAAGAGGCAGATCAAAAAGAAATAAGCACAGACCGCCTTGCCATTGCCGATGAAATGGAGGCTGTTCTGACCACAGGCATGATGGATTATTGGTATCCACGTTGCGTGGATGAGGAATATGGAGGATACCTTAGCAATTTTGACAAGGAATGGAACCAGAAAGAAAGGCAGCCTAAATTTATTGTTACCCAGGCTCGTCATACCTGGGCATCTGCACAGATGGCACTCATGTATCCTGAAAACCCCTTGTATTTGAAGGTAAGCGAACATGGCTACAAGTTCCTTCGGGATTTCATGTGGGATAAGGAGTTTGGAGGCTACTATACAACCACTAACCGCCAGGGGGAATGCATTGAAGATGAAAGATTTGAACAAACAAAAACTGCTTATGGAAATGCTTTTGCCATATACGGACTGGCAGCTTATTTCGAAGCCTCTGATGATTCGTCTGCACTTGAGCTTGCCATTAAATCGTTCCATTGGCTGGACGAGCACAGCCATGACCCTGAATTCGGGGGCTACTTCCAGTTCATGCTGCGGGATGGAACACCACAGAAACTGGGGCATCAAGGAACACCCCCCAAAGATCAGAACAGCTCTATTCACATACTCGAGGGGCTGACAGCCTTGTACGAGGTTTGGCCAGATGAACTTCTGAAATCAAGGGTCAATGAAATGCTGGTACTCATTCGGGATACCATTACCACAGAAAAGGGATATCTGAACCTCTTTTTTCGGCAGGACTGGAAGCCGGTTTATTACACCGACGAAGAATTTTCCGGCGGTAAAAGCAAGCATGTGTTTGACCATATTTCTTTCGGTCATGATATAGAGACAGCCTTCCTGATGCTGGAAGCCTCCGAGGCCATTGGAATTGAAAATGATACCAGAACCCACCTGGTCTCGAAACGAATGTGCGACCACACCATCAATAAAGGCTGGGATCATGAAACGGGGGCCACCTATGAATCGGGATACTATTTTGATGACAATGAAGAAATTACGATTCTGGATTCCGCTTCCCAGTGGTGGTCCTGCACAGAATCATTTCACACAATGTTGATTATGGCTGAGCTTCACCCGGAGGATCCCATTAACTACTATGACGCATTTGCTCTAAGTTGGGACTATTGCAAAAAAAACCTGATCGATTATGAAAATGGAGGTTGGTATATTAGCGGAATTGATCAGCACCCAAGCGCAAAGGATAGTGACAAAGGGGGTATCTGGAAAGGCAATTACCATAGTGCAAGATCCCTTATAAACTGCAT
>CAZASJ010000178.1:0-3006 GCA_964487735.1 uncultured Bacteroidales bacterium | reverse complement strand
CTGAAATGGTAGCTTTTTCTGCTTCGCTGAGTTCCTCTTCAAAGGCAAGTCTCATAGGCTCAAGCTTTTCCATCATTATCTCGTGTTTGTCCGCTCCGCTCATTTCATGTTTCTTGTCGCAGCAGCCTTTCTTATCCTGATCCACACATTCAGTCTTGTGGCCATCGTTATCACTGAACATGCATCCACCTTCACCGGAAACGGCATGGATAATGAGCATGGCCACAATAACGGTAATGATCGATGTGATAATTGATGTCAGTACAGTTTTCATAGTTTATTTGTTTATTTGGTAATTTTTACAAAATTATACTATTACGAAACACCAAAATAAATATTCACATTGATACATATATTGGATTGAATTGATATTCGTTCGTTTTATTTACAGAAAATCAAGGAAATATAGATGTCTGGGGTGTGTCATTTCATACACAGATCCACCATCCAGTCATGGCCGAAGCTTAATTGTTCATTTATATCCGGGTTGATCTCAAATCCCCAGTCGAGGTCCTCCCCTGCCGGGCAGTCCCAGTACTTGTCTTCAAAATAGAATTTATACTTGCCATCTTCGCGCACTATTCTGCAATCATACTCCTGCCCTTCATATAAGGTGTCGAGGACCGAAAACTGTCCTGCATTTTCCTCAGGGCCTTGTCCATCCACAAAACAATAAGCACCCACAAGAAGAATGCTGTCGTTTATGCATTGATATGCCAGAAGTGCTGATGAATTGATCTGGTAATCACCATGCGAGATTCCCTTTATTTTGTTCCAGGCATTGGTATTTTTCTCATTATAGTACCAGGTGGAATTTGTGCGAAAGGCAAATTCAATCTCATTGATCTGTCCAAGTAATTGAGGTTCTGCTTGTGTTCCCGGTTCAATAATATATCGTGTCCATTTGTTGAAGGTCTCAAATGCCAGCGACATCAGGATGATCATCCCTGAGGTGAATAAAGCAATCAGGATTCGTTTTCTAAAAAGCATGTTGCTCCGGTTTAGATAGTCTTTGATTGATTCTTCTTTACTGTCTTTAAGATGTTAAATGTAGTCATTGCCTGCTCCACGAACAAACTTAAAAGCCTGAATATCTAACATTTAGGCATAATTGCGTATACTGCTCGTGTTTTATACTTATGATTTTTTACGCAATAATGCTGATAAAGTTCCCTGCAGCTATTCAGATTTTCGTTTAAACGATATTTTCTTAAATTTGATCGGACGCTCTTTTAATCAATAAACTTTCATTCAATGAAGAAGCTATCTCCTATTTCCGCTTTGTTTTTGTTATTCTTTTCTACAACGATTATGGCCCAATCTGATAGCCTGGCCTACGATAAGGGTGTGGATGCCATCACTTACGAAGCAGTGAGGGGGCAGCTTGATTTTATTGCTTCTGACTGGACAGAAGGCAGAGGAACGGCCATGCGCGGCGAATACATTGCATCAGACTATATAGCCAGCCTATTTAATGTATATGGGATTAAACCTGCCGGTGACCTGAAGTGGCATTATCCCTCCTGGGAAGATCGTCAAAATGGTGCTGAAGCCTATCAATACAGAACATTTTTTCAGGAGATTACCATGATAAAGTATAAAATGGGTGATGAGCAACACTTTGTTTTGAATACGGATGGTGAAAAGATCAAGTTCAATTACCTGACAGATTTTTCTGTAAGCACACGCGGATTGGCCCGGGAAGTGGAGTCTCCAATTGTTTTCGTTGGCTATGGTTATGTAAATGAAGATCATAAATATGATGACTATAAAGGCCTCGATGTAAAAGGGAAGATCATTGTTAAGTTATGGGGATATCCCGGATACGATGATACAGCAAGTGATGCGTACAAGAAATTTCATCCTGAAGGCAGGTATGCTGAATATTACCTGAACAGGGAAAAGAACGAAATAGCAGCCGATAAAGGTGCTGCGGCTATTATTGATATTTACCAGGGCAGTGACCGCACTTCAAGGTGGACCGTGAATACACCCTTCAGATACAAGAACGATTATTATGAGGGAGACGAAGAACTTAAAACCATTTATGAATATTCTCTGAGTATTCCCGGCGATTCCATTGCATCCAGTGTTATGAGCTTAAGCCTTTCACTTCGTGCTGCGCACGAACTCTTTCGAGGAAGTGGCGTCAACCTCGAGGAATGGGAGGCTGGTGTTAAAGAAAAAATGAAACCCAATTCAATGGTGCTGAAGGGTAAATCTGCCTTTATCAGTACAAGTGTTGAGTCGGAACTAGTGAAAGCCAGGAATGTGCTTGGCATGATCCCCGGCAAGGATACTACTGAAGCCATCGTGGTGGGTGCTCATTATGACCATCTTGGAATGTTTGATGGCTACATCTGGAACGGTGCCGATGACAATGCATCCGGAACTGTTGGTGTAATGACCATCGCAAAGGCATGTATGGCAACGGGTGAACAGCCGGAGAGAACCATCATCTTTGCTGCCTGGACAGGAGAAGAAAAGGGATTGCTCGGTTCAAGGTATTTTGTAGATCATCCGTATTTACCCATCGAAGGCATTAAGTTTTACCTGAACTATGATATGATCTCAAGAGATTCGAAAGATGACAGCCTGGGCATTGAATGCAGTATGACCTATACTGCAGGGAATCCTTTACTGGAAGAAAATACCAATAGATTTTTAAAGCAATACAATATTAATTTGGATATAAGGAACAAACCAACCATGAGCACCGGAGGGGGTAGCGACCACTCCCCTTTTGCCAGGAAAGATGTTCCTTTCTTTTATTTTATGGCCGGATGGCATGATGAATATCATACGCCAAAGGATGAAATTGAACTGGTAAACTATCAGAAAATGTCGGAAATCATCAGGATTGGATTTCTCAATATCTGGACCCTTGCCAATATGCCGAAGCTGGGCAAAGATTCCTATGATAAGCGGAAACCGGATATTAAATAATATCCAGTATCCACTTTGTTCACCGAAGCTTTTCATCCTTCGCCGTGGCTTCGGATGATG
>CAZASJ010000177.1:0-3210 GCA_964487735.1 uncultured Bacteroidales bacterium | reverse complement strand
TTCATTTCAGCCGCTACACGTTCTGTAATATCCATTACCAATGAAGCTATACCGATTGTTTGATCTGCTGCATCAATCAAAGGTGTATTAAACCATTCACAGGTGATCTCTTTACCATCCTTCCTTTTATTTACATTGGTAGACTGCAAACCTCCCTTTTGATCAATAAGGGAATCCACAACCCCTTCAATTTTATCCTGGGATCTTTCTGGTACCAGTATGGTCCATTCTTTTCCCACAGCTTCACTTCGGGAAAGCCCGAATATTTTTTCTGCGGAGGCATTCCACTCGGTAATTATACCGACGTTGTTAAACTCAACAACTCCAAGCGGAGTTTGCTTCACATGAAGGGCCAGCTTTTGTCTTGCTAATTCCTGTTCCAGGAATAATTTTTTCCTGCGGCTTATATCCTGGAAAACACCTCCGATCTTTGCCGTTTCCCCATTTTCTATCTGTGGCTCACCAATAGCCCTTACCCATATCTGGTTCTTCTTTGCAGTGATCAACTTTAACTCACAATCAAAGGATTCTCCCTTTTGGATGGCTCTTTCAATATAATTAGTGATGACAGGAATTGACTCGGGCGCATAAAAATTAATGGCTGTCTCCAGGTCGGGAATAAATCCAGGCTCCACCTCGTGTATCAAATGGGTGGTTTCAGACCAATACAAACTCCCGGCTTTCAGATCCATCTCCCAGCCGCCAACCCTGGCAAGCTTCCCTGTTTTATCCAGGAAAGTCTTATTCCTTAGTAATTCTGCATTTGTAATTTTTTGAGTCGTAATGTCCCTGTTGCTGCCTCTCATGCCCGAAAATTGACCACTCTCTGAGAAAACAGGTTGAGCTTCATGACCAATCCATCTTTCTGCACCACCCTTATGAATAATTCTGAATTCGGTGAGACAGGTTCTTTTTCGTTCCGGATCTTTTTCCTTAAAGTACTGTTCAACCTTATTTTTATCCAGGGGGTGCGTTATTTTGGCCATCAGCAATGGATCTTCCATAAACTCGGAAACACTGTATCCTGTAAGCCTTTCGCATGATGGTGAAGTATAAACCATATTTCCCTGTGGATCTATCCAGTACTCCCAGTCATAGGTGAAATCGGCCACAGTCCTGTATTTATTGAGCGCTGCTAAAAGCTCCTCTTTGGGTTCAACCCTGGTCATGCTATTGATAGCTGACAACTCGGGCTCAGGTGCCTTGGTGTGATTTTTCATATTCTTTTTGCTAGTATTTCGTCCGAAATCTGCTTCTCTCTAAGCATCGATGCAATGACGCCAGCAACCTTTTCAAAGTCTTCAGATTTGTTAAAAAAATGTTCTGCCCCATACTCCATCGCCCTGTTCCTGTACTGGTCATAAGCATAATAAGTAAGGACAATGATACGTGTGCTCTTATTATATTGACGGTATTCCTTAATTACTTCAAGACCGTTCTTGCCGGGCATTCGAATACCAATAATAGCGATGTCCGGCTCATACTTTTTGAGGCTCTCCAGGGCATCTTCTCCATTAGAAACTTCATCCACTATGCTTACTTCACGAAAAACAGAAATCAATCCACTCAGCCTGTCTCGTATCAGTTTTGAATCGTCGGCTATCAGTATCTCCATATTTGTTGTTTTCCCTTCAAATCAAGATCCTATGATTTGGGCAGACATATAGCAATCGATGTGCCAATCGCCTTAACAAGCTTTTTTCTAATCCCTTAATCACATTATTAAAAACTATGAAAATTTCTTTTTTACGAAATATGGTAGTTTTTACGAGATTTCGGCATGGTAGGCATTTGCTACTATTCCCCGAGCGAATCACCGGAAGCATCCTTGGAAACATGGAGAAAATTGACATAAAATGACTATTTTCCCTTAAGCAAACCTAAAGCCATAAAAATGAAATCAAAACACTTATTATTCCCCTTGTTTGCCCTCCTGTTATCGGCCTGTGGACCCAGCCAGAAGATCACGAACTCATGGATCAACCCCGATCCCGGTTCCAATGCTCCCTATGAATCTATTTTTGTAATGGTACTTTCCCAGAGCACAGGCATCAGCTTTTCAGTGGAAGACAGGATGGCTGCCATCCTTGCCGAAAGGGGTCAGAAAGCCGTCCTGAGTAGTGCCGTATTCCCTCCAAACATAAAGATTTCCGATGATTTCACCCGGGAGCAAATGGCAGAAGCCATCAAAAAGACTGGCTGCGATGCCGTATATGTCATATCTGTACTGGATGTCCAGACCGTAGAGACTTATAATCCCGGTGCATCCTACTCCCCCATGAGCTATGGATACTATGGCAGCTATTACGGATACTACAGCCACTATTATCCTCAGGTATATTCACAGGGTTATTACTCCACCGACAAAACCTATTACATCGAGACCAACTTCTATGACCTTATGGATGACAGGCTCCTGTGGTCCATTCAGTCCGAAGCCTATAATCCTTCAAGCCTTGACAGCTGGTTCGACAAGTACGCTTTTGACCTTTTGAATGAATTAAAAGCCGAGGGTTTAATCGAAGGGAAACCTGAAGCTAAACGTCTTCATTAGGCACCCTCTGCCTGTACAATCAGTGTTTTGCGGGATATCGCTTCCTCATCGCTATGATAAATCCATACACAGTATATTCCGGAGACGAGGTGAGACAGGTTAATTTCAGCAGGCAATGAGCTTATCATTTCATTCCATACAAGACTTCCTGCGGCATTAAATATGCTGATCCGCTTCACTTCCTTGAGGGAGTCGATTTTAACCAGGGATCCGGCCGGGTTGGGATAGACCGAGATAGGATCATCCCCAACTTTGCGTGAAATATTATGGAGTAACGAAAGCTTAGATTGAAGCCTTGGTACTATTTCTTTGACCCATTGACCATATTGCACTTCGCTGGGGTGTAAGCCATCGGAAGCCACCAGTGCAGGATCACTTAACCCTCTCCTGGAGATTGGGGTGATATCCACAAAAGCAAGCTGGTATTCGGCAGCCACCCTCTTTTTGATATGGTTATATTCATCAATCTCAACACTGATAAGCTCAGATCCTCCACCAAAAGGAGTATAGGCATAATCAGGAATCGAAAGTATAAATAAACGGCTTGTATCCTGATTTACGATTTCCAGCGCCCTGTCGATAATGGTTCTAAGATCAGGTTCATAAGTGGCAATATCTATTCCCTGGTATTGATTATTCACCCCGATCAAAATGGA
>CAZASJ010000176.1:0-3245 GCA_964487735.1 uncultured Bacteroidales bacterium | reverse complement strand
ATGGCGGCTTCTTACTTTGTACCATATAGATCCTGCTCAGGTATCCTCCGATAATTCCAAGACTGAAGACGATAACACCGGTGCTGAAAAGAATGGTTACGATGGTGGAGGTATAACCGGGAACCGTAACATTGAACAGCCATTTTTGCAATAGAAACCTGATCCCAAAGAGAAAGAAGATCAAGGACATGAGTAGCCCGCCCCAAACCATCAGCTTCAATGGGATGTTCGTATAAAAATAGGTAAGGTCGCTCATCAGCATAAAGAGCTTTTTGCTTGTATATCCTGATTTCTTTAGCTGTCTTTTATGATGCTCAACGATAACAAAAGCAATGTCGTTGGTATGCCAGAGGAGCAATTGGTCGATGAATACGAAATGGATGGTATGTTCCAGTAGTTTGCCAACGATCTCTTTCTTTATCAACCTGAAAGATGAGCCTTTTCCGGTTCCTTCAAGAAGTAATCTGGATGTTTTCCTTACTGACTTGCTTCCAATGTTTCGTATCCTTGAATGCTGTTTCTTGGTAAATATGCCATACACTATGTCGGTATCCTCTTCCTGCTGTTTCTCAATCAGTTTAGGGATCTCCTCCGGAGGATGCTGCAGGTCATCATCAATGGTGATGATCATCTCGCCCCGCGCAAAACCAAATCCACAAATGGTGGCATTATGCTGCCCGTAATTTCTGTGAAGCTTTATGGCTGTAATCAGTTCCGGATATTCCTTTTTCAATGTTTGCAACACCTTCCAGCTGCCATCCCTGCCATTATCTTCTACGAATATAAATTCAAAAGAGGCGTTCAATTGCTCAAATACAGCCTTCGACCTGCTGAATAATTCTGTCAGGGTATCCTCACTGTTGAATACCGGAACAACGACTGAATATTTGGGTTGTGACATGAATTAAAAGTTTGCTTAACAAAAATAGAATAATTTCCAGCAAATACAATATCAAGATGCTTTCCGCCGGGATGTAAATTCAGAATATCGAATATTGAAAACAATCCCGGAATCTCATAACACAAGCCCCACACCTCAAGCCCCGTACCTATCTTATAACCGCCCCCATCTCAATATTGGTGCCGGATATCCACCTGGATTCATCTGATAACAGGAAAATGATGGTATTGGCAACATCTTCGGCTTCGCCAACGCCCATAGGGTATTTTGATAAATATTTTTGCATTGAATCCTCAACGATCTCCGGATTTCCTTCTTTGGCCGGGTCGCTGATCAATGGTGTATTTACAAGCCCGGGGGAGAGGCAGTTTACCCTGATCTTGCGGTCGACCAATTCGAGAGCGAGGGTTTTGGTATAGGCTTCAATGGCTCCCTTGGCCCCTGCATATAATGAACCACCAAAATAGGGGCTTTTTGTTACTACAGATGACATTAATACCACCGATCCACCCTGATTTAGCTTCTTCTTTTGAAGGATGGCTGCGGTCAGTAGTATGGGCACACTATAGTTAATGTCAAACATCTTTTTAATGTCTTCCTGTCGGATAAATTTGGCAGGAGTAGGGCCGACGATGCCCGCACAATGCACCAGTCCATCGAGTATAGGGAGCATTTTAATCAGGGCATTTTTGTCTTTTTCCTCCGTAAGGTCGCCTGCAAGCATTTGATGTCCACTGCCCTTCAGCAATGCCAGTGTTTCCTTCAGCTTTTCTTCGTTGCGCCCGGTGATATAAAGGATGCCACCCTGCTCACTGATGCTGATGGCGGTTTGCATTCCGATGCCTGAAGAGGCCCCGGTTACGAGCACATTTTTTCCCTTAAGATTGCAAAAAGACATATGACGGGTTTTAAAGTTCTATCACTTCCGGACAATATATTTTATCCGTTTTCAGTACCACACTGCCCCATGAAAGACCCACACCAAAGCCTGAGAACAGCATATTCAAACTCTTTCCAGAAACTTCTTCTGCAAGGACAGAAACAATGGTAAGTGGAATGGATGCTGAGCTTGTATTTCCGTATTTTTCGATGGAATAGGGATGTTTTTTGGGGTCGATCTTCAGCTTCTTTCTCACCGACTCGTTCATGATCTTATTGGCCTGATGCATCACAAAATAATCGATTTCTTCTATATTTACCCCGGCATTTTCCAATGCTGCCCTAACGTTTGGACCTACCTCGCGAAGCGAGAAATTAAATACTTCCATTCCATTGAGGGCAATGTGAAATTTATTGCGTGAAATGCCTTCTGATATTTGCTCATATTCAAAGGAGCTTTCCTGGCTGGCAAAATTTCGGATGCCCCCGTCGCGTATGATGATCGCTTCATATCCTGATCCGTCTGTTTGCAGGTTGAACGTCATTTCAGGAGCACCTCCTTTGAATTCCAGGGCCGTAGCTGTGCCCGCATCTCCAAATAGAGGATAGGTGCTTTTGTCTTTGTAGGATGTATTTTGTGTAGAGACATCACCGACAAGGAAAAGCCCCTTTTTGATCGCTCCGCCACTCATCATCCTTCCCATTACCGACAGGCCATAAACGTATCCTGAACATCCAAGGCTGATATCGAGTGCCATGCATGTTTTTGGTAAACCCAATCGGTCTTGTAGGATTCCTGCTGTGGCAGGGATCAGGTAATCCCTTGACTGAGAAACAAAAATGAGCAATTCAATGTCTTCAGTTTTC
Source organism: uncultured Bacteroidales bacterium (assembly GCA_964487735.1). Classification (GTDB taxonomy): domain Bacteria; phylum Bacteroidota; class Bacteroidia; order Bacteroidales; family B18-G4; genus B18-G4. Next base: position 598 of record CAZASJ010000176.1, on the reverse strand, counting down.
CAGTCGAGCCCTTGAATGAGCTTTTTTGCTGCTTCAAAACATAAATCCGAAGTTGTCATTCCGGGATCAGCTACGCGCCGTTTTTCGACCCCAACGGTTTTAATGAATGTTTGCTGCTCTTTTTCTGAAAGAAGATCATAATCCCCTGTGCTCACTTCTTTTTTTGGAACGGAAGCTGCGATTCCTGCGATCCTGATATCGGGGATACTGAAAATTGCCATTGGCTATATTAAGAGGCTTCTGCCTTTGTTGAAACCAAATTATAAAGATCCTGAATCCTGTGTGAGTTTACCAGGTCGTCGGCTGTGATCACCACATCATATTCAACATTTACATGTGCAATGAAGATCAATGCACTGATCGAGTCCCATGTAAAATGTTCCCTGATCACACTTTCGGGTGTGAGTTTACCGGCTTCCATATCTTCAAACTCTCCTTCAACCCCGGTAATAAATTCCTCAATTGTAACCATAATAAAAGTCTGTTTTGTGCAAAAATACGGAAAATGTTTTGAGTTTTAACGAAGGAAAAAATCCATCCCGACCCCCATACCACAATTGAATGATGATGATCCTGGTTTCTGGTCACTGGTTTCTGG
>CAZASJ010000175.1:0-3302 GCA_964487735.1 uncultured Bacteroidales bacterium | reverse complement strand
CCTCCTGTCCCCGGTCTCCGTTCCCCGGTCTCCGGTCTCCGGTCTCCGGCCCCCGGTCTCCGGGCTTCGGTCTCCGGTTTTTTGACTCCGGCCCCCGGCCTCCGGTCTCCGGTCCCCGGCAATTGAATGGGTTTTTTATTTAGAACCCGTCTAATTACACAAAAAAGTGTAAATTTGCAGCACAAACCAAACTAATTGATAAAGGAATGAAGCGAATTGGAATTTTCTATGGTTCTTCAACTGGCAATACGGAACTGATAGCGGAAAAGATCCGTGTACTCTTCGGAAAGAATGCTGAAACAAACAATATAGACACCTGCTCGAAGGAGGACGTTGAAAAATTTGATTACCTCGTATTCGGAACCTCAACCTGGGGAATTGGCGATATGCAGGACGACTGGGAAGACTTTGTGGATATGCTTGAGGATATAAATTTCAATAAGAAAAAACTGGCACTCTTTGGGTTGGGCGACCAGGTGAACTATGCCGATAGCTTTGTGGATGGAATGGGTGCTATTTACGATGCTGTTTACGACAGGGTAGATATTGTTGGGGCGTGGCCGACAGAGGGCTATACTTTTAATGAATCCGCTGCCATCAAGAATGGTCATTTTGTAGGACTCCCTATCGATAAGGAAAATCAGTCAGAACTTACAGAGGAGCGTCTCAGGAAATGGGTCGACATCCTCAAAAAGGAATTTATATAAATACCAGGAAGTCATCTCATTGCAACATATTGGGGAACCAGGTGGAACGACATAATTTCAGATAATATAAAAGCCCCGCAGATTTTCTGCGGGGCTTTTTGCTTGATTATGAAAAAATAGCCCGAGGGTTGTTCCTTTTATGAAATCTTGATCTCGCGACCTTTGATCTTAGCCTCTTCTCCCTTCGGGAGCACAACATTTAATAACCCATTTTTGTATTCTGCTTTGATCTTGTCCTGATCAATGATCTCGGGCAGGTTGAATGAGCGACTGAAACCATCATACCTGAATTCGCGCCTGGTATAATTTACGTCTGGTGTTTCTTCCTTCATTTCTTTGCGCTCAACTGAAATTGTAAGGATGTCATCCTCAATTTTTATTTTGAAATCTGCTTTGTTCATCCCCGGAGCAGCCAACTCAATTTGGAAATCCTTTTCGTTGTGGATAATATTGGCGGCGGGCCTGTTATAGTCACATCCACCCTGCATGGGCCTGTGCGGCATACCGTTAAACATTTCGTTGATCAGCGGGTTGTTTGTCCATTTTACTAAAGTCATTTTTATGTCCTCCTATAATTTTGATTTATTGTTATGTTTCTTTTTCTTTCCATTGGTCAATTTCCATACCAATGCCTAAAACCGCCTAACAGGCTGACAGTATGGCGTATATAGGCTTTCTTCGCTGACAAAGTGGCAGCAATGCAGTCTGTTTCAGATGATGGATAGGGTTTTTTGGAATGCCTGAAGTTTGGAGTGACTAAAGTGACTAAAGTCTAAAGTGCCTAAAGTGGCTAAAGTTTGAGCTTCAAATTATCTTTATTCTTTGTTCTCTTCAAAAAAAGAATGACTTTTGTTTATTCAAAACATGGGAATGGATACTGACCTTCAAAGGGTATTAAAATTCTTTCAGCTTAAACGCATCATCATTCCATTAATTCTGGGATTGGGAGTTGCCTCTTACCTGCTTTTCAGGGATTTCAATAAGGATGCATTTCTGGATATCCACTGGTCGGTATATACCTTTTTGTGGTTGTTTGTGGCTTTGCTATTGCAGGTCATTCGTGATCTGGCCTATATGTATCGTTTGCGGGTACTGACCGACAAACAGATCAGCTGGCGTCATAGTTTTGATGTTGTGATGCTATGGGAGTTTGCCTCTTCCATCACCCCTTCCATCGTGGGCGGTTCTGCCATTGCCTTATTTATTGTAAACAAGGAAGGCATCAGCATGGGGAGGACTACAGCCATCGTAATGATCACTGCCATGCTCGATGAGCTATTTTATATCTTTATGGTACCGGTGGTGATCCTTGGAATTGGGCTGGACCGCATTTTTGTTTCTGATGCGGGCTTTTTGTTGAACCTGGGAGGGAAGGACGCCTTTGTCTTCGGATATATATTTATCCTGGTCCTCACCACCATAATTACCTCAGCTATTTTTATTGCACCCGGACTGTTTAAGAAGGTTTTAGTATTTCTTACGTCTATGCGCTTATTTCGGCGATGGAAACAGAAAGCGGAGCAAACCGGTGATGATATCATTACCACTTCCAGGGAAATGAAAGGAAAATCCTTCATGTTCTGGTTTAAGGCTTTTGGGGCAACGGTATTTTCATGGTCTGCACGTTTTTGGGTCGTAAATGCCCTCATTATGGCCTTTCACACAAGCAGCGAACAGTTCACTCATTTGAGCGAACAGCTTTTGATTTACGGACGGCAACTGGTGATGTGGGTGATCTTATTGGTAAGCCCCACCCCGGGTGGGAGCGGCGTAGCCGAATATGCTTTTCCCATGTTCCTTGGTGAATTCATACCCCCCGGCCTTGAAACAGCCCTTGGCCTCCTATGGCGCCTCCTGAGCTACTACCCATACCTGTTTATCGGGGTCATCATTTTACCATTCTGGATAAGGAGGGTTTATACAAAGCGACGCTAACCTCGATGATTATGGATTATGGATTATGGATTATGGATTATGGATGATGGATTATGGATTAAATAATTGTTCATAATAGGGTGACATTTTTCATATTTAGGTATTAATAGATATAGACCATACAGAAATCTATATGCGAAACAACCTAATCTCAGAATTAAGTTTTGGCTTTTCTCTCCAAATAATAACTCTTTATCAGGAATTGTACAAAGAACATGAGCACATTATTTCCAAACAGCTACTAAGAAGTTCAACAAGCATTGGAGCCAATGTTATTGAAGCGCTTGATGCTTCAAGCAAGAAGGAGTTTATGTATAAAATGTCTATCGCAAAAAGAGAGGCAAGAGAATCCCATTATTGGTTAAAATTGCTGAACGAAAGTTCACTTACTCAAATAAATTTAGGACAATATATCGATGGAGTTCAAAGCATTATTAAAGTTCTCACCTCCATAGTCAAAACAACCTCCGAAAGATTAGAAAAATGAATTAATAATCTATAATTAATCCATAATCCATAATCCAGTGCCTCCTCTGTAGTTTTAACGAAAGAGGATAATCCATAATTAATAGAATGAATCCATAATCCATCATCCATCATCCATAATCCATAATTAATAGAATGAATCCATAATCCATAATCCATCATCCATAATTAATA
>CAZASJ010000174.1:0-3328 GCA_964487735.1 uncultured Bacteroidales bacterium | reverse complement strand
TTAACACACATAAAACACACAGAATTTTACAACAAAAAATGATCTAACCTAAAAACATGAGTTATGAAAACCTTAATTTCATTTTGCTTCGGACTTATGATTACAGGCCTAATTTATAGCCAAGACTATTATCCAATTGTTCAAGAAAACAATGAGTGGAACGTATTAAAAGTTTTCCCGACGCCAGGAAATCCTTGGGACTCATCTCACTTGACTATGACCTATAAATTTTATGGAGATACAATAATCAATAATCAGGTTTATAAAAAAGTTTTTAAATCAGAAGCAGAAATTCCAGTCAATTGGGGATATGTTGGTGGTATAAGAGAAGAAGAACAAAAAGTTTGGTATTTGTCAAGGTATGAAAGTGAAGAAACACTGATCTATGATTTCACATTAAATATAGGGGATACAGTAACAATTTTGGGGTGGGAACCCATGGTCGTAGATTCGATTACTCAAATAGAAATAAACGGAGAAGATAGAAAACAAATATATTTTGCACCTCTGGTCTATTTCATAGAGCATTGGATTGAAGGAATAGGCAGTAATTTTGGTATTCTGCAAAGTGGGAGTTCAATGGTTGTAGGCTGGTACACCCGGTTCTTGTGTATGTCAGAGGATGGAGAATTGATTTATATGAATCCTGATTATAGTTCTTGCTATCTGGTAAGTACAAATATTGAAGAGATTCATTATTCAAGAATTCAAGTTTATCCTAACCCTACAAAGGACATAATTCATATTAAGAATAGTGAAAACGTGAAAATTGAATCTATTTCAATAATTGACTTAAATGGACAAAATTTATTGGAATTTGAAAAGGATAGAAATGAATTAGACCTCTCTGGACTTTCATCGGGAATTTATTTATTAAAGTTGACTTACCAAAAGGGAGAAGTATATAGAAAAATAATAATAGAATAATTACGTGTGTTAAGAGTAAATTATAGCCCATAGACACTTTAGTGCAATCAAGACAAATGAATAGAAACATAAACAGATGAGCAATCAAAAAACATACTGCAAGTAAACGGTTGCGAGCCATATTTGCGAAACGCTAGTGACCAGTAGCCAGTGACCAGCAACCAGCAAGCGATTTAACAATTTCTTTGTCCTCAATACTTTGTACTTTATATTAACTTTCATACTTTTGCATCGTGAAAAAATTAACAATAATTTTATCACTCTAAATCAATTACTTAGCACTGACATTTAAAAACACACAGATATGTTGAAGAATCTTTCAGAATTACGCGAGATGGTTAAAAAATCACCCAAGAAAAAACTGGTTCTTGCAGCCGCTCATGATGAGCACTCCCTTGAAGCAGTTGTGAATGCAGCTAAAATGAAAATTGTAGATGCTATGCTGGTAGGTGATAAAGAAAAGATCATGCGCATTGGTGACAAACTGGGGCTTGACCTTTCAAGGATGGAGATCATCGACGAAACAAATCTTGATGAATGTGTTGCCAAGGCCGTTAAGCTTGTTCATTTTGGCGATGCCGACATCCTCATGAAAGGGAATGTTGGATCAGCAACACTGCTGAGAGGTGTTCTCAATAAAGAATGGGGCCTCCGCAAAAATGAGATCATTTCACACATTGCCCTTTTTGAAGTACCGGCATATCACCATAAACTTATTGCCCTGACGGATGTGGCCATGAATATTGCCCCGGAACTTAATGCCAAGGTAAATATCCTCAGGAATTCAATTGAATTTTTACATAAACTGGGTATTGCAGAACCAAAGATCGCTGTACTCGGAGCTGTTGAGCTTGTAAATGAAATGATGCCTGCTACATTGGATGCAGCCTTGCTTTCAAAAATGGCTGACCGCGGGCAAATTCCTGATTGTTTGATCGATGGTCCACTCGCCTTCGACAATGCCATTTCGGCAGAAGCAGCAGAACATAAAGGCATTAAAAGCAATGTAGCCGGTATGGCTGACTTGCTCCTCCTGCCTGATATCGAAGCAGGAAACGTGCTTTACAAAGCATTTATTTTCTTTGCCAATGCTAAAGTAGCTGCGAACATCCTTGGTGCTTCTGCACCCATCGTTCTGACCTCCAGGTCAGACTCTGAGGAATCAAAACTTGACAGTATCTGTCTGGCCGCAGCAGTTCATTAATTCGATTAAACTTCAAAATATTTTCAGGAAACATGGAAAATATACTCATCCTTGCCATCAATCCGGGTTCAACCTCAACCAAAATCGCTGTTTTTAAAAATAAAGAGCAGATCTTTACCAAAAATATCAAACACAGCAATGAAGAGCTTGCCCCTTTCGAAAAGATAACCGATCAATTTGAATTCCGTAAGGATGTAATCCAGAAGGTACTGAAAGATGAAGGCATTTGCATGGAGAACATCCATATTGTAATGGGACGTGGCGGCCTGGTTCGACCCATCCCTTCCGGTGTATATGCCATCAACGAAAAGATGAAGAAAGACCTGAGAAACAGCCCGATTGGCGAACATGCAAGCAATCTGGGTGGCCTCATTGCCGATCATATTGCCCATGAGCTTCCAAATGCAAAAGCATACATTGCAAACCCTGTTGTGGTTGATGAAATGGAGGAAGTGGCCCGGATTTCGGGTTCACCCCTTTTCCAGCGCCGCTCTGTCTTTCATGCACTGAACCAAAAAGCAACTGCACGCCGCCACGCTGAAATTCAAGATAAAAACTACGAAGACCTGAACCTCATCATTGCCCATCTTGGAGGCGGTATTTCAGTGGGAGCACATAAAGCAGGCCGGGTAATCGATGTAAATCATGCCATTGGAGGCGAAGGAGCATTCTCACCTGAACGTGCAGGTACACTGCCAATCATCGACCTTGTAAATCTATGCTATAGTGAGAAATACACTTTACCTGAGATGAAAAAAATGCTCATTGGAGGTGGAGGCCTATCAGCTTACCTCGGCACCAACAGCGCTTATGAAGTAGAGCAAATGGTGAAAGAAGGTGATGAGAAAGCCACGCTTATTTATGACGCAATGGCTTACCAGGTATCAAAAATGATTGGCGAAATGGCAGCCGTTCTTGAAGGTGATATCGACGGCATCCTGATCACGGGAGGAGTAGCCTACGACAAATGGTTCTGTGAACGTATCCGCATGCGTGTGCATCGCTTTGCTCCCGTTTTTATCTATCCCGGTGAAAATGAAATGGAAGCCCTGGCCATGAATGGCTATCGTGTGATCCGCGGCGAAGCCGATGTGAAAGAGTATTAGAACTTTGAAATCTGAAGTTTGAAATCTGAAGTTTGAAATCACTACTGTCCGGTTAAATCTAATCATTGAATATGATAGGAGGGGATTTCTC
>CAZASJ010000173.1:0-3539 GCA_964487735.1 uncultured Bacteroidales bacterium | reverse complement strand
ATCAAAATGATCACTAAAACATTCTTAAGGTCATCCCTGATCGGCATATTTTTTATCTTATTTATTTCCCTGAACCTGCAGGCACAGAATGAAAATAATTTTGAGATATCTAAAAATCTCGAGATATTCATTTCTATGTATAATGAGCTGAATAAAAGCTATGTAGATGAAATCAATCCGGGTGAGCTTATGGTAGGCGGAATTGAATCCATGTTAGAAACACTGGATCCATATACCGTTTACATCCCTGAATCACAGATCGAAGATTACCGTATGATCACCACGGGACAATATGGTGGGATTGGCTCGCTTATTCACAAAAATGGTGACTATGTTATTATCTCCGAGCCATATGAAGGCTATCCGGCTCAAACAACCGGATTAAAGGCCGGCGACAGGGTGATCAGCATCAATGGAGAGAACATGGTTGGGAAACCATCGGATGAGGTGAGTAAATTCCTGAAAGGCCAACCCGGAACCAGTATCAAAATCAGTGTAGAAAGAGACAATGCCGAATCGCCACTGGATTTTGAGATCACAAGGCAGAATATTACGATTAAGGACATTCCATATTACGGAATGCTCAACAAAAATATTGGATATATCAAGCTTAGCGGCTTTACGCAACAAGCTGGGAACAAAGTAAAAGATGCTTATGTCGAATTAAAAAACAACAATCCCCTCAAGGGTGTAATCCTCGACCTCAGGAACAATGGTGGCGGACTTCTTGGAGAAGCGGTAAACATTACCAACATCTTTGTAGATAAGGGAGCGCTTGTAGTTAGTACCAAAGGCAGGCTGAAAGATAAAAACCAGGATCATTACACACGTTTTAACGGCATTGATCCTAAAATTCCCCTCATAGTCCTTATCAACGCACACTCTGCTTCTGCCTCTGAGATTGTTGCAGGTGCCATACAGGATCTGGACAGGGGTGTAATCCTTGGGCAGAGATCATTTGGAAAAGGACTGGTGCAAAATGTGATCCCCTTAAGCTATAACTCACAAATGAAGATCACTGTTGCCAAATACTACATCCCCTCCGGCAGGTGCATACAAGCCATTGATTATTCAATGAAAGATGAAGACGGATATTATAGCAAGATCCCTGATTCACTTGTGAATGAGTTCAAAACCAAAAATGGCAGGCTTGTATATGATGGTGGTGGTATTGAGCCCGACATCAAGATGTCACCACGCAGGTACTCAAGGATCATCACCAGTTTGTTTACAAAATATCTCATTTTTGATTTTGCTACCAAATTTGCAATTGAAAACCCTGAAATCCCGCAGGCTGAAGATTTCATTATCACAGATGAGATTTACCAGGACTTTGTCGATTTCCTGGCGGATAAGGATTATGACTATACAACTGCATGCGAAGAGAAACTCAATGAACTGAAAGAAACCTCTGAGGCAGAAGGAACTTACGAGGCAATCGCTGAACAGTATGAATTGCTTCATAAAGCCATGATGCATAATAAAGAAGAAGACCTGGTCACCTATAAGGATGAGATCAGCGAACTGCTGAAATTGGAGATCGTATCACGTTACTATTACCAGGAAGGCAAGATCAGGGCATCACTGCATGATGATCCTGAAATAAACAGAGCCATCAAGGTCCTTGAAGATCCCGCAATATATCAATCGGTCCTTGACGGAAGCTATACAGAGGATAAAGCCGAAAAAGGCGATCCAAAGGACAATGGTCGCGGTTAATGTAACTGTTTCCCGTATTTCTCTGTATAATATACTATCTATTTCTAAGCAATGGTCAAAAAGAAGATTCAGATCATACTCGAAGAGTACGACGCTATCGCAGGTTTATCGGAAGCAGATCGTCATTTAATGCAATTGGCAGAAGACTCCCTGAATAATGCCTATGCTGTGTATTCCCATTACAGGGTTGGAGCAGCATTAAAGCTTTCAAACGGAAAAATAGTGACGGGGAATAATCAGGAAAATGTGGCTTATCCTTCTGGATTATGCGCTGAAAGAGTGGCTATGTTCTATGCAAAGTCGCAATACCCCGATGCAGCCATAGAGACCATTGCTATCATTGCCAGATCAGATGATTTCATTATTGAAGAAGCAGTATCACCCTGCGGAAGCTGTCGACAGGTAATGTCTGAATATCAGATTCTGCAGAAAAGTCCCATTCGCGTTATCATGAAAGGTGAAAAGGGACCTATCCTTGCTGTTGACACGGTAGAAGCCTTGCTGCCCCTGATGTTTCATGCAGAAGAACTAAAACGAAAGGATTAAGATGGACCTGGTATCCTCCCAGATATGCAAAACCGGCGATATCGGCATATATAACAACCTCTTTGGAGGCAAGATGCTGGCATGGCTGGATGAGGCAGGTGGAACCTATTCGGCTTCCGTTTGCTGCACCCCCTACATGATCACCCAGAAAATGGATGAAGTTGTATTTAAGAAACCTGTTAAGGTAAATGACCACATCCGCATTTATGGAGAAGTGAGCCGAATGGGAAGGTCTTCACTGGAGATCAAACTCGAAGCCAGGCGCTTTAACTTTGCCGCACACAACGAGGAACTTGTTTGTTCAACGACCATTACATTTGTCAGGATCGATGAATATGGCCAGGCAGTTGCCATCGGTGAAGACATCCGAAAAAAATACAAACATCTCATTACATGAAAAAAAGAATACTCCCCCTCATCCTGATCGCTTTTGCACTCATGGCGATGAAAGCAGATAAAGAAGCATTCCGCATTTTCGACCAAAAAGGGAAGAAAGTATCCTATGCAAAGCTCTTCCGTGAAGCCATGGATGCGGATGTCATCCTTTTTGGCGAATTGCATAACAACCCCATTTGCCACTGGCTTCAGTATGAACTTAGCAATGACCTGTTTCTGGAAAAAGGCGATCAGCTGATATTTGGTGCCGAAATGTTTGAAAGAGACGGTCAACTGATCCTTGATGAATATATTCATGGCGAAATCAGTACCAAAAGCTTTGAATCACAGGCACGCTTATGGCCCAACTATGAAACCGATTATAAACCATTGGTTGAGCTCGCAAAAGAGAATAACATTCCTTTTATTGCCACGAATGTTCCTAGGAGATATGCTTCTGTGGTATTTAGCAAAGGATTTGAAGGATTGGATGAACTGGATGATCACGCCAAAATGTTCTTCGCTCCGCTACCCATCCCTTACGACGCTGAATTACCAGGATATAAGGCAATGATGGAAATGGGTGCCGGTATGGGTGGACACAGCACGGATAATTTCCCAAAAGCACAGGCCATCAAAGATGCCACCATGGCTCACTTCATCCTTGAGAACCTTCAGGAAGGAAAAGCATTTATCCATTACCACGGAACCTATCACAGCAATAATTTTGAAGGCATTATGTGGTACCTGAACCAGTACAGGCCGGGGCTTAAAATCATGAGCATTGCAAGTGTTGAACAGGAATTACTGGATGGCCTTGAGGAAGAAAATGAAGGCATTGCAAACTTCATTCTTGTAATTCCTGAGACGATGACGAAGACGCATTAGAAGTCTGAAGT
>CAZASJ010000172.1:0-3593 GCA_964487735.1 uncultured Bacteroidales bacterium | reverse complement strand
ATAATCCATAATCATATAGCCGGTATCAAATCCCGTCTCCTCTTAGGCTCCTGAATTTTTTTCTCGCCTCAATCGTATAGATGCTGCCAGGATAACGTGTCAGGATCTTCTGGTATAATTCCATGGCCTGTTCCGGATCATTCAGCACTTCTTCATGCAGCTTGGCGCGAAGAAAAATGGCATCATCGCCCAGAATATCATCCGGATATGAAGTGCTGATCGCTTGTAAGAGGCTGTCAGCTTCGTTGAAATTGCCCTGTTGGATCCATATTTCGGCCTTTTTATACAAGACCTCATCAAATAGTGGATGCCAGGTACTTAAAAGATTTATGGAGTCGAGGGTAAGAAAGGCTTCATCCAGTTTATTCTGATAAAGCAACAACTCTGCTTTTGAGAAAAGCCTGAGCCCGGCATAGCTGCTGTCTGCCTCAATATTGTCAGAAATGAACAAGGAAAGCTCCAGTGCATCATTGGCGATCAGTTTTGATGTAGCCGCTTTGAGCACATCCAGTTGTGCCTTTGCCCAGAAGAATTCGCCAATATAATAGGTCAATCTTGCATTTTTGAGTTTGGCAAGATGGCCGATGGGCTCATTCTTGAATGTTTTTTCTACCTGGGAATATAAGAGTGTTGCCTCCCATACTTCTGATATAAACAGGTATATGTCAGCGAGTTCCAGCTTACATTGTGCCCTGGAAATGCTTTCCGGACCGGGAACGTCAATGGCCAGTAAGAGGTTTTCGATGGCTTCAACTTCATTGTCAAGGTGAAAGGCCTGTATATGTGCCAGATCTCTTAACAATTGGATGGTTTGCTGATGGACTCCGAATTCGTCCAATGCTTCATGATAAGCCATTTCCAGCTTGAGCATATCTTCTCTCTCAATACTGATATTGCCAGATATTTGCTGATACCTGGTTTCCAGGAAACCAATGAGCCCGTTCAAATACAAGCTGGCATTTCTTCCTTTGTTCATGATGTACTCATAGGACTCCAGAGCTGCATCATAGTCCCTGTTATTGAGGGCCAGATCAGCGATTTCAAGTATCCGATAGCCTTCTTCATTAAACCTTCTGTCGAGGGATTTGGCTTGGACCAATGCAAAGGCAAAGTCCTTTTGCTGAAGTGAAAACCAAAGCAAAAGTTCGTTTAAATAAACCTTATCAGGCGATTCCTGGTATCGTATGAGCAGGATTTCATGCAGTATATCGGGCAGGCTGTTATCAATATCGCGGGTAAGGGCAGATTGCAAGCGGTTTTGAATGTTCTCCCGGGCTTCCGGATGTTTTTCCAGATGATCCAGGAAGGTTTCTATCATTTGCGGGTAGTTGCCATTTCGCTCATACATATTGGCCAATTCCAAATCGAAATTGTACTCATCACCCATGAGCTCCCTCCCCTTCAGGTAAACCTGAATGGCATATTCCGTCTGGTTGCGAACATTAAATGCATTGGCTACCTGCATGATCTCTGAAACATTGGCCGGCAAGCGATCGATCACATCTTCAAACTTCTTTTTTGCTTTTTCCGGTTCTGAAGCACTCAGATAAATGAAACCTATATCTATCTGGTAGCGCATTTGGCCGGGATTGTTCTTTGCATGTTTTTTTGCAAGTTTCTCAGCTTCCTTGTATTCTGATAATTCAAGGAGAGAATAGAGGTAGTAGGTATAATTGATCTGCGATGGCTCTTGACTGTAAAGAACAGAAAATACCTCAAGTGACTTAACAAAATCACGGTTCTGATAGTATTGAATGCCAAGTCGCTGGGCTTCCCTGTTTTGGTTTTGCGAAGGCTGGGCATTTTGCAACTGAACCTGGGCAATTGCAGGATTGAACCCGCCAAGCAGGCTTATTGCAAATAGGATATGTATTAAAAACCTCATGAAGGATGGGCGAACTATTTGTATGATTTTATTGGCCGGAAAAGCTCCTCTCAGGAGATGATATCAAATCCTGTATATGACTGCAAGGCTTCAGGGATCTTAATTCCGGATGCTGTTTGGTTGTTTTCAAGCAGTGCAGCAACTATTCTTGGTAACGCCAGAGCACTTCCGTTTAGTGTATGGGCAAGCTTTGTCTTACCGTCTTCATCCCTGAAGCGAAGCTTAAGCCTGTTCGACTGGAAGGCCTCAAAATTGGAAACTGAACTTACTTCAAGCCACATTTTTTGAGCAGCAGAATACACTTCAAAATCGTAGGTTAATGAAGAAGTAAAACTGATATCGCCACCGCAAAGTTTCAGTATGCGATAGGGGAGGTGCAGCTTTTCAAGAAGGGAAGCAACATGATTGCGCATTTCCTCCAATACTTCATATGATTTGTCGGGATGACTGATCTGAACGATCTCCACTTTATCAAATTGATGCAATCTGTTCAGTCCACGCACATCTTTTCCATATGATCCTGCTTCACGCCTGAAGCAATTCGAATAGGCAGCATTCTTTATAGGGAAATCATTTCTGTCGAGGATCACATCCCTGTAAATATTGGTGATCGGAACCTCAGCTGTTGGAATGGCATAGAGATTATCTTCTTCCATATGATACATTTGCCCTTCTTTATCAGGAAGTTGGCCTGTACCGTAAGCTGAGTCTTCATTCACAAACAGCGGCGGCTGATATTCTTCATAACCGGCTTTAATGGCTTCTTCCAGGAAAAAGTTTATCAAAGCACGCTGTAGGCGGGCACCTGCATTTTTGTAAAATGGAAATCCGGCACCGGTGACTTTTGACCCCAGGTCGAAATCGATGATATCGTATTTTTTTGCAAGTTCCCAATGAGGCAGGGCATTTTCCGGAAGCTCAACTTTAAAGTCCTTTATTTCCAGCTGCTCATTGTCTGCATCGCTTTTCCCTGCCGGGACACTGGCATGGGGCACATTGGGAAGCTGCACCAGCTTATCATCAAGCTGTTTTTTTATCTCTTCCAGCGTGATGCCCATTGCCTGGGTTTCTTTTTTAAGTGAAGCAGTCTTTTCTTTGAGCAAATTGGCTTCGTCTGCTTTTCCGCTTTTGTACAGGATGCCTATCTGCTTCGCAAGATTATTTGCTTCTGCAAGATCGTCGTCGAGTTTTTTTTGTGTTTCCCTCCGGTTCTGATCAAGTTCAATAATATCGTTGATCAGGGCCTCTGCATCGAAATTCTTAATCCGGAGCAGTTCAACGATCCTTTGAGGGTTTTCTTTAATGGTATTTAATTGCAGCATGCGAATTTTTTTGTCAAAAATATAAAACAATGCTTTAGACGAAGTATTCGGGAACAAAAAATCCTCCCCGGGAACCGAAGAGGATTATAATTTTTTTACGAAAAACGTCAATTATTATTTGCTTTCAGTCTCTTCAATGACAACACTGACATAAGATCTGTTGTTTCTTCTTTTTCTGAATTCAACCTTACCATCAGTAAGTGCGAAGAGTGTATGGTCTTTTCCCATTCCTACATTAAGACCGGGGTAATGAACCGTTCCTCTTTGGCGGATGATGATATTGCCGGCTTTGGCAAATTGTCCGCCATAAATTTTTACACCTAGTCGTTTACTTTCTGATTCACGACCGTTGTTTGAACTACCGGCACCTTTTTTATGAGCCATGA
>CAZASJ010000171.1:1346-3706 GCA_964487735.1 uncultured Bacteroidales bacterium | reverse complement strand
AAAGAGGAAGAGGTTTTTTGGGGTGTCAAGGGGACCGAAGTAGAGTGGGTCCATGTATCAATATCAAGTTTGTTGAGTGGTATAATTGAGTAATTAATAAGTTTGACTTCTTCTTGAGATAAGCCTAATTCTTTAGCCAATGTTACAAGAATTGAAAGCTCATCATCTGAAATTTTACAATCCTGATTATTGAGCTCATCATTCCAATAAGCTGTATGGAGACAGTTTTTGTAAATTTTATAGTCACGGATTCGTTCAGGAGGAATCTCCCTACTTCCTTCTTTAAGCAGCGTCTCAAAGGATTTAACCTTGGCTTTAATTTTTTTAAGTTCCCTGGTATAAAGAGTATCGAGCCATTCACGGGACATGATACAATTCCCATCTCTAACCAAAATGTCTATTAAGATATCGAGTTGGGATGAAACATTTGTAAACTCCTCTTTCAGATACTCATTATATTCAATTTCAATCAGGTTGAAGATCTTGGCAATATTCCTGTTATCACTTTTTTTTAGATCGGTATTCGTATCACTCAGGATCTTCTCTATTTCTTTCTTCTGCTTAGGATCGCTAGTTGTAATATTTTCAACAACTTTCAGGAATGAATTCTTTTCAATGGAATTTAGCTTCTCCAGGATTGCTTCTAGTTTCATGCTGGTATTGGTTTAATTCATATGCAATGTAGCAATAATAAATGAAAACCAAACTCAAGTAGTGAGCTAAAATGCAAGGGTTTTGGAGTTGAATTAAAACCAGGAACCAGCGACTGGTAACAAGTAACGGCCAGGATATCCTTCCTCGCTGCGCTCCTCAGGATGAATTCGACTAACAGTTTTTACTTCGCTTTGCTTGTAAAAACTGAGTCTTATTCACTTTCCAATACAGAACCTGCTAAAAATATTCCCCAGCAGCTCATCATTTGTGATCTCACCGCTGATCTCCCCCAGGTGAAAGAGTGCCTGACGGATGTCGGTGGCGATGAGGTCGGAGGGGAGGCCGTTCCTGAATCCGGCATCGATGCTTTCGATGGCAGTTAAAACACCCTTCAATGCTTCGAAATGCCGTGCATTGGAAACAATCACTCCTTCATGCTCAGTATCCGCAGAAATGGCTTTTACAAGGCTGTCGGAGATCATAAAAATGTTCTCTTTTCGCTTCGCGGAGACAAAAATGCATTCAAATTCAAGCATTTCCTTAAAGTGCTTCGGCATCTCCACCAGGTGGTCGATCTTGTTGGCGATCAGGATAAAATGCTTCTCTTTCATGCCATCCTCACCAAGTTGCCGTTTAAATTCTTCAAGCTTTTCCTTCACCTCCAGGCAATCGGTATCGTTGATGTCGAACAAATATAAAATTACTTTCGCCTGCCGGATCTTTTCATAGGTGCGCTCGATGCCGATGCTCTCGATTTTATCGCCCGTTTCGCGCAAGCCTGCTGTGTCAATAAACCGAAAAGCCAGGCCATCTATAACAATGGTATCTTCAATGGCATCCCTGGTGGTCCCCGGAATCTCGGATACAATGGCTTTCTCTTCATTGAGTATGGCATTCAACAAAGTGGATTTCCCCACATTGGGGGCACCAATAATCGCCACCGGGACACCGCTTTTCAATACATTGCCTGCCTCGAAAGAATCGGCCAGGAGTGTAACTTCATCCTTGATCTCTGCAAGCAATTTATTCAATGCTGTGCGGTCGGCAAATTCAACATCTTCCTCACTGAAGTCCAATTCAAGCTCGATCAAGGATGCAAATTGCATCAAACGGTCTCTCAGGGCACTGATCTTCTTGCTAAATCCGCCCCGCATCTGTTCAATGGCCAGCTTATGCGATGCCCTGGAGTTGGATGCGATCAGGTCGCCTACACCTTCGGCCTGCGAAAGATCAAGCTTCCCATTCAGAAAAGCACGAAGGGTGAATTCTCCGGGCTGGGCCATCCTACATCCCGATTTCAGCAACAATGCCAGCACCTTCTGCACAATATAGGCCGAACCATGACAGGAGATCTCAATGGCATCTTCACCGGTGTAGGAATGTGGGTTTCTGAAAACCGAAAGCAATACATCATCGATGATCTCATCATCATTGGCGATGGTTCCATAATGCAAAGTGTGGCTTTCTGCATCATCTATTTTAAAGCCTTTCTTTTTTGCCTTAAACACTTTCTCAGTCACCTTAAATGTTCCCTCACCGGAAACCCGTAGTACAGCTATGGCTGAACTTCCCGGAGGAGTGGCCAGGGCGCAGATGGTATCGTTTGTGTTTAGTTTAGCCAATGGAAGTGATATTTAGGATTTAGCTTTACAAATATACGACATTAGTTCCTAGTTCCAGGAACCAAGTACCAAGTACCAAGTACC
>CAZASJ010000171.1:0-1246 GCA_964487735.1 uncultured Bacteroidales bacterium | reverse complement strand
ACCAAGTACCTAAGTGAATTGAATCATTAAACACCCAATACTAAAAATTATTATATTTGCCAATCCTAATTAAACAGCAAACAACATGAGTGTATTGGTTAACAAAGATTCACGAGTAGTGGTACAGGGGTTTACAGGTAAAGAAGGTACTTTCCATGCAAGCCAGATGATTGAATATGGTACAAATGTAATAGGAGGGGTCACCCCCGGTAAAGGAGGTACTACACATCTCGAACGTCCGGTTTTCAATACTGTTTCGGATGCAGTTAAAGTGGCCGGAGCGGATGTATCTGTGATCTTTGTCCCGCCGGCCTTTGCAGGCGATGCGATCATGGAATCGGCCGATGCCGGCATCAAGGTGGTCATCTGCATCACCGAAGGCATTCCTACTGCCGACATGATCAGGGTTAAAGAATACCTCAAAGACAAGGATTGCCGCCTGGTGGGGCCCAATTGCCCCGGTGTGATCACTCCCGGTGAAGCCAAGGTGGGCATTATGCCGGGTTTTATTCATAAAAAAGGATGTATTGGCATCGTTTCACGCTCAGGAACCCTTACCTATGAAGCTGTTGACCAATTGACAAAGATCGGCTTAGGTCAGACCACTGCCATCGGTATCGGTGGCGACCCCATCATTGGGACCACGACCAAAGATGCTGTTCAACTTTTCATGAACGACCCTGAAACCAAGGGCATTGTGATGATCGGTGAGATCGGCGGGAATATGGAAGCCGATGCTGCATACTGGATCAAAGAAAACGGCACCAAACCGGTGGTAAGCTTTATTGCAGGTGCAACTGCTCCCAAAGGACGTACTATGGGCCATGCAGGTGCCATTATCGGCGGAAAAGCCGACACTGCCGAAGCCAAAAAAGAGATCCTGCGCGATTGTGGTGTTCATGTGGTGGACTCACCGGCAGATCTTGGTTCCAGAATGAAAGAAATATTGGGATAAAGAACGCTCCTTCATTTCATTTCGGAGAGCAAGGCAAGTGACCAGTATCTAGTTCCAGTGCGTGCCCCGAGGACTTGGTGGTTTCAGTGTTCCAGTGTTCCAGTGTTCCAGTGTTTCAGTGTTACGGGGAATAAAGAACTCTTCTACATTTCATTTCGAAGAGCAAGGTAGGGAATAAAGAATAACGAATAAAGAACATGGAACAAGTAACAAGGAACATTGTATTTCCGATCTCCTATCCTCAATCTACCATAACATCAAATATCCAATATCCAATATCCGATCTTAGAT
>CAZASJ010000170.1:0-4016 GCA_964487735.1 uncultured Bacteroidales bacterium | reverse complement strand
TGAAAAAAGTAAAAAGGGATATTATTACATCCAGTGCAGTAATGCCGGAGTAAGGATTCAGTGTTCCAGTGTTTCAGTGTTTTTTCATCCAGCATCCAGCATCCAGTATCCAGTATCCAGTATCCAGTATCCCAATGATTATGGATTATCCTCTTTCGCTAAAGCTACAGAGGACACAGTGGATTATCCTCTTTCGTTAAAACTACAGAGGAGGCACTGGATTATGAATTGAATTTAGAAACCAGTGACCAGAAACCAGTGACCAGAAACCAACATCACCATTTAAATAGCCTTCAACACTACCTGTCCCTGTACATTTTATCGTAATACTTCTGATAATCACCGGAAGTGACATTGTTGAGCCATTCATCATTATCAAGGTACCACTCAACTGTTTTTTCCAGTCCTTCATCAAATTGGAGTGAAGGTTCCCAGCCAAGTTCATTTTGCAGTTTGGATGAGTCGATGGCGTATCGCAGGTCATGTCCGGCCCTGTCGGTTACATAGGTAATCAGTTTTTCTGAGGTGCCAACTTCCTGGCCCAGCTTTTGGTCCATGATTTTGCATAATAGCAGAACCAGATCGATATTGCGCCATTCATTATTGCCACCTATGTTGTATGTTTCTCCTAATTTACCTTTGTGAAAGATAAGATCAATGGCTGAGGCATGATCCAGAACATATAGCCAGTCTCTGACGTTCAGGCCCTTGCCGTATACAGGCAGTGGTTTGCTGTTTTTGATATTGTGTATCATCAGTGGGATGAGCTTTTCAGGGAACTGATAACCACCATAATTATTTGAGCAGTTTGAGATCACAACAGGAAGCTTGAAGGTATGGTGATAAGCCCTCACAAGATGATCGGAACTGGCTTTGGATGCTGAGTACGGACTGCGGGGATCGTAGGAAGTACTTTCGGTAAACAATCCTGTATCGCCCAGCGATCCATATACTTCATCTGTTGAAACATGATAGAACAAATGGCCATCCATTTTATCTTTCCACTGATGCCTGGCTGCGTTGAGCAGGTTTACTGTACCCACGATATTGGTATAAATGAATTCAGTGGGATTTGTAATGGATCTGTCAACGTGTGATTCAGCAGCAAGATGGATTACTCCATCAATATCGTATTCTTCAAAAACCTTATGAACGGCTTCTGCATCGGTAATGTCGGCTTTTACAAAGAGGTAATTTGGCATTTTCTCTACATCCAGAAGATTTTCGAGATTGCCGGCATAAGTGAGTTTGTCGAGATTGATGATGCGATAATCCGGATATTTGTTCACCATTAGTCGAACGAGATGAGAACCAATAAATCCGGCGCCGCCGGTAATGAGCAAAGATTTCATATGATGTTATTTTATTTCTTATTTTCTTTCAGTGCCAATTCCCATTTCCAGGCTGAGGCGGTCATCTCGTCGAGATTACGCTTCGCCTTCCAGCCCAGTTCCTCATTGGCATAGCTTGTGTCGGCCCAAACTTTTTCAATATCGCCTGCTCTTCTGCCGGTAATTTCATAGTTTAGCTTTAATCCCGATACTTTTTCGAAGGATTGAATAACCTCTAAAACACTAAAGCCATTTCCAGTGCCCAGGTTAAAGATTTCCCATGATGATTTCTGATTGTTTTCAAGCATCCTTTTTAAAGCGATGACATGTGCTCCCGCAAGGTCAACAACGTGGATATAATCCCTGATGGGTGTCCCATCTTTGGTATTGTAATCGTTCCCAAAGACCCTCATCTTTTCCCTGATCCCGATGGCCGTTTGGGTAACATAGGGAATGAGATTATCAGGTACTCCGATTGGCAACTCACCGATCAACGCACTTGGATGTGCGCCAATGGGATTGAAGTAGCGTAGGGCAATGCATTTCAAGTTGCTTGACTTTACTGAATCTTCCAGGATATCTTCAGCTATTTTCTTGGTATTCCCATAGGGCGATTCAGCATCTTTTCTGGGAGTGCTTTCCTTTACAGGGAGTATATCAGCTTGCCCGTAAACCGTACAGGAGGAGGAAAAAACGAAATTCCATATTCCATGTTTCTTCATCTCCGTCAGGATGTTTATCAGGCCGAAAAGGTTGTTTCGATAATATTCGAGGGGCCGATTCACCGAATCGCCTACGGCTTTTAATGCTGCAAAATGGATGACAGCATCAATGTCAGAATGTGCATCAAATAAAGTGGCAGTTTGCTGGGCGTCGCTCAGATCCGTTTCCTCAAAGGCAGGCCTGATCCCTGTGATCTTTTCAATTGAATTGAGAACACTTTTTTCAGAATTGATAAGGTTATCGGCAATGACAACATCAAACTCATTTTGTTGTAATTCTACAACCGTATGCGATCCTATATAGCCTGTTCCGCCTGTAACTAATATTTTCATAACTAATTTCTAACGCAAGATACGAAAAATATAGTGTTGGGTGTCGGGTGTTGTGCTGATCTTAAAAAGGGATATTTTATTTCTTCAAAAATTCAATAACAGACGAAGTGATATATTCAAGCTGCTCATCATCCATTTCGGTGCTCATAGGCAGAGAGATAACTTTTTCAGAAAGCATTTCTGTAACAGGGAAATCTCCTTCATTATACCTTGGGTCGAGATATGCTTTTTGCATATGCAATGGCACCGGATAGTAGATCATGGCCGGGATATCTTTGCCCATCAGGTATGCTTGCAATGCAGCCCTGTCGATGCCTTCTGTTACCAGCGTATACTGATGGAATACATGGGTTGATTTATCCCACTTTACAGGTGTTTTCAGTTGCGGATAATCTTTAAAGGCATTGTTGTAATGGTCGGCAGCCCTGTTTCTTTCTGTTGCGTATTGGTCAAGATATTTCAGTTTCACTCTCAGGATTGCTGCCTGTATACTATCAAGCCTGGAGTTAACTCCAATAATGTCGTGGTAGTAGCGTACTTTCATTCCATGGTTTACGACGGACCTCATTTCTTCAGCAAGTTTATCGTCGTTGGTGAAGATCGCTCCACCATCGCCATAGCAACCCAGGTTTTTGGATGGGAAAAAGGATGTACATCCGACATCACCAATGGTTCCGGCTTTTTTCTTTGTTCCATTGTCGAAAATATAGTCTGCACCAATGGCCTGGCATGCATCCTCGATGATGAAAAGCCCGTGCTTGTCAGCAAGCTCCTGCAAAGCTTCCATATTGGCACACTGGCCAAAGAGGTGCACAGGGACAATTGCTTTTGTCTTAGGGGTAATCGCATTCTCAACAGCTTTCGGATCAATATTGAAAGTGTCGGGTTCAACATCAACAAGAACGGGGGTCAGGCCCAGAAGGGCGATCACTTCGGCAGTAGCAATAAATGTAAAAGATGTAGTAATGACTTCATCACCTTCTTTGAGGCCAAGGGCCATCATTGCAACCTGCAATGCATCCGTTCCATTTGCACATGGGATCACGTGTTTAGCACCCAGGTAGGATTCAAGGTCTGCCTGAAAACCATGAACAGCGGGTCCGTTCACAAAAGCACAGGAATCAATCACTTCCTGAATTCCTGCATCTACCTCATCTTTAATTTTGAGGTACTGGCTACGCAGATCAACCATTTGTATTTTTTTCATTTTTATTGATGTTAAGTTAATAGTTTCAATTGATTTATGCGGCTGCAAATTTATGCATTATTATACGCTGAACCGGGTAGATTTATTATAAATTAGCTTTATAAGTTTGAGTCCCGATCCCGAGTTCTCGGGATCGAGGATTCACGAAAAACAATGAATTCAAAGAATTCTGCTTTTTCGGGATGTTGAGTTAATTTACAATTAGTTTAGCAGAAGTCCGAAGGTGTTTGGGTTTAATCATGAATCCACTTTTCAGAATTTCTCTTTTTCAGCATATTGAGAGGGCTTATAGATAAGATATCGGAACTTTGAACTACGAACTACGAACTACGAACTACGAACTACGAACTCGGCATTCGGCATTCGGCACTTCACCTTCGCTTTTCATCATCCGAAGCCGTGGCGAAGGATGAAAAGCTTCGG
>CAZASJ010000169.1:381-4160 GCA_964487735.1 uncultured Bacteroidales bacterium | reverse complement strand
AGGATATAAAGGTGAACAACAGTGGTTGTGATCACGATTTTAATGATATCATCCTCACCATCAAAGACTCCAAGGATATGGGCGTACCAAATACCAAACTTGATGTTTCAGGCCTGCCAAGAAAATAGTATAAAAAACATGAAGTGATTGGAATATCATCAATTCAAATCTTTATTTTAGCAAGTGATATTTTATGGCAGAACACTGAGCAGGATTATATAATAGGTTGCGAAATTGACAAAATTGAACTTATCGGCACGGGATCTCTTGATGCCAGCTGTCTTGGCTGTATTTTTTTTTATTCTCTACCTGTTTTATGAAGATATTAAGGACAAAACAATAGAGGAGTTTAATAATGAACAGTTAATGTTGGCCAGGACAGCATCCCAGGGAATGAATTCTTTCTTTGAGGAGCAAAAGTCAGGACTCGCGTTTTTATCGGAATTCAAAGATATAATCGATTTTACGGAGGCAGGCGAAGAATTATTGTCCAGCTACTATAATGCTCATAAGGCAGCTATTGAGGCTGTTACAAGAGTTGATGCGGATGGAATTCTCAGGTATACAGCTCCTTTTAAGCAATCGGTTATTGGCAATAATATTTCATATCAAAATCATGTTAGTCAGGTTGCTGCTACTCAACAACCGGTGATTAGCGACGTGTTTATGTCCGCGCAGGGATACCTCGCAATTGCTTTACATGTTCCTGTTTTTAAGGAAAAAGTGTTTGCCGGGAGTCTTGCAATTTTAATCCAAATTGATAAACTGGGTAAACTTTATCTTGGAAATATCAAGAATCGGGGGACGGGTAATGTATGGCTTCTGAGTGAAAAAGGGGTCGAAATATACTGCCCGTTTTCCGGGCATATTGGTAAACCTATGCTTGCAAATATGAGTGATGATGGGCCAGGCATAGAATTGATTGAAAAAATTAAATCCCAAAGCAGTGGCACCGTCAAAGGAAATCATAATGCGGCTGTAAAATCTGGTAAGACTAAATCATATGGACAGTATATCACCTTTTTTCGTTCTCCACTCGGGAATACTTATTGGACCATCCTTATTTCCTATCAGGAAAAAGATATATATGCTGCCATTGCCCGTTTTCGAAATCGATTAATCCTGGTTTTTTCCCTCTTATTTATTACGATCGCGTATTTTTTCTACTCACTTGCGAGAGTGCGTAATGTTTTAAAGCTTGAAGGGAAAAGGAAAAAGGCCGAAAAGACCCTGTTGAAGAGCGAAGAGAAGTTTCGCCGTTTATTTGAAGATCATTTGGCAGTGAAATTACTAATCGATCCGAGTGATGGAGCCATTGTTGATGCCAATAAATCTGCCAGCGTCTATTATGGATGGACACGGGAAGAGCTTAAAGGGATGAAAATATCCCAAATCAATATGCTCCCGCCGGATGAAATAAATATTAAGATTGAGAATATAAAATCTCAAAAAGAAAACCAATTTGAATTCAAGCACCTGCTGAAAAATGGTTCAATCAGAGATGTTGAAGTATTAAGTAGTGTTATAGAAATAGATGAGAAGGATATAATTCATTCTATTATTTACGACATTACATATCGCAAGCAGGTTGAAGAGGAGTTAATCAGATCCAAGGAAAGAGCTGAAGAAAGCGATCGGCTCAAAACAGCCTTCCTTCAAAACATGAGTCATGAGATACGAACGCCCATGAATGCGATCATTGGATTCTCTTCATTGCTGGTCGATTGTTTTGAAGATAAGCCAAAACTGGCGGAGTACTCGGGAATCATATCCCAGCGTAGTAAAGACCTTCTTGAAATCATAAATGATATTCTGGATATCTCAATAATCGAATCTGGTCAATTGACTGTAAATAATGAAGCGGGTAATCTGAATGAGATTTTTACTGAACTAAGCGCATTTTTTTATGGATATCGAAAACGTTCCGGTAAGCTGCACATCAAATTTTCTTTAGAAGCTCCTGACGACCCTTCACTAAATGCTATTGTTACAGACCGGACCAAATTGGTTCAAATTTTCACCAACCTTTTAAGCAATGCTTTCAAGTTTACCAGTAGTGGGAAAATTGAAGCTGGCTGTAAGTTTGATAGAAATCAGAATTTAATCTTTTATGTGTCCGACACAGGAATTGGGATCCCGGTAGATAAACAGGAAATAATATTTGATCGTTTTGCACGAATTGATCAACCCAACAGCGCTTTGATTGGCGGAACTGGTTTGGGCCTTTCGATAGCCAGGGGCCTAGTTGAATTGCTGGGCGGAGAGATATGGCTGGAATCTGAGGTGGGAAAAGGGACAAGCTTTTTCTTTTCAATCCCCATTAAATTGGCAGATGCAGCAAATACTGAGCAAATCACCCCTGACAAAATATCAGCATATAAATTTACCGGTAAAACAATACTTTTAGTTGAAGATGATCAGTATAATACTACATATATTAAAGAAATTCTTTCCGCTACCAAACTCAAAATAATGCATGCCGAGTCTGGTTATGAGGCAGTTCAAATGGCTACTTCACAATCGCCCGATTTAGTTTTAATGGATATTCGCCTGCCTGATATTGACGGTTACGAAGCCACACGCCTTATAAAACAGCAAAAACCTGGTATCAAAATCATAGCGCAAACAGCTTATGCTGCAGAGGATGATAAACAAAGGGCCCTGGATGCAGGATGTGTCGACTATATTAGTAAACCCATCGATCGGGAATTGTTATTAGCCATGCTGGAAAAACATATCTATACCCCATAATCCTGGAGGCATGCCAGGCAGATTCAAATAAAGCTATTCACCTTTTATATAATTTTTAATGAAACACATTTTTACGATTACAGCATTATGCATTGCAGTTTTAACCTCTGCTCAGGATCCGGGAACCTTAAAGTGGATGTACGACACCGAGGGTGATTTACGAGGATGTACTGCTATTGCTGATGATGGAACCATTTATGTGGGCTCAAAAAATGAAAAGTTATCAGCAATCAACCCCGATGGTAGCTTCAAATGGGAATTTGAAACCCTGGGAATTTCATGGAATACACCTGCAATTGGGGACGATGGAACCATCTATATTGGGACTAATATTACAAGTTCAAACTGGAATGCAGGAAAAAAAGCGAACTTTTTTGCGATCAATCCTGATGGGACTTTAAAGTGGTCGGTCGAAGCCGGAATCGTTGTAGATAATTCTCCGGCCATTGGTGAGGACGGTACAATTTACCTCCCATCTTCGACGGGTATTGCTGCTTATACTCCGGAGGGAACTTTAAAATGGAATTATGGAGATATTGGCAACAGCTATGCAACTCCTGCTATCAGTTCTGATGGAACGATTTTTATCGCCGGATATGCAATGTTTTATGCCTTAAATGCAGATGGAACCTTAAAGTGGAGTGTGGAGATGGAGGATGATCTTAGATCTTCACCGGCCATTGGAGCCGATGGCACGATCTATATTGGAGCAAAGGATCATTATTTATATGCCTTAAATCCTTCCAACGGGAGTGAGAAATGGAAATTTGATGCAGGATCCATGGTTTTGTCAGCCCCGGTAATTGACAGTTTGGGTGTTATATACTTTGGAAGTTATGCGGGTAAATTTTTTGCACTGAATCCGGATGGCACTGAGAAGTGGTTCTACCAGTTTTCTGAGGATCTTGGTTTTCTTGATAATACGGGAGCGATTATTGGAGACAATGATGTGATTTACCTGGGAGCTTCCGATCCTGTGGAATGTTCTTCTTGTCGTTATATTCAGACAATACCTGCTGCATCTCGGT
>CAZASJ010000169.1:0-371 GCA_964487735.1 uncultured Bacteroidales bacterium | reverse complement strand
GTGGAATGGTATATTAGAAAGGTATATGCGCTGAATTTAGATGGGAGCCTGAAGTGGGAATATCAATCCAGTTTTTCGATTGATTCACCAGCAGCCCTGGCCAGTGATGGAACCGTGTATATTGGAACTGGCGAAGGGAAGCTTTTGGCTATAGAAGGAGGAAGTACCGGTGTAGCAAATAGTCCATGGCCAAAATTCAGGGGCAATGTAAAAAATACGGGATTGGGCATTGATATTCCAGGGAACAGTACAGGTGGAATATCGAAGACCATGCAGCCTATGGACGTGAATTGTTATCCCAACCCATTTGCAACAATCACAAGCATTGATTTTTTCCTTGATACACCGGAAAGGGTGAGTGTTAAAATCTA
>CAZASJ010000168.1:0-4293 GCA_964487735.1 uncultured Bacteroidales bacterium | reverse complement strand
AGGAAATTTTCAAGGAGTATGGTAAATCGGAATACGATACCGGCTCAGCTGAAGGTCAGATTGCGCTTTTCACATTCCGTATCAAACACCTTACAGACCACCTGAAAATTAATAAAAAAGATGTAGCCACCAGAAGGTCGCTAGTACTTCTTGTAGGTAAACGCAGGAGACTGCTTGATTATCTAAAGAAAAAAGATATCGAAAGATATCGTGCTATCATTTTGAAATTAGGAATCAGGAAATAAATTTTCCTTCCTTCCGGATATAATAAAAAAGGCAATTGAACAACGATTGCCTTTTTTTGGTACAATGCTGACGTAAACTTTAAACACACACATGACAAAATTAGGAATTGAGAAATCATTCGATCTGAAGGACGGAAGAACGATTTCAATTGAAACCGGCAGGCTGGCAAAGCAGGCCGACGGTGCTGTCGTTGTACGCATGGGAGACACCATGCTGATGGCAACGGTAGTAGCGAACAAAGAAGTAAGGGACGGATTCGATTTCCTCCCATTAACAGTAGAATACAAAGAAAAATATGCCGCTACGGGTAAATTCCCCGGTGGATTTTTCAAACGCGAAGCAAGGCCCTCCGAAGCGGAGATCCTCACATCACGACTGGTAGACCGTGCCCTCAGGCCGCTCTTCCCCGATAACTGGCGTTTTGAAACACAGGTACTGATCAGCCTGATATCAGGCGATCTTGATACTCCTCCCGATGCACTTGCTGCACTTGCAGCATCATCAGCACTCGCTGTATCCGACATCCCTTTCGGTGGACCAATCTCCGAAGTAAGGGTCGCCAGAGTAAATGGCGAAATCCTTGTAAACCCATCTTTTTCACAGCTTGAAGAAGCTGATCTTGATTTGATGGTTGCAGCAACATTGGACAATATTAATATGGTAGAAGGCGAAATGAAAGAAGTTTCCGAAGCTGATATGCTGGAAGCCGTGAAAGTCGCCCACGAAGCCATAAAAGTACAATGCCAGGCACAAATCGAACTTGCTGCCATGGTAGAAAAAACAAAGGTGAAGCGTGAAGCTGAAGCCGTTGAAGTGGATGAAGATCTTGAAAAAAGGATCAAAGATGCTACTTACGATAAAGTGGTGGCCCTTGTAAAGACCTTTAACAACAATAAACACGAACGCAGCGAGCTGGGAAAAGCCATCCGCGATGAGTTCATCGAAAGCATGAGTGAAGAAGAGCAGGAAGAAAAAACCGGCTATGTAAAGAACTTCTTCCACGATATGCACAAAGAGATTGTAAGAAATGTGGTGCTCGACGACAGGATTCGCCTCGACGGACGAAAACTTGATGAGATCAGGCCTATCTGGAGTGAGATCAACTACCTGCCTTCAGCACATGGTTCTGCCATCTTTACCCGTGGTGAAACACAATCACTGGTGACGACTACACTTGGAACCAAGATGGACGAACAGATCCTCGACGGAGCTGTGGTATCAGGAAAATCAAAATTCATGCTGCATTACAACTTCCCCGGATTCTCAACAGGAGAAGCTAAACGCATGATGGGTACCAGCCGCCGTGAGGTTGGTCATGGTAACCTCGCCTTGCGTGCCCTCAAAGGCATGCTCCCACCCAAAGAAGAAAATCCATACACTATCAGGATCGTTTCCGACATCCTCGAATCAAACGGATCATCATCGATGGCTACCGTTTGTGGTGGAACATTGTCGCTCATGGATGCTGGTGTGAAAATAAAAAAACCCGTTTCAGGTATCGCAATGGGGCTTATCTCCGACACTGAAAGCGGAAAATATGCTGTATTGTCTGATATCCTTGGTGATGAAGATCACCTTGGCGACATGGACTTCAAAGTAACCGGTACCCATGATGGGATCACTGCTTGCCAGATGGACATTAAAGTTGACGGACTCTCATATACAATCCTTGAAGAGGCTCTTGAACAAGCCCGCCAGGGAAGGATCCACATACTTAAGGAGATGGCCAAAACCATCAGCGAACCGCGCGAAGACTATAAACCTTTCGTTCCAAGGATCGAGCAAATGATCGTGCCCAAAGAATTCATTGGCGCCATCATCGGACCCGGAGGGAAAATTATCCAGGATATCCAGGCAACAACCGAAACGGTTATCACCATTGAAGAAGAAGGCGAATTTGGCCATGTTTCCATTTCTTCTGCCAACAAGCCTTCAATAGAAGCAGCGAAGGCAAGAATCAAGGGAATCATTGCTGTTCCTGAAGTGGGTGAAGTATATAAAGGTAAAGTGAAAACCATCACTAATTTCGGTGCTTTTGTCGAAATTATGCCCGGTAAAGACGGTCTGCTGCATATTTCAGAGATCGACTGGAAGCGTACCGAAGATGTTGAGAAAGTACTGGAAGTAGGACAAGAACTTGAAGTGAAGCTTATCGGACTGGATCCAAAGACCGGAAAGCTGAAATTATCACGTAAAGTACTGCTGCCCAAACCTCAACAAAATTCATAAAATAGTGTAACACCGCCGATGGCTTTACGTATAAGAAAGTCACTGGCGGGGTTATTCCCCCGAGACTAAACAGCCTGTAAGCAGGTCGCGGGAACTCAATATCAAATCAGTGAAGTAAAAACTACTAATAATGTACACTGGTATATGAGGCAACTAAAAATTACTAAGCAGGTTACGAACAGGGAGACTGCTTCTCTTGACAAATACCTCCAGGAGATCGGAAAAGTCGAACTGATTACTGCCGACGAAGAAGTAGCGCTTGCCCAGCGCATCAAACAGGGAGACCGAATCGCCCTGGAAAAACTAACCAAAGCCAACCTCAGGTTTGTGGTCTCTGTGTCAAAACAGTACCAGAACCAGGGTCTCAGCCTTCCCGACCTCATTAATGAAGGAAACCTCGGACTGATCAAAGCCGCTCAGCGTTTTGATGAGACCAGGGGTTTTAAATTTATCTCTTATGCTGTTTGGTGGATCCGCCAATCGATCCTACAGGCACTTGCCGAACAATCAAGAATTGTAAGGCTGCCACTGAATAAGATCGGCTCCATCAATAAGATCAATAAGGCTTATGCCCGACTTGAGCAGGAGCATGAACGCGAACCAAATGCCGGCGAGATCGCCACATTGCTCGAAATCACCGAGAATGAGGTAAAAGAATCCATGAAAAACTCCGGAAGGCACGTCTCCATGGATGCTCCTTTGGTACAGGATGAGGATAACAATATGTATGATGTGCTTAAAAGCGATGAATCCAGCACACCGGAATCACAGCTTCTGTACGAATCTCTCAAAAAAGAGATCGACAGGGCCATCTCAACACTCACACCCAGGGAAGCTGACGTGATCAGGCTGTATTTTGGGCTGAACAGCAAGCACCCCATGACCTTGGAAGAGATCGGTGAAAAATTCGACCTCACACGTGAGCGTGTCAGACAAATAAAGGAAAAAGCCATCAGGCGATTGAAGCATACTTCAAGAAGTAAGATACTAAAAACCTATTTGGGTTAAATTAAGCGGGCGCAGCCCGCTTTTTTTATGCCTTTTTTTTACTTTTACAAAAAAAAACAACATGGCACACCTGATCGCACCTTCCATCCTTTCGGCCGACTTTGCAAACTTGCAAAGAGATATTGAAATGATCAACAAGAGCGAAGCCGATTGGTTTCACATAGATGTAATGGATGGCGTATTCGTGCCCAACATTTCCTTTGGTTTCCCTGTGATCAAACAGATCAAGAAGTATGCAAAAAAGCCCCTGGACGTGCATCTTATGATCGTTGAGCCGGACCGATACCTGGAACGCTTCAAGGAAGTGGGTGCTGATATTATCAGCGTGCATTATGAGGCCTGCAAGCACCTCCATCGTTCCATCCAGGCCATTAAAGCACTTGGACTAAAAGCAGGTGTGGTTCTCAACCCGCATGCATCTGTTTATGTGCTGGAAGACATACTGGCTGATGTGGACCTGGTAATGCTGATGTCGGTCAATCCCGGTTTCGGCGGGCAAAAATTTATCGAAAACACCCTTGTAAAGATCAAAAGGCTGAAAGACCTTATTGAGAAAACCGGCTCCCATGCCCTTATTGAAGTGGATGGAGGAGTTACACTGAGTAATTCCGTGGACCTGATCCGCAGCGGAGCTGATGTTCTGGTTGCAGGAAATACGGTTTTTGGGTCAGATGATCCCATTGGCATGATCAGCAAGCTTAAACACATCAAGGTATAATCTATTGATTATGGATTATCCTCTTTCGTTAAAACTTCAGAGGAGGCACTGGATTATGGATTATGGATTATTGATTATGGATTGACATTCAT
>CAZASJ010000167.1:0-4384 GCA_964487735.1 uncultured Bacteroidales bacterium | reverse complement strand
TTCCATGTTCAGTGTTCCATGTTCAGTGTTCCATGTTCAGTGTTCAATATTCAACACCTATCACTTTCATGAGTTCCATGTTCAATATTCCATGTTCAGTATTCGATATTCCATACCCCTACTATACAGCCCAGCTTTTCAGACCGGTAACAGTAAATTCATAGGGATGGGCTATGACGCCGAATTTACTCAGGGCATCAATAACCTTATGGCGGGAATTGTTAGGGCAATAGAAAAATATGAAACCGCCACCGCCGGCACCGGAAATCTTTCCCCCGGTCGCGCCATTGTCCATAGCAGTTTGGTATAGCTGATCAATCATGGCATTGGTAATGCCCGGGGCCAGTTGTTTTTTGTTATGCCAGCCATAATCAAGGATTTCGCCGATCTTGTCAAGCTCACCTTTCAGCACTGCTTCCTTCATCATCATAGCCTGTATCTTCAATTTATGCGTAGCATCAAGGGAAATGGGATCTTTCTCTTCAATGTTCTTTGATTGCCTTGCAATGATCTCCGATGACAGACGGCTGGTCTCTGTATTAAACAGAACCAGGTTGTAAGCCAGTTCATCAAGGTAATCAGTACGGATTCTGAGCGGGTTAACAACGACTTTCTCACCATTAAAAAACTCCATATAGTTCACCCCCCCAAAGGTGGCTGCATACTGATCCTGCTTTCCGCCAGCCATATTCAGATCGATGCGTTCGATCTCATAAGCGATGCGAGCCATATCATATTCACCCAAAGGAAGTTTGAGCCATTCGGCGAAGGCACCCAATATGGTTACGACCAGTGTTGAAGAAGTACCCAGCCCAGAGCCCGGTGGGGCGTCAACCACGGTGGATAATTCGAAAGACAGGGGTTCATTCGTAAACTCCTTTACAATCCGGTTATAAATACCTTTGAGAAGATCAAGCTCGCCATCGATCGCCAAAGATTCAGTGGCATCATATATTAAGTTCTGTCCGTTGTCGAGGGATTTGAAAATAATTTTCCCATCTGTACGGGGAGTGATGGTAGCATATGCATATTTACTGATGGTGGCATTCAGCACAGCACCTCCATAAAGGTCAGAGTATGGGGGAACATCTGTTCCGCCTCCGGCCAGTCCCAATCGCAAGGGTGCCTTGCTTCTATATAGTTTATGCATGCTCATTTTCTATTTGCTTTGCCAGTTTATCAATGGCATTGATAAATATATCCCAGCTATACTTCTTCTTCTCAATCCTTACGTTCTCTGTAAAGACTTGTTCTTTGTTCTCATCAAAATATTTCCCGATAGCTTCAGCAATGGCTTCAGGTTCAGGATCAACCACATAGCCTGCCTTTCCGTCAGGGACCATCTCCGGCAGTGCCCCCACATTGGAAACAACCATGGGCTTATCAAAGTGATAGGCCACTTGCGTTACACCACTTTGTGTTGCATCCCTATATGGCTGAACCACCAGGTCTGCGGCACAGAAATAGCGGACCACCTCTGCATTTGGGATAAATTCATTGTTCATGATCACTTTATCATAGACTCCAAGATCATCAACAAGTTTCCTGTAAGTATCAAAATCATCATAAAATTCCCCTGCTACGATTAGTTTCAGTGGTAAATGTGAAAGTTTTTCACTTGCCAGAGCTTGTATCAGGAGATCCAGGCCTTTGTATTTCCGCACCAGACCGAAAGAAAGTAAATATTTGTAATCAGGCGAAAGCTTCAATGCATCCAAGGCATCCGTCTGGCTGATAGCAGCTCCATAATTATCATAAAGGGGATGGAGGCAAATAGTCCTTGGCTTGTTTTTATTAAAGAGATTTAGATCATCCATCACAGACTTCGACATGGTAATAAATCCCTGAACCGGCTTCAGGAAATAACGGGTGAATGCTTTATCTCCCGGCCTGCTTTCATGAGGGATTACATTATCAGTGATCGCTATGATCTTCGTGTAATTATTTTTTCTGATCTTTCTGGCAATGCAACCCAATGCCGGGCCCATAAAGGGAATCCAGTATCGAATGATCACGATATCAGGTTTGAGTTTTCGTATACGCTTTCCCGTTTTTATCCAACTTAATGGATTCACGGAATTTATCGTGCTCCGTATACGAATTCCTTCAGGAGCCGGTTCATCTGTAAATTGTGATTTACCGGGGAATAAAATGGATGGGTATTGAAGGCTGAAGCTAAAGACCTCCACATCATCTCCCCTGTCAGCATAGGCCTTAGCCAATCTTTCATTAAAGGTAGACATACCGCCACCCCTCAGAGGATGAGCAGGCCCTACTATCACTATTTTCTTAACATCCGGCATCCGTAAAGTTTTAATCCCTTTCGGGGCTCAGATGTCCGATACGCTCTTTAATGATATACTTATTGCGATCATGCGAGCTTCGTGAAATCATCTCCGCCAGGAAGCCTGAAAGAAATAGTTGCACACCTACCACCATGGCCAGCAATGCCAGATAAAAGAGAGGCTGATCCACAACATCCCTCCGGGCAAGGCCAAAGATCTTTTCAACAATGATCCAAACAGAGATGATACCACCACCAAGGAAGAACAAGGTTCCTAAGAGACCAAAGAAATGCATGGGCTTTTTGCTAAAGCGGGTAACGAACGTAATGGATAACAGATCAAGAAAGCCATTGATAAATCGTTCAAGGCCAAATTTGGTCTTACCATATTTTCGTTCCTGGTGCTGAACTACCTTCTCACCTATATTGTTAAACCCGGCCCATTTGGCAATCACGGGAATGTATCTGTGCATTTCACCATAAACTTCAATACTCTGCACCAGGTCAAGTTTATAGGCTTTCAATCCACAATTAAAATCATTCAGTTTTATACCCGACATCATGCGCGTGATCCGGTTAAAGAACTTTGACGGAATGGTTTTCATGATAGGATCATAGCGTTTTTTCTTCCATCCCGAAACCAGGTCAAAACCATCCTCTTTAATCATTTTATAAAGGCCGGGGATCTCATCAGGACTATCCTGCAAATCCGCATCCATTGTGATGACGACATCACCTGAGGCGACTTCAAACCCGGAATTCAGCGCCGCTGACTTACCATAATTGCGTTTAAACCGAATGCCTTTTAAGCATGGGTTGGCTGCACTGAGCGTTTCGATTACGTCCCATGAATTATCATTGCTCCCGTCATCCACAAGAAGAACTTCATAAGAATAATTATTCTCTTTCATCACCCTGTCGATCCAGGCGGTCAATTCAGGCAACGACTCATCTTCATTGAAGAGAGGTATTACAACAGATATATCCATGTGCAATTTTATCCGAGGCTGATATTTTCCTCTTTTTTAATGAAGATTGAAGTAATCAATGAGATCACAATACCTATAACAGCATAGGAAAAGATTGTACCCAATCCATACACCAGAGGAGTATGAACAAATTCCTGGATTTTTACTTGCTGCGCTTCAGTACCGGGGTCCATTCCCATATTGTAGATCTGTTGAATAGCATCCGTTTTTGCCTGCAATATGTCTGCAGTATTGATGTAGCTATGATAAACAAAAGTGTAAACAGCAACAATAACAGATGCAAACAACATTGTCAGGAAGCCGATCTTAACAGCTTTACCATATGAGATATAACCACCCCATTTTTTATTTCGATAATCGAGTTGTGCCATTACCACTCCACCTATCAGTACGAGAAAGGAAAAGATCATTCCCACCGTTGATTGACTGGCGTCGAGAAGATAGAGCACAAGATGAACAACAATAACTGCTACAGAAAGAAGCAGCGCATAATACAATGCCGATTGTCCGGCTGAAGGATTTCGTTCTTCCATTTTCAGAGGATTTAGTGTTTTTGCAAACTTAAGAAAATTTCCATTTAGTCTGAGATTCAGTTTTGGAATGGTGCCAGTTCAAAGTTAACCAATCCTGGGCAGAAAGCACTGAACAACTACATTCCAGGCACTCCAAGTACTCTATAATCAAATACTCTTAACAAATCTCAACCAATAATAAATAAATGTCTTATCTTTGCCCCCGGGTAAGTCTTTCACGACCAGCTCCTGCTGAATTCCCCCAGGTCCGGAAGGAAGCAAGGGTAGGCAGTTGTAGCGGTGCGATGTAAGGTACTTACCCATTTTTTATTACAACTATGTTACTTAAGATACACCCCGAAACCCCATCCGAAAGGCAGATCAGAACAGTGATCGAATGCCTTAATGATGGTGGCGTGATCATCTTTCCCACGGATACGATCTACGCTATTGGCTGTGATATATACAAACCCAGGGCCATTGACATGGTTGCACAGATCAAGGGCGTTAAAAAGGAAAAGGCCAACTTTAGCTTTGTCTGTTACCTAAGAGGTGGGCCTTGTTGGTGACGATCTTGTCTGTAGCCCGCAGGAACTTCA
>CAZASJ010000166.1:0-4523 GCA_964487735.1 uncultured Bacteroidales bacterium | reverse complement strand
GGCACTTTTCCCTGGGTAGTGAGATGTTTGGCCGCCCGGGAAGTTTCTTCATCATCGGTAAGGATCATGCCCCCCCCCCCTGTGGTAATTACCTTATTTCCATTAAAGCTCAGGATGCCAATCTTGCCAAAAGTACCCGTGTGTTTACCCTTATAATAACTCCCTATACTTTCGGCAGCATCTTCAATCATGGGTATGTTGTATCTGTCGAGTACTTTCATTAATTCATCAAGCTTCACCGGGTGTCCAAAGGTGTGCATGGGGACACAGGCGGAAATGCGGCGACCCGTTGTTTTGTTGTAGGATTTCGCGATACCTGAGGTACCCCGGATTTCAACATTTTCTTTAAGCCAATTAGATACGGCAGTATGAGAAAGGCCCATGGTGTCGCGGTCTACGTCGAGAAATACGGGTTCTGCACCGGTATAGCTGATGGCGTTGGCAGTAGCGATGAAGGTGAACGCCTGGGTGATGACCTCATCATCACGTTGTACTCCGGCCAGTTGGAGGGCGATGTGCAGGGCAGCTGTGCCATTCATAGTAGCTACGGCATATTTTGCACCTGTATATTCAGCACACATCTGCTCGAAGCGACCCACAAATTCACCTACACTCGACACAAAATTAGTGTCTATGCACTCCATCAAATATTTCTTTTCATTACCAATAAAGCGCGGATCATGTAGCGGTATAAAAGCTTCCGGTTCATTGTAAAGTGAGCGTATGAAATTTATTATTTTATCCTGTTTGGGCATCTCAGAAAAGTTTGGATTTTACTTCTGGCGCACAATGCTTCGCTCTGTCAGTCCCAAAATCAATTTGGATGACAAGTTTGAATATTTACGCTGAAAGATTTGGCCTTATTTCAATAATTCTGATTTCACCTGTATTGACATACACGTAGAAAATCATCTTATTATGTAAAACAAAACCTAAGAAAGGTGGGATCTTTGGTCATCATAATTTAAGATTCAGGTCTACTTGGGTGTATCGTAAAAGCAAAAATATTACAAGAATTTCATCTATGAACGAGTTTAAATACCTGTTTCAAATACGTACTAATACCTAAGTAGTTAAACAGTTCTAAGAATGTCTTTTTTTAATTCATTGACTTTCAACAAGAGACAAAGATATGGCGGGACAACTCACCTTATTGTTAACGAATTGTTAATGCGATAAGACCGGGGGGTGTGATTAGCTAGACGCCTGTTTACTAGGCGTTTATAGGAAGGGACGTAAGTTTTTGTGAGGTGGGATGGGCACTATTATGAGGGAAAATTCATGCTGTGAGCTCCAAAACCAACTAATGACGCTGATTAGCCCTTAGGTTTTGGGGAATTGGTGGGAGCAGGAATGGGATCGAGGCCTGCCTGACAGAATAAATATATGGCCCCGGGCATGTGGAATGGATTCCTATTCTATTCCACCCACTTTCTCTTTGGCGCCTTACCAGAAAGAGTATAGGCGATGATCATCATATCCATGCAGAAACTTCGATGCTCGAGATATGTCATGTTGATGCGCACCTTGTCGGGATAAATCACTTCATTGTTATATTTTACAGGGTCAGACTGTTGTGCGAGTATCTCTTCCTCCCTGGCGTATTTCATGCTGGCGGGGCCGGTGATGCCGGGTTTAAGGGACAGGGTCCTGCGCATGTCCCCCTGTAGCTTGTCGGCGTAGCCGGGCACGTCTGGG
This sequence comes from uncultured Bacteroidales bacterium, assembly GCA_964487735.1. Taxonomy (GTDB): domain Bacteria; phylum Bacteroidota; class Bacteroidia; order Bacteroidales; family B18-G4; genus B18-G4. The sequence goes on along the minus strand of CAZASJ010000166.1, from coordinate 2,825 downwards.
CGGGGGCCTACGAAGCTCATATCGCCTTTGAGGACATTATACAGTTCGGGCAGTTCATCCAACTTATATTTTCTTAGTATTGCGCCCAATGGTGTGATGCGACTTTCGCCTTTCACGGATATGCTGTTCCCACCATGGCCTACACTCATAGTACGGAATTTTACCATTGAAAATAATTTACCATGCTGTCCCACCCTTTTTTGGATGAAAAATACCGGACCTGGCATTTTTAATTTTATGAATAAAGCAATAACAATGAAGGAAGGAAATAAAATAATAAGCCCAAGGAAGGAGGCAATGAAATCGAAAACACGCTTAAGGAACATATAAAAGATATTAGATTTTTGGAATTGCGATCACCCTTTCCCTGAAGCGATGAAATACCACCGTATCATCACCGACATTACGGTCAATGATCATGCCGGCCATAATTTTATTATTATTCCCAACATGTATCTCAGGAATGGTGGCACTGTTAATTCCAAAAAGGTTGCCATTTCCAATTTTTGAAAAACCTGAGAAACAGACATTTGGACTAATAAAATTATATTTCCCTATAATCGTATCGTGTCCAAGGCTTGAACGCGAATTTACGACACTAAATTCGCCAACAATAGTATTAGGACCAAGATTAACATGAGGGCCGATAATGGCGCCAACACCAATTTTACTGGACCTTGATATATATGCTGAGGCATGTATAAGGCTTAAAAATCTTGCTCCTTCTTTAAGATACTGTTCGACAATTTTTTGGCGGAATTTTAAATTGGCAATGCCTATGATATAGTAGATATCTTTTCTTACTTTGTGATTTTTCACACCACCAATCAGCGGAGCAGAAAGCTGATACCTTGAATAATTGTCAGGGTTGTCGTCGAGGTAGGCTATGATCTTATATTTTTCAGTACCTGGTATAGTATTGTTATGGTGAATATAATCATCCAGCTCAGCTCCGTGTCCGCCGGAACCAATTATAATAACTTCTTTCATATTATTTCCAATTAATGCGCTGTATACCCACCATCAACAACTAAGTTAGTGCCGCTAATCCATTTGCCGGCATCCGACAACAAGAATATACATGAGTTGGCAACGTCTTCAGCTTCTCCCAATCCTAAAGGGTGCAGGTCTTTTATTCTTTGAAGTGATTTCTCGTCCTTGCTGTAAATTGCATTTTCCGACATTGGGCTGACAACTACGCCCGGGGAAATACAATTGACCCGGATCTTTTTTCGGGCTAATTCAAGGGCAAGTGATTTGGTACCGGCTATCAGTGCCCCTTTTGTCATGCCATACAGTACTTTTCCGGTTTCCCCTACCATTCCCATAACGGATGAAATAAAAATAATGCTGCCTCCCTGCGATGTCATGAGTTTTTTTAGAATGAGCAATCGGCAAAGGTTAAAAGCCATGCTAACATTCTTTTGAAAAAAATCATCCATCTTTTCAGCTGTCACCCTGCGAAATGGCAAAGTAGTGGATACCCCGGCACAATTCACAATGCCATCAATACGATCCAATTTAGATTCAATGTCGTTTAATACTTCTTCAAGTTTTTCATTATCAAGGAGATCGACTGGGTACATCAAATGCATATTTTTATCATCCAGTGAATTCAGGGTCTCCTTCAATCTTTCTGAATTACGACCAAACAGAATGATTTTCGCTCCCAGCTGACTGCAGCTAATAGCACATTGGCGTCCGATACCGGATGATGCTCCGGTAACAATAATCGTTTTATCAATTAGACTGAAGGGGTTCCTCTTATCAACCATTTAACTTTATATTTCAATTAGATCACTAACGTAGCATTTATTAAGATTAACAATCGCTGTGGCCCATGATAAGCCAACACCAAAGCCGCAAAAAAGTAATTTATTCTTCTTCTCAAGTTTATGCTGCAATTCTGACACAATTGTTAGAGGAATGGAAACCGAGGAAGTATTGCCAAATTTTTCGATAGACATAGGTATTTTATCTTTGTCGAGCTTTAGCTTTTTAGCCAGATAGTTGTTAATGTAGCTATTGGCCTGATGCAAGACGAAATAATCAATGCTGTCCTTGTCCGTTTTTGCATACTCCAATGTGTTTTTCACATCTTTTGGTACCTCCCTGATCAGAAAATTAAAAACATCCGGGCCATTCATATATGCTTGTTCATCACTTCTGATATTACCATGCTCATCGATTACCTTTTCTTTTAATGTTTCGATTGAGCTGGGATTTCTGTAGCCGCCGGCATGAATCATTATCAGCTCACTTCGCGAACCATCTGAATTCAATGAAAAAATACTTTCTTCATATTTCTCATTTTTTTCAATTAATGCAGCAACGCCTGCGTCACCAAATAAAAAGGCTGTATTCCTGTCTTTTGGCGAATATACCTTCGATCGGGTTTCTCCGTCAAGCAGCAAAGCTTTTCTAAAGCCAGGCTGCTGCATATAAGAGTAAACAGTCGACAATCCATAAATAAATCCTGAACAGCCCATATTGATATCAAAAGCAATGGCGCTTTTTGACAGGTTTAATCGGTGCTGAAGAGTGATTGAAGTAGCAGGCATTTTATAATCCGGCGTTTGCGATACAAAAACCAATAAATCGATCTCTGTGCGGTCGATATTCATGTCTGTCAACAGCTTTTCAGCAGCAGCGAAACAAAGGTCAGATGCGCAGGTATCTTTATCGGCGAAACGCCGTTCCTTTATCCCGATCTTATCAACTACATCTTTTACTGATTCAGTATCGAAATAAGTTGTGTACTTATAGTTATCAATAATATTCCCGGGAACAGCGGCCGCTAATCCGCTAATGCCAATATTCTTAAA
>CAZASJ010000165.1:0-4554 GCA_964487735.1 uncultured Bacteroidales bacterium | reverse complement strand
GTGCTTTTTCATCCACCGAAGCTTTTCATCCTTCACCAGCGCCTGCGCCACCGCTAAAGCTTTGGCGACACGCGGTCAGCGCTCGCGGATGGCTCCGGATGATGAAAAGCATAGGTGGGCAGTGCTTGCCCCGAGGACTTGGTGCTTAAACTGCCAGATGCTTATTTATCTACATAATATTGCGCTAATTGCTGAGGTTATTTCAATGGCCGAATTAAAAAATCCGGTCTCCGGTCTCCGGTCTCCGGTCTCCCAACGATTATGAATTACGTATTATGGATTATGGATTCTACAATACCTGGGACGAGAGACCCTTCGACAAGCTCCGCGACGGGCTCAGCGACGGGGAACCCGATATAAATTGTCATCTATTCATCTACAAACGAGTAATTATTATTAATTTTGCAACTTCAATCTAAAATTATCCCATCATGGAAAGAGACAAGGCAGTATTTGACATTATTAAAAAAGAACAGGACAGGCAACGTTTTGGCATTGAACTGATCGCTTCTGAGAACTTCGTGAGCGACCAGGTATTAGAGGCCATGGGGTCGGTCATGACCAATAAATATGCTGAAGGGTATCCCGGAAAAAGGTATTATGGCGGCTGTCAATTTGTTGATGAAACGGAACAACTTGCTATTGATAGAGCCAAAGAGCTTTTCGGTGCTGAATATGCCAATGTTCAACCACACTCAGGAGCCCAGGCAAATATGGCTGTCTTTCTGGCTTGCCTCAAACCAGGTGATAAATTCCTTGGACTTGACCTTTCACATGGCGGACACCTCTCACATGGTTCAGCTGTAAACAGCTCTGGCATACTCTACAATCCCATCGCCTACGGCGTTGACGAAGAAACAGGAACGGTGAATTACGACAAGATGGAAGAGATTGCCTTGAAGGAGAAGCCAAAGCTCATCCTTGCCGGTGCATCTGCTTATTCACGCGACTGGGATTTTGAACGAATGCGTGCCATAGCGGATGAGATCGGAGCCCTTCTCATGGCTGATATTGCCCATCCGGCAGGTCTCATAGCCAAAGGCATATTGAATGATCCCATACCCCATTGCCACATCGTGACCACCACCACACATAAAACCCTGCGGGGACCAAGGGGCGGAATGATCATGATGGGAGAAGATTTTGAAAACCCATGGGGCCTCAGCACACCTAAAGGTGAAGTTAAAATGATGTCGACAGTACTCAATTCAGCTGTATTCCCAGGCATACAGGGAGGCCCGCTGGAGCACGTTATTGCTTCAAAAGCAGTAGCTTATGGTGAAGCACTCACCGATGGATACTTCGAATACATTCTGCAGGTTAAGAAAAATGCCGAAGTGATGGGCAAAGCATTTATGGATCGCGGATACAATGTGATCTCCGGTGGTACCGACAACCACCTGCTTCTCATCGACCTGCGTACTAAGTTTCCTGATATTACCGGAAAAGTTGTTGAGAACACATTGGTACAAGCCGATATTACCGTGAATAAAAACATGGTTCCTTTCGACAGCCGGTCACCATTCCAGACTTCAGGCCTGCGTGTAGGCACACCAGCCATTACAACCCGCGGACTGAAAGAAGAACATATGGAACCCATCGTTGAGATGATCGATGGTGTGATCAATAACATTGATGACGAAAAGATCCTGATCAGCACCCGCGATAAAGTAAACAAGATGATGGGTGATTTCCCGATGTTTGATTGGTAGATCAGGCATCAGGGATCAGATTTCCGGCTCCAAATTTCAGTTTTCCTAAAAATTAATACATTCTTAACATCAGCTCCTGCTTTTGGGTGTTTGCTTTTGTATCTTTATAGCAGTTAAAATGACTTTATATAATGAAGACACTTTACATCGTTCGCCACGCGAAATCATCCTGGGATTTTCCCGGGCTCGGTGATGAAGAACGCCCATTGCTGGAAAAGGGCAAAAAGCGTACTCAAAAGATCAGTAAGTACCTGCTGGAAAAGAATGTCAGCCTGGATCTCATCCTGTCGAGCCATGCGACACGGGCATTGGAAACAGCAAAAATACTGGCACATGCACTGGCTTATCCTGAAGATGAAATTCGAATTTCGGAGCAAATTTACCACAGCAATGCCGATCGCTTGTATGATCAGTTCTATGACCTTAGCGATGATGTGGAAAAGCTGATGATTGTGGGTCACAATCCTACTTTCACAAACTTTGCCAATCATTTTTTGGATGAAAAGATCGACTGGCTGCCTACATCCGGAATCGTTTCTGTTTCATTTGATACTGCCCATTGGATGAAGCTGGATATTGCCAAAAAAACGGTAAACTTTGTGATCTTTCCCAGCGAACTCTGATCAGGCAGGCATTCAGAATCGCCTGTCTATCATCCTAATTCTTATCTTTACACTTATAAAAAGCATAATTGCAGCATATGACACTTATCCAACCAAAATACATAAACAGGGAAATCAGCTGGCTCGATTTTAATGAGCGTGTACTTCAGGAGGCCATGGACGAAACCACCCCGCTCATCGACAGGGTGAAATTTATGGGCATATATTCCAATAACCGGGATGAATTTTTCAGGGTAAGGGTAGCCACCCAGCGAAGGGTGCTCAATTATGAACTTAAAAATGAAATTCTAGGAAACACAACAGCAGAAATCCTTGAAGAGATATCCCAAATAGTTGAAACTCAAGAGCTAAAATTCAATCAAACCTGGGAAAACATATATATAAAACTCAAGGAGGAAAACATTTTTCTCCTGGATGAAACGCAGTTAAATGCAGAACAGGGTGCATTTGTGCACCGGTATTTTTCAGAACAGGTCAGGCCTGTATTGTTCCCCCTGATGCTGGATAAATACACCAATCTGAACACCCTCAAAGACGCTACCATACATCTGGCGGTGGTATTGAAAAAGAAAAACGACAGGAATCTTTATTCCGCACTGATTGCAGTCCCAACCGATCAGATGTCGCGCTTTATCATCCTCCCGGAGGATGGGAACAAGCAATTTATCATCCTCCTCGACGATGTGATCCGTTTTTGCCTTGAAGACATATTCTCTGTTTTTGGGTACAATTCATACAAAGCCTACACCATCAAGTTTACCCGCGATGCCGAAATGGACATCGACAATGATGTATCCAAAAGCTTTCTGGAATTGATGAGTGAAAGCGTGAAGCAGCGAAAAAAGGGTGAACCGGTGCGTTTTGTTTATGATGAGAAAATTCCTGAGACCTTGCTGAAGCTTCTCATGAAGAAGTTTAACATCAGCAAGCGCGACAATGTTCGTGCAGGAGGCCGCTATCATAATTTCAAGGATTTCATGGGATTCCCTGATCTGGGCAGGTCCGACCTTCGGTATCCGCCATTTCCACCGCTCCAACACCCTGAACTTCCCCCACACAAAAGCATTATTGATGTGATCAGGGAAAAGGATATTATGCTGCATTATCCATATCAATCTTTCAGATACATCATTGACCTGCTACGTGAGGCTTCTATCGACCCCCAGGTAAGGGCCATTAAAATGACATTTTACCGGGCTGCCGAGGGATCAAGCTTGATGAATGCACTTATCAATGCTGCAAGAAACGGAAAAGAGGTAACCGTTTTCATGGAACTACAGGCTCGATTTGATGAAGAAGCGAATATTTACTGGACAAATAAACTGCAGGAAGAAGGTGTTAAGGTAATTCAAACCATTCCGGGCTTTAAGGTGCACAGCAAGCTTTTGCAGATCAGACGCAACGAGAACGGAGTGAATGTTTATTATGCCAATATCAGTACAGGGAATTTCAATGAGTCCACCGCCAAAGTATATGCCGATGACAGCCTGCTGACCGGTAACCAGGACATCACCACGGAGGTGAACAAAGTATTCCATTTGTTCGAGTCGAAATTTATCATGCCAACATTTGATAACCTGATAGTGGCACCTTTCAATATCAGGAAGTTCTTCCTGGAAATGCTTGATAATGAAATCAAAAATGCAGCAGCAGGAAAAGAGGCATGGGCCATCCTCAAGATGAACAGCATCTCTGATAAAAAAATAGCCTTGAAGGTATATGAAGCGGCCCAGGCCGGAGTAAAACTAAAAATGATTGTAAGGGGTATTTGCATCATTGATCCGGGTGAGCCCGAAATCACAGAAAACCTGGAGGCCTTCAGCATAGTGGATAGATACCTCGAACACTCAAGGGTGTTTGTATTCTGCAATGGCGGGGATCATAAATATTTCATTGCTTCGGCCGACTGGATGCCACGCAACTTTGATCATCGCGTTGAGGTTGTTTGTCCGATAATGGATACAGGCATACAGAATGAATTGATGGATATGCTTCAGATTCAGATGAAAGACAATACACAAGCACGCTATCTGCGCCGTATCAATATGAATGAATACAGGAAGACCAAAGATCCGGAGCCCCATCGGGCACAGTTTGAGATTTACGATTATTTGAAAGCAAAACTTTAACCAATAGCCAAATGATTATGAATTATGGATTATGGATTATGGATTATGGATTCTACAATACCCGGGACGAGGGACCCTTCGACAAGCTCA
>CAZASJ010000164.1:749-4663 GCA_964487735.1 uncultured Bacteroidales bacterium | reverse complement strand
GGTTTCTTAAGAAGGACCTCAGAGAGGTCCCATATCTATTAAGGATTGAATCAACCAAATAGCCTTGGTTTCTTAAGAAGGACCTCAGAGAGGTCCCGTATCTATTAAGGATTGAATCAACAAAATAGCCTTGGTTTCTTAAGAAGGACCTCAGAGAGGTCCCATATCTATTAAGCTTGAATCAACCAAATAGCCTTGGTTTCTTAAGAAGGACCTCAGAGAGGTCCCATATCTATTGAGGGTTGAATCTTCGAATTGTCTTTATCCATTGCAAGGACCTCAGAGAGGTCCCATATCTATTTGGTTTTGTTTTTGAATAGGCTCAGTACTGCCTGGAGATCAGTAAATGATGGCAGAAATGCCTGGGATCCTGGCTTCGCATCGCGAAGAAAAAATATTAATACCACAAGACTTGTAATACCATAGCTGATGCTTGTTGCAATCCCTGCGCCAACGGTAATATAAGTTGGAATGAGCAGTACAAAGAGAATCACAGAGGCAACCAGGCCAATGCTCGATGCAATGGTATTGATATAGTATTTTCCTGTTCCGGAAAAATAGTGACCGAGAATAATTGAGAAATTATAAACCAGGACACCGGGAGCAAGGATCCATATGACCTGCTTTACGCCAATAAACCCTTTGCCAAAAATGAATAGATAAAACGATTCGGGTAGTATTAATAAAGGGATAATGCATATCAGACTGATAAAAAAACCTGCTTTTAATAGCTTCACCGTTAACTCCTGGGAGTATTTTTTATCATCTGTGTTGGCTATTCGTGCATATTGAACAAGGGAGATGCTCTTGCTGATCAGCCAGATTGATTCCATGATCTGTATGCCATTGGAATAAATTCCCACACTGGCCTCACCATGGTACAATTCAAGGAAATAATAGCTAAGCCTGAAACTCATCATCTGGGTAATATGCGCCATCTGGTTCATGAAACCCAGACGGAACAATTCTCCCAGCACTTTAAAATAGTCTTCTATTTTATGCAAAGAAATTCTGCCAAATGTTTTCGACAGATAATAAATGCTTATCAAAAGGCTGCCACCAAAGGCGAAATACAGCGCTTGTATATAGGCTGAAATGCTTTTATTGTCGAATATTATAAAATAGGCAAGTAAACTGAGAATGACAATAAGAGGCTGAGACAAACTAATCAGGTTGGAAGCCTTTATCTTTTCTTTTCCGATGAGCAGTGTAGCGTGTATATTGGTAAATGAATTTATGATTGAAAGTATACTGATATGGATGATAAATTCATTTTCAACAACTCTAAAACCCCAGAGTAGCAAGAAGGCGATGGCACTGATAAGTATGGACCAGATGTAGGAGGGAAGAAGTAGCAGCGAAAATTTGTACCGGGGAACAAGGTATACCAGTGTGGCACCGCCAACAAGGTTTGAAAATACCAGCACAAAGGCAATCGTGGCTATGATGATGCCTTGCTCTCCTTTTCCTTCAGGGCCAAGATATTGAGAAACAACGATAGCGATAAGAAAGCTGATCACAGCCGACAGGCTTCTTGTTCCGAAAGTGTTTAGGATCTTATTGATCAAAGCTGCAGGGATTTATGATTTTGCCACGGCAGTATAGACTTCAAAAAGCTGTTTGCCGATTACTTTATTGCTAAAATGATCTTCGGCATATTTCCTGATCTTCTGTGCATCATAGCTATGATAGTTATCCAGCATGCGATCCAGGATATTGTAAAAGTTTTCTTCGTCTTCTGAGTCAAGAAGAATGCCAAGCTCGGCATTCATATGCTCACGAATGCCCCCAACATCCGTGGAGATTACGGGTACCCCGCATGCATAGCTTTCGAGAATGACAACAGGCAGGTTTTCATATCTGCTGAACATGATCATAAAGTCGGCAGCTTTCATCAGAGCAGCAAGCTCATGATTCTCCTTAAGTCCAAAATATGTCGCGTAAGTATCTTTAACGCCCATATCTTCCCCGTATTTTAATAATTCATTGTAATGAATGCCTTCACCTACCATGTCTACACTAAAGTCTTGTCTCTTTTCCGACAATCGTTTGATCACCCTTGTAATTCCTGTGATGTTCTTTTGATCATCATCAAAACATGAGACATGTATGATCTTTGCCTTTTTGTTTTCTTTTTTTTCAGGGTCGGGTGAAAACATGTCGATATCCACAACATTTGGGATGACGATGTAATTATCATTCTTCAACCCACAATCGATCATGGCATCCCGCAGGTTTGCAGTTACCGGCATGATGGCTGAAGCACGTCTGGCTACTTTACGGGTCATGTACTTGCGGAAAGATCCGTTAAATGTATTGGTGGATGGGAGATACCTGGTCCAATGCTCTGTAATCACAAATGGAATGCCCCTCCTGAATTTTTCCCACAATGCGATAACACCATGTCTTGTGAGTACGTGCACATGGATGATGTCGATCTTTCCGAAGCGCTTTCTGATCTCACGTATCCCTTTCCGGTGGCTTCGAATAAAACGACAGGTATTGATCATCAAGTCGAGCGTCTTTATCCCTGTTGAGGCCCTTTTATAATATATCCTGATGGTGTTGAGTGTTTCTTTCCCGTTTACAAATTCATATACCGGATTTTTCTGTTTATCGTCTGCATGGACATAAAGTACAGAAATATCGCAATGTGGCATAACAGAAACTCCATGCCTTTCAATGAACAGGCCGGGCATTGGATCATACCTGTGTGGATACCATTTGGGCAAATATAATACGTGTAGGCGATCAGAGTCCGGCTTCTTCATATGCTAAGTCTAAGGAAGCATAAAAATAAATATTTTAATTATATGAATAACTATAAAAGAAAAGAGGCCTCCAACTTTGGGAAAAGATGTTGAAGGCCGGGTATTAATGGAGCGGGGTAGGATATTGAATATCCTTAATTAAGCCGTTGTGAAAAATTCCCATTTTTGAATTATGAAACGCAAACCAAATTAAATAAGAATAATTCAGCTATGAAAATACTACATAATTGTACATATGGCAAATATATCCGGACGAAATCAGTTAACGGTTCTTCTGGATAAGTTAACGGTGGGAAATGCGGATGCTGGCTGTTGGCTTGATAGTTTGTTAAACTGTTAAATAGCTATATGCTTGTTATATCCGGGAATTGGCTTTTGATGGCATTCATGGCATTCTTTACCCTTTCATTACCAACTCCACTAATTAATGCATAAGGAAACTTTCTATGCTCAAGTTCATCCTTATATAATTCAAATAATAGCTCTCTGTCATTCGGATTTTCGCGAAGCGGATCTTCTTCCCAAGGGAGGTCTGTGTTGCATAAAAGATAGAGATTATAGCGGTGCTGATCGATCATTTCATTTATCCATGGATGGCATTTCCCAAATTTAACTTCACACCAGATTTTACAAACAATGAAATCAGTATCAATAAAAAGGAAACGATTTATTCCATTGTTCAGTTTTCTTTCCAATTCATATTGTCCTTTGGCAATTGCCAGGATGTCATCATATTGATACCTTACGCCAAGCTGCTTCAAATATTCACGTGAATATTCGGGTACCCAAACTGTTTTATAGTGCCGGGCAAGATGCTCGGCCAGTGAGGATTTCCCTGTGGATTCAGGCCCTGTTATGGCAATTCGAATGGGGGTGTAGGGCTTGAGGCTTGAGGCTTGAGGCATAGGATAATGATATTGATAATTATTTAGAAGCAGACTCTTGCCTGAGTTTATTTCTCCATTCTATGAACCCCAATATTGCCAGTACAAGGAAAACGATAAATTGGACACTGGTTAGTGCAAGATCTTTATAAAAGTATAAGGGTATTGAGATCACATCCCCAACGATCCAGTAAATCCAGTTTTCAATTTTCTTTCTGGCCATAAGCCACATCCCAACTATGAAAATGGAGGTCGTGCT
>CAZASJ010000164.1:0-739 GCA_964487735.1 uncultured Bacteroidales bacterium | reverse complement strand
ACATTGCTATCTGTATAGTTTGTGAGGAAATAGTTCAGCGAGAGGAAAAACACTATAAGCATGACAGCACTGATCAGATGGTCCTTTGGTTTGCACCAGCTTATGGGTAAGACGTACTTTTCAGTATCCTTGCGTGTCCACATAAACCATCCATAGATACTCATCACAAAATACACGAAGTTGATGCCCATATCAGCATACAGTTTGGCGAAAAAACAGATATAGATGTAAATTAATACACTGATAATCCCGGTAGGAAAAACAAGGATATTTTCTTTTTTTGCATACCATACGCTTAATATCCCAAAAACCACAGCAATCGCCTCCAATATGCTGGTATCAACAAAATTCTGGTACAGTATGTCGAAAATATTTCCCAGCATCATTTAATATCCAGATCAGCATTAATGATTTTCAGAATGAATACTGAGTGTGGCAATTCAAATGACTTCTCGATCTCTGTTGTCAATGCGTTCATTACATCAGCATATTCGCCAAACACCTGTGTACTCATCCCGTTCGTTTGGACTCTAAGGTTTTTATATTTGTTCATGCGATTGATAAATCCTTTAATGGGAGGGATGTACTCAACATTGAGTGGATAATAACTGATGTCTACGGAAGTATTCATTGATTTATTATGATTAATGGTTTAAATTTGAGCAAATTTACAATAATCTCTCTAGGCGTAATGCCCGGAAAGGCTGAAGGTATAGCAATGGTATGTCCAGACAGTATC
>CAZASJ010000163.1:0-4663 GCA_964487735.1 uncultured Bacteroidales bacterium | reverse complement strand
ACCAAGTACCAAGAACAGACCAGAAACCAGTAACCAGTAACCAGCATCCCTAAAGTAAAAATGAGTAATAAAGAAAAAAACAAGGAAACAAACCCACCAACAGGCGTTTATTCAAATGTAAATGAAATTTGCCAGACCTTTGACTTCAGGCTTTCGATACCTCCGCTATAGATATTGTCTTCACGGTTGATAAGGTCCATCAGTCCGTATGACATCTTCACTTCAATACCAAACTTAAACCAGCCGTTATAAAACTCCACTCCTGCACCAACTTCTGCTGCAACATCGTGTTTCAATAACTTCACCAGAGTTTCATTATCCTCTTCTTTCTTATCGCTGCGGGTAGCAGCCAGGTCTAATACATATTTTGCACCGGCCAGCACATAAGCACCAAAATTATGGGCACGTTTCGAGCGAAATCGTACATGAAGAGGTACATCGATGTGTGCTGAAGTAACTCCTTTTCTGATCTGAACATATGACACAACACCATCATCATATGTTTTCATATAATAATCGAGGTTGCGTTCACCAAAACCCAGCGAAGGGATCAATCGCAGATCGAAAAGTTTTCCCAGCCTGAGGTTACCCACGATTCCCACCGTAAAACCAATTGTAGGCTTGGCATCTACCCTCAAAAGGTTGAGCGAATCGGCAAAAATATCCGGCGATTGCAATGAATCATAGGTCACATTCTGAAAGCCGTCCTTCATCTGAAGGGTGAAATGCATCTGGTTAATGGCAAGAATAAAGCCAAAATGATACGGGGCATTGTTATAGTTTGGCAAATTTGTGACACCACGCTTCTGGGCATGTGCACTTCCAGTCGATAAAACAACAATGGAAACGAAAAGAATGCTTATGTAACGTAATAACTTCAAACAGCTTCTGATTTAGTCATGTATTAAACGAGTCTTTTAGCGGAATATTTCAGCTATTGAAAAATTTGTGCAAACATATAGAATATTCCCTTACTCCCCAACTTTATCCACTTCATCAAACAATTGTTCTTTATGAATGGGAACCACACCTACTTTTTCGCATACGATACCACCGGCAAGATTGGAAATAGCTGCAATGTCGCGCAGGGATGCTCCCACTGTCAAGCACAATGATGCAACACTGACAACAGTATCCCCTGCTCCCGAAACATCTGCAATATTTCTTGTGTGAGCTGGAAGATGATGGCTTTCATATTTCCCATTATCTTCTGATGAGATAAAAATTCCATACTCCGACAAAGTAATCAGAGCAATGCGGGTATGAAGTTTTTCATGTAAAAACCCGACGGTCTCATTCAGTATATCTTCCTCAGGTTCATGAAAATCAATTTTCAGGCCTTCTTTTAATTCTTTCAGATTCGGTTTGAATAAAGTAACGTTCTTATACAGATCAAAGTTTTTCTTTTTCGGGTCCACCACTATGGGAATATTTTGTCTGCGTGCATTTTCAATAAGTTGTTCGATAATTCGCGGAGAAAGAATCCCCTTATTGTAATCCTGGATGATCATCACATCCATCCCTTTCTCCATGATTCCGACGCATAATTCCAGAAAAGCAGTTTCATCACTCTCATTGAGATCATGCGTATGTTCCTCATCAATCCTTAACATCTGGCTATTATTGCCAATGATTCTCAGTTTGGTGGTAGTGATTCGGTCATCACTACTAAGAATACCCTCCGAACTCAAGGCTTCTTCCTTCATGATGCGGTTGAAAACATAGCCTTTGGTATCCGTACCAATAACAGAACACAGGAAGGCTTCCGCGCCCAATGCTTTGATATTAACAGCAACATTGGCCGCACCTCCCAGACGTTCCTCCCTATGACTGACATCCACTACCGGAACAGGGGCTTCAGGTGAAACCCGGTCGACGACTCCCCATAGATATGAATCAACCATTACGTCACCCACGATCATCACGTGTTTGCCTGAAAAAGAAGAAATGATATCCCTGTAGGTTTTCATGCTATAGGTAAATTGACACCCGGCGCTTATTTAAGCTCCAAAAGGGCTTCATTTACCCTTGCCATTGCCGTGATCAGAAGCTTCTTGGATGTGGCATATGAGATCCTGATACAATCCGGATTGCCAAAGGCATCACCGGGCACAAGGGCCACGTACGCATGATTCAGAAGATACATGCACAGATCGTTGGCATTGTTAATCAATTGATCATTAAACTTCTTGCCAAAATATTCGGTAACATTGGGAAAGAAGTAAAAAGCACCCTCCGGCATGTTGTTTATAAATCCCGGGATTTCCTCCAATAGCCCATGAACCAGGTCACGCCTTTCACGAAATGTTTCCACCATTTGCCTGATCTCTTCATTATCTGCCGGATCACACTGCATAGCTGCAATAGTAGCACATTGAGATATGGAGCATGTTGCGGAAGTTATCTGTCCCTGCAATTTATCGCAGGCTTTTGCAATTTCGAGGGAAGCTGCCAGATAGCCAACGCGCCAACCCGTCATTGCAAAACCCTTTGCCACACCATTTATAGTAATTACTCGGTCTTTTATAAAATCAAACTGAGCAATGCTTTCATGCTTACCTTTAAACCGGATCAATTCATATATTTCATCAGAAATAATATAAATACCGGGGTGTGCAGCAATCACTCTGGCGATGGCTTCAAGTTCATCTTTGGAATATGCTGAACCTGTAGGATTGCAGGGGCTGCTGTATATCAGGACCTTGGTTTTGGAAGTAATGGCTGCCTCAATTTGCTCCGGAGTAACTTTAAAATCATTCTCTATGCTCGCATCTACATTTACCTGTGTAGCTTCTGCCAGTTTAATGATCTCTTTGTAAGACACCCAGTATGGAGAAGGCACAATCACTTCATCACCTTTGTTAAGCAGGCAGAGCATTGTATTTGCAATGGACTGCTTTGCACCACCGGACACCACGATTTGATCGGGTGTGTATTCCAGTCCATTATCCCTTTTAAACTTCTCACATATGGCTTCACGCAATTCCGGGTACCCTGCTACAGGAGGATAATGCGTTTTATTTTGATCAATGGCGCGCTTTGCAGCCTCCTTAATGAAATCAGGAGTGTTAAAATCAGGCTCACCGATACTTAGGTTGATCACATCATAACCCTGCGCTTTCAGTTCCCTGCTTTTCCTTGTCATTGCAAGGGTTTCCGATTCCGAAAGCTTATTGATTCTATCCGACAATACTTCCATTACTATAAGCTTAAATATAAAAAAAAGAGAAGCAAAGGTACTAAATTCCTTTACATATATATGATGACTCATTTTTTGCAATTATCTTTGTTCTTTTTCGTTAGAGAACCTAAAAACAAGATTATGAATGAATTTCTTGAAATACTCAAATATACCCTCCCTGCATTGGTGGTATTTGCTGCATCCTACTTTATAATCCGTTCTTTTCTGGATAAAGAATTGAGCATTCTGAAAGAAGAGAAAAAAGACGATGTACGCAAAGCTGTCATTCCGTTACGGTTTCAGGCATATGAGCGCATTATTTTGTTCCTTGAACGCATCAGCCCGGCCAATATGGTGTTAAGGGTAAACAAGCCCGGCATGACAAAAGAAATGCTGCAAGCAGAACTTTTACGCACTGTCAGGGAAGAATATGAACATAACCTGGCACAACAAATCTACATATCAGGGAATGCCTGGAACCTGGTAAAAAGTGCCAAGGAAGAAGTCCTGAGTGATATTAATACAGCTGCTGCCAAGATGACGGAAAAGAATACGGTTGCCGACTACGGGCAACACATTATTTCCTTGCATCTGAGCCGGAAAACACAGGCACATGAAACTTCAATGAAGTTCATTAAGAAAGAAATCAAGGAAATGTTTTAGTAGTGTCTAGTATATGGTACCAGGTGCCTGATTAAATGGAGAATGGGCTATTGGGAATGCAGAACGAGTAATATTATTCTTCATCCAGGTCGGCCTGAAACTTAAATCCAAGTCTTTTGCCTGTTTTAAGTCGCATTGTATCCAGTGTTGTAAGAAATTCCATAGCATGAACCTCTTTCACAGCATCGTAAGGTGGCGTAAGCAGATCAAAATCAATGGTATATTTCATTGCCTGTTCGATAATATCGCAAATGCTGTCTCTATCGAGGTTTGATTCAACAAAATTATTTGGCAGCAATCTCAGTTCTTTTTTACCGTCTATGTAAAAATGATTTTCTTTATTGACAAACACCCTGCCGATCAAATATCCCACGTCATTGATTCTACGATATTTGAATGTATCCCTCAGAAAATTAAAGATATTGATCACGCCACAATACGAGCGCGAAATATCATCTTTCACATAAGATGTTTTTTGGATGATATGGTCACGCGGAAACTCAAATACATTGGTATGCATCATAAAGACGAGCACGTCACCGGCAAATTTCAACTGAACTTCGAATTCACCTTTCTCACTATATTCTACCGGAATTTCCACTTTTACATCCAAGCCTGAATCTTTATATTCCTGAGATAGTTCAAGCAACACTTCCTTGAATAATAGAAATGCCTCATGGGTTTTGGTAAATACCTCTTGTTTCAGGCTTCCTTTCTCAACCAGTCTGGTAAATAGTTTTTTCCGTCTTTCTCTTTCGGTCATCATGGATTTGTTTAGGGATGTAAATATAAAAAATAATTGGATGCTGGATACTGGAT
>CAZASJ010000162.1:0-4716 GCA_964487735.1 uncultured Bacteroidales bacterium | reverse complement strand
TTGATCCTGAAATACTTGCCCATCAAACTCCCGTCAGATGCATATACAAGTGAAGCGTTGCTTTGCCTGATGCCGCGTATTTCCTCCTGGTCCGGCAACTTGCCAAATAGACCCATATATACAGCCAGGATCAGTAAGGATGATAATATCAATGTTGTACCAAAAAGGAATAAAAATATATATAATAATTTCCTTTTTAAGCTCCCGGCCTTCTTTATCTTCTTTCTTTTTTTTACCATACTTGCAAATACTCATACATAAAACCTGACAGGACAATAACGAAGAAGGGAGATCATTGTTATTCCCTGAAATAATCCTTTCCATTTTATTAAGCGGTGAAAATAACAGAAGGCCATGGAATAGATAACATGGAACACGGAAGTGGCGTTTTTTAACCTCCAGCCTTCAGTATCCGAAATCTTTTTTTACTATTGAGAATTATTTATTCTTATATTTACAATATACTAATATGTTAATTATTATCATTGCTTATCCAGGCTGAAAAGATACTATTAAGGGAATATAATACGCTAAAATAACAAGCTTAAAATTCAGGAGGAATTTCTATGAATCATTTTAAATTTCTATTATTACTTGTTTTCTTCATAAGTGCCGCATTCACCCTGCATGCAAAAGAATTGAAAGTGCACCCAGTGGATGAAAAGGATGCAGCCTATGATATGGAAATATCAAATTCTATTTCCCCGGATACCTTAATGAATGAAGATGCTTCCATCGACCTCGTTCAACTTATCCTGGGCAAATGGGAATTAGCGCCCAATAATCGTGCAACGGAAGGGTTTATCATTTTTAACCAAAACGGAACCTATGAAATGTACGAGAAACTGATCGATGGAGCAGGCGTATCTAAAAAAGGAGAATATTTGCTTTATAGCAATGCAAGTCCTGTGAAAATAGACATTTGCCTGGGAAAATGCAATCAGGACGGGTCTGAATGGACCACTCTTTTTGGAATCATAAGAGTAATTTCCAATGAAAAACTGGAAATTCGCACATCACCCAGCAGTGCGTACCCTTTAGAATTTTCAGACGATAAATCTGATGAAGGCACAATAATCCTTAGCAGGACAAAATAATCCACGATTGCGATATGCAATGTGTTTTCCGGTGAAAGTTGATTCTGTTGATCACGCACCCAAAAGTGCCAGCAGTCCGAATTTATCGGAACCAAATTCCAAGTTGTTGAATTAACTCAAAACTCACTGTGTCCGCCGAAGCGGAGCGAAGGTGGGAAACTTAACCCTCAAAACTTATAAAGGGATATCCCTTAAATAAGGAAGGCTTACTTTATAGAGGCTTCGAGGTCCTGGATGGCTTTTGCCGCCACAGATTGTCTGATAATGGAAAATCCATGATCAACAACATGTTTCTGTCCTTCAGTTAAAATCCATTTAATGAAGATTATCTGTTCATTGCCTAAGGGTTCCTGATCAGCCTGAAGGAAAATACAATTGCATAATTTTGAGGGAAGAAGCCCAAGATATAAAGCCCTTGATAAATCACAGAGATCATCGCTGATTTCTTCTTTTGTACCGATACGCCCATCATTATTTAAATCGATTGAAAGGGCTGTTATTCCCTCCACCTTTTCATTTGTTTCAGGATTGTATGCACAGCAAGCACCCAGTACAGCGATGATATATGGATTATGGTTTAATGAATCAATAAGCATTTCCTTATTTAAAAATCGTTTCCCCTCTAACAATTCAGTATTAATCATTAAGAAATCTGCCCACTTCGTATTGAAGCCCTTTCCTTTCTCGGGAAGAAAAACACTGACCTTCTCTTTGGCATCATTTCCCAATATTTCCCCCCAACTTATTTGATTACCCGTAAATATCTTTATTAGATTCTCCCTACTGATCCCCTGTTTCTTAAGAATATCCAGATAAGGGTTATTGTCTGAAATTATGGGAATTATTCCTTCCCGCATGACTGGAACTCTCCATGAATCTGTATCATTCAATTCAATCACACGATTTTCAGAAATAAGTAAAAAATCAGAATTACTGTCCTGAACCGATACCTGGATGAGGGGATGTGACTGATTGAAATCTTCAACCCAGGATAACATGATTTTTCGGAGACCGGGATCACTGGAAATGCTGATTAGCTTATTTTCCGTCTCCTGATCAATTAAATTATTCTGCATTTTAGTCCCTTCTCTATCGCAGGAGATCATACACAAGAAGGAAAATAGAATAATGGAAATTTTAAGTAGCGTTTTCATTGCTGCATAATTTTTCACAATATAGCAAAAAAAATAGATATAATCAATACAAAAAAATAATAAGCTCCTGACATATAGCTAATAAGGTACAGATGTTTATATATACATTTATGATATGCTTTTCTTCATACGAATACAGAAACTGCATCAGAAATGAATCCATAAAAATTGAGGCCGACAAGTTATCAAGTGGTTTTAATCCCTTATATAAAATATAATTGGTTAAATATTGAATTAGCAATATATTATATTTAATTTTGATAGATAAATAATTTCACCATGTCTTTAAAAATTGCTCTTATCCTGTCAGTGGTGCTTCAGTTTGCGGCTGCAACCATTGCTATGAGCCTGATAAAACGAACAAAAACAAATATAGCCTGGTGGCTCATCTCCGCCGGATTCCTCCTCATGGCTATCAGGCGGGTCCTGGAGATTCTTGAGGTTTTCGATCCTGAAAACGACTTCAATAATGGTTTGGTCAGCAGTTGGACCGCTGTATTTATCTCGGTGATCATGCTTCTTAGCCTTGTATTTATAAAGCGTATTTTTAATATCCAAAAAGAGTTAGAAGAACTCAGAAAACAAAATGAAGCCAGGGTTCTTTCAGCTATTCTGAGAACAGAGGAAAATGAAAGGCAACATTTTGCTAAAGAATTACATGATGGATTGGGGCCATTGCTTTCATCCGTAAAAATGGCCATTTCGTCCAGTATTTATTTGGAAAATGACAATAAAGAAGTATTGCTGAACGCTGAAAAACTAATTGATGAATCTATTAGCAGCCTGAAAGATGTTTCAAACAATCTCAGCCCTCACGTATTAATAAATTTTGGTTTACTCAAGGCATTGAAGTCATTTATTAACAGGCTCCAGACCATTGGAGATCCCATGCTTAAACTCAACAGCAATATAGGGGATAAACGTTTTTCATTCAATATAGAGGTTGTTCTTTACAGGGTTATCTGCGAATTGATATCCAATACATTAAAGCATGCCAAAGCGCATAATGTATACATTGACTTAATGGCTGACCAAGAAACGATCACCCTGAAATATATTGATGATGGCATCGGCTTCGATGTAAATCGGGAAGAAAAGAATTTAACGGGCATGGGATATTCTAATATGAAATCCAGGATAAAATCGCTTAACGGCACCTATAAAATATTCTCGGAATTAGACGAAGGGATCCATGTTGATATCATTATAAGTTTAGATAAAAATGGATAAACTCTCGGTTATACTTGTTGACGACCACAAATTGTTCAGAGAAGGACTGAGCCTTCTGCTTAAACGACTCCCCATTATAAGTGATGTTCATGAAGCAGCAAACGGGCAAGAATTCCTTGATTTGATCAAGAGTATGCGGGTCGATGTGGTATTTATGGATGTAGATATGCCAATAATGAATGGCATAGTAGCCACAGCCAAGGCAACAGAGCAGTCCCCGGGTATCAATATCATTGCTTTATCAATGTATTCTGAGGAGGATTATTATACCCAAATGATTGAATCAGGTGTAAAAGGATTTATCTTGAAGAATTCGGGGATTCAGGAAGTAGAATCTGCTATTATTCAAGTGCTTGAAGGCAAGAACTATTTTTCTCAGGAAATACTGGCGAATATCCTTAAAAATATTAATAGAAAAAACCATGTACAGCGTTCAGATGGATTATCTGAACGTGAAGAAGAAGTTCTGTATCATATCTGCAAAGGGATGTCTAATGGCGAAATCGCCAAAAAGTTACATATCAGCAAACGAACGGTCGACAAACATCGGGAAAACCTGCTTCAAAAAACATATTCCAAAAATACTGCCGGGCTCGTGATGTTCGCCATAAAAAATGGCATCATTGAAGTGTAGATAAAATGTACGTCTTTGAACGTACTCTTCAGCTAAAACACCTATTTTTTAATTTACGTTTTTAAGCTGTTTCAGATTCAATTCTGGCCCGATACATTTGTTTCATCATTATAAATCCTTATGACCTTGAAGCAAATCTTATCCGGAATCCTGCTAATTCATATCATTTTTATCGCATTTATTTCAGAAGTGAATGCACAATTCAGTATATCAGCCCAATATCGAAACAGGTTCGAAATACGGGATGGCTATAAAGCAATCACAGAAGCTGGGACAAGTCCTGCATTTTTCATTTCTCAGCGAACACGAATATCGGTCCAATTTGAAAATGAATTTTTAAAGCTAAAGTTCACTCCCCAGGATGTCAGGTTATGGGGAAACGAAGAATTAGCAACATCAACCGGGGTATTCGGAAAACAGGCTTCACTGGATCTATTTGAAGGATATGTCCAAATAAAACTCATTGAACAATTTTGGTTATCCGTAGGAAGGCAACAGCTGGTATATGACAATCAGCGATTGCTTGCTGCGAGAAACTGGAACCAGCTTGGAATTTCCTATGATGCCATGGTTGCTAAATTGCATATAAATGATTGGCAAA
>CAZASJ010000161.1:0-4763 GCA_964487735.1 uncultured Bacteroidales bacterium | reverse complement strand
CTCGAAAAACAATGAATTCAAAGAATTCTGGTTTTTCGGGATATCCAGTATCCAGTAACCAGCAATTATCTTTTAATTATCTTTCTAACAAACTGCCTCCCGTCAAGTTCAGCCATCAAATAGTAGATTCCTGTTGACAATGAGGTCATATTTATCCTTGTAAGTTGAGTTTTGCTTATGTGGTTTTGCAATACCTGACCATGAAGGTTTCTTATTGTGAAGCGACAGCTTTTAAATGGAACAAGCGATTGGATGTTAAGATAATCTGTAACCGGGTTAGGGTAAAGGGTGAATGATCTTGCTTTTTCGTCTTGTACGGGTATGCCTGTCATCTGATCAAGAGGCCGTTTCCAAACCCCTCCGGCATTCATGCCGGCATATAAATAACCTTCAAAAACCTGTAAAGACAGTACCGGTGAACCAATCAAACCATCACTTACCATTACCCAGCTATCACCCGTATGATTGCTGCGAAAGATTTCACCGAGGCCGGTTCCCGCGAAAAGGATGTTCTCGTATGCATAAATGCACCTTATATTGCTTTGCGCTGTTATCCCATTGTTACAGGATGTCCAAGTAGAACCAAGGTCAGTGCTAACAAATATTCCTTCTGAATGCGTTCCTGCAAATAGTAAGTCACCGAAAAATTCCAGGCTGGTGATGTTTTGGTCACCTATACCATTATTGGCTTCAATCCAGCTGTCACCAAGATTAAGTGTGTAGAATATTCCCTTATCAAATGTTCCGGCGAAAACCGCATTTCCATCTGATGCCAGAGCCCTGATGTCCGTACTGCTCAAGCCATTGTTGACAGAATACCAGTTTGCCCCATAATTGTCAGACTTAAAAACACCTTCGTCCCTGCTACCGGTAAATACAATGTCATTACACAAGCAAAAAGATTGTATCCATGAACTGCTCAATCCATTGTTCATCGCATAATAAGTAAAACCATTGTCGGTTGAACGATACAAACCCAACATGTCGGTCCCTGCGAACACAAGGTTTTCTATGGAAAATACGCTCCTGATCTCAACTGTTCCTATAGAAGAAGCACGTGTCCAGGTGGCCCCTGAGTTCGTGCTTGTGTGGAGTCCTGATCCATGCGTGCCTGCAATCAGCACATTATCGCTGCTGCACAGGGATCCAGCACAAGCGTTGAAACTGATATTTTCAGTGCACAATGCCCATGAGTCACCATTGTTTGAACTCTTGTAAATATTGCCGCTCGTTACTCCGGTAAACAATGCATTTTCGCTTGTACCTGCCGACCAGATAGACATTTCACTTAAGCCTGAA
The DNA here is from genome assembly GCA_964487735.1 of uncultured Bacteroidales bacterium. GTDB lineage: Bacteria > Bacteroidota > Bacteroidia > Bacteroidales > B18-G4 > B18-G4. The sequence continues at coordinate 3,464 of CAZASJ010000161.1, read as the reverse complement.
CTCACATTTGTCCAGCTTACACCTCCATCAGAGGAACGATATACGCCATTGCCAAAGGAAGCAGCGTAGAGGTATCCATTCTGGTCAGCAAAAGCCTTGATAGAAGGTAAATTGGGGGCGCTTATCTTTGTCCAGCTATTGCCATTGTCATTGCTCATGAAGGTACCAGAATACAAAGTACTTGTATATACTTTTCCTTGAAAGCAATGAATGGCCATGATATTGGCTTCGGTCAATCCATTATTTATAGCTGTCCAGGAATTTCCCATATCCGTTGACCTGAACATGCCCTCCTGATATGTTCCGGCGAATATGCTGATTCCATCGGAAGCCAGGTAGTAAATATATTTGACAGGTAGATTGGTATTGATTGATTCCCAGCTGGTTCCTGTGTCAGCTGAACGGTATAGCCCACCGAGGTAGGTGCCGGCAAAAATATGGTCGTAACAAACGCTCAGAGTTTTAGTGTATGTTCCTTCAAGGGCATATCCTGATGCTTCCCAACTGAGGCCCTGGTCATTTGAGCGGAAGACATTTTCGTCAGTCGATACAAATACATACTCACCCAGGCTGATCAGGCATTTTGTGTCACAGCTTATTAATCCGTTATTTCTAAAGCTCCAATTTGTCCCCTCATCTTCACTTGCAAGCACTCCGCCTCCTGTGGCAGCGAAAACTGTGCCTTCATGTGAATGAATGCTTCTTACATAACTCCCCGCCGGGCCATTTGTAGGCTGCCATTGAGCATAAATACTTATTGTGCTTAGTAATAAGAGGGTAAATGCCGGTATACGAAATGTCATGGTCTGTTTTTAATTTTATTTCTTTGATAAATATCAGATTGAAACCCGCAGGGATCAAATCTTTTTGCCACGGGCTTATCTATTTGAACAGGCGGCCCTGCACGGCTTGTATATTTATCTTGGCTGATTCGAGTTGTAGTAATTTTTCTTTCACTTTGATTCCACCGGCATATCCGGTCAGGTCTCCATTGCTACCAATGATACGGTGACAGGGCACGAAAATGGATAGCGCATTGGCACCATTTGCGGCTGCCACAGCTCTTATGGATTTTTCATTTCCCAATCTTCGGGATAAGCCAAGGTATGTTTCCGTCTTGCCATATGGGATCTTTATCAATTCATTCCAGACACCTTGTTGAAATGCGGTGCCAACAAACAGCAGTTTCATATTGTATTCCATTATATCGCCTGAGAAGTATGCTTTCAGCATGGAAATGGCCTGGTCAATGGTGCCGGATTTACCTTCTTCATATTCAGCGTTTAATCCCTTTTGTATTCTGGCATCGATCTGAAGCCTCATTTTCCTGTGGCGCCAGTCGCAAACACATAGTTGATCCTGAAAAGATCCCAATAATAGATCGCCAAAAGGAGAATTGAAATTTTGAATGATGATTTTATTCATCCGACAGGGATCAGTTTATAATTGGGCTTCTTTAAAGCTCACCAACTTGCGTTTTTTTTCATCCCACAAACGGAATCTGACCGATCTGAATGAAGCCCGGAAAGTGAGGGGTTCGACCTGAAAGATAGGATTTTCCTTATGGCATTTCTCAAGATTGTAATTCGGTATTTTGGGACCAAGATGATGGATGTGATGAAAACCAATGTTTCCGGAAAAAAATTGCAATATCCGGGGGAGTTTATAGTACGATGAGCCTTTCATGGCAATGTCTGTATAGTTCCAGTCCTTATCCCGCTCCCATAAAACATCTTCATATTGGTGCTGAACATAAAATAGCCAAACACCGCCAATTGAGGCAATTAAAAGTACAGGGAACTGGATAAGGAAAAATGCTTTAAACCCGATCCAGAGGGAAATTAACACAATAACAAGGATAAGGCTGAGCGTTGTTAAATGTGTTTGCAAGTGCATTTTGCTTGTTTGATTGGTGCCATGCAATCGAAACAGAAAGGTAAACAGAAAGAATGGGACGATAAGCAGCAGTATGATAGGGTTTCTGTACAACCTGTAATACAATTGCTTTTTTGGTGAACTGTTCTTGTATTCTTCAACCGTCATGGTCATAACATCTCCAACCCCTCGTTTATCCAGATTGCCAACTGTTTGATGATGCTTCTGATGCTCGTAATGCCAGCGGTGATAGGGTGTGAAAACAAGAAATCCTCCAATGATGCCAACAATTTCATTTGCCCTTGCCGACTTAAAGAAGGAACCATGCCCACAATCGTGAAAGATGATAAAGATACGGACCAGAAACCCGGCTGCAGGGATGGATAATGCAAGTGTCAGCCAATATGATACGTCAAGACTATAATACATGGCCACCAGGAGCGCAAAATAGGGAACAAATGAATTGATCAATTGCCACCAGCTTTTTGGCCTGCTGGGCTGCATGTATTTACTTATGATTTTGGTCCAGTCGGACCATTCCTTTTCATTTGCCATTTGTAATTTCTCTTTACTGCCTGTTACAAAGTTACGCAGATTAACTGGCTTTTGTTCAAAGATTCAATTTTTTGGGTAATATTATTTGTTCCAGGGCAGTAGGTTTCTGCTCCCGTTTTATTGGTTGAATTGCCACTTTTTACTTCCATGTGCTATTATCAATTATGGATTTTCTTCTAACGTTAAAACTACAGAGGAGGCACTGGATTATGAATTCTACAATACCTGGGACAGGGGACGAGGGACGGGGGACGGGGGACGGGGGACGGGGGATTTAGAATACTTAGAATACTTAAAGCCAGTAACCAGAAACCAGAAACCAGCATCTGTTTAATAATATAGACAAGGAAATGCTAAATAATTCACTCATAGTGGATGTCTTGTTAAATTATTCACAATATGTTAACCGTATGCTAATTTTACAAATAAGATTATTACTTTTGCGCTTTGGTTTGATTCTGGATGCCATGTACTGTATGCTGGAAGAATTAACTTAACACTCAACACTCAACACTCAAAACTAAAATGTTAAGCAATAACTTTATCGATAGACATAACGGTCCCCGCGAAGCTGAACTGCCGGGGATGTTAGAAGCCATTGGTGTAAAAAATATCAAACAGTTGATTGATGAAACGGTTCCGGCTTCTATCCGAATGAAAAAGGATCTGGATCTGGCTGAAGGAATGAATGAATTTGAATACATCCATCACCTCAGGGACCTTGGCTCAAAAAATAGATTGTATAAGACTTACATCGGTATGGGGTATTATAATACCATTCTACCCGGTGTTATTCAACGAAATATATTGGAAAATCCGGGTTGGTATACATCCTACACTCCGTATCAGGCTGAGATTTCCCAGGGACGACTGGAAGCTTTATTGAACTTCCAGACCATGGTATCAGATATTACAGCCATGCCATTGGCAAATGCATCCCTTCTTGACGAAGGTACTGCAGCTGCAGAAGCGATGATCATGCTGTATAATGCAAGGAGCAGGGCAGCTGTAAAGAGCGGATTTAATAAATTTTT
>CAZASJ010000160.1:0-4779 GCA_964487735.1 uncultured Bacteroidales bacterium | reverse complement strand
CTGCCCATATTTCTTGCTGATCTCAGAAAGGGTACTCCGATAAAAATATACAGGACAGAGGAATATGCTGAGCTGCAAAACTCCCCTCCTCCGGACTATTCCCTGATCAGGGTATCGGATTATGCACAGTTAAGCATACAGTATTCAAGGGGTTGTCCATTCAATTGTGAATTTTGTGAAATTACAGCCCTGCTCGGGCACAGGGTCCGAACCAAAAATAAATTTCAGATCCTCCATGAACTTGACAATATCTATAATGCCGGTTTCAGGGGGAACATATTCTTCGTGGATGACAATTTCATAGGAAACAGGGGCAAACTTAAGAGTGATCTGCTTCCTGCCATATCCCGATGGAGTCGCAGCCATAAATATCCATTTTCATTCACCACAGAATCCTCCATTGATCTCTCGGATGATCCTGAGCTTATGAAGGCGATGGCCGAGGCCGGATTCGATAAGGTTTTCGTGGGTATAGAGACCCCCGATGAAGCCGGGCTGAAAGAGTGTAATAAGAGACGGAACCTACAGCGCGACCTGCTTGAGAGCGTCAGGAATATCCAGTTGTCCGGCATTGAAGTGACAGCAGGCTTTATCGTGGGTTTCGACAGCGATAACAGCGGGATCTTCCAGCGTCAGGTCGATTTCATCCAGGAAAGCGGTATCATTACCGCCATGGTAGGCCTTCTGAATGCACCCAGTCGTACCCAGTTATATAAACGACTCAATAGCGAAGGAAGGATCATTGGTAAGAGTGGCGGGGATAATACCAATTATTCAATGAACTTCGTCCCGAAGATGAACAAGGATAAGCTATTGGCAGGATACCAGCATATTCTTACCAATATTTATTCTTCCAAAGCCTATTACAATCGCCTGCTAGGGTTCTTAAAAAACTTCAAACCGGTTGTAAAACCCGGGACAAGGATTACCTGGGGTAAATTGCAGGCCCTGCTTCGTTCAATGTTTGTTATTGGCTTATTGGACAAGGGAAGAGGATATTACTGGAGGCTCGTATTCTGGAGTCTGTTTACCAGACCTCAAATACTACCCATGGCTATTACATACAGCATCTATGGATACCATTTCAGAAAGGTATACCATATAAATACATAATAAATTGATTGTGACTCTTACTTTATCAGGGCTGAAACGATCATCTCGATGGGCTCAAGGCTCTGCTCGTCAACTACCGGAAAATCATTCTTGTAATTCCAGTGGGTCCAGGCAATATCAAGCTTATCAAATACACCTATGATGTCTTTATAATACCGATTCCTCAATTCCAGGGAAGTGGATGGGTAACAACCAAACTCGCCACAAAAAAGGGGAAGATTGTACTGTTCAGCTACCTTTTTAGCTTTCATAAATTCAGATTCCATAAGCCCGGCATCCCAGTAATCATTTGACTCTCTAAGCTTTTGAACTACCTCCGGTGCCAATCCGCTATACACAGCAGTATCAACCGGGTACCCGGGATAGGAAATCTCACCGGTATAATCCTTAAGGCCGCTGGCCCAGGGAGCCTTGTAATGGGTAACTGCCATGGGGCTGTAGAAGTGAAAGCTGAGAATGAGATTCGGATCGTCGGCAGGGATTTTAAGATCTTTGAAAGTACCTACCTGCTGCCATTTATTGGACCCGACCACGATCACCCGCTCTGGCTCATTTACCCTGACAGTCTCAATTCCCCTGGCAATCAGCTTATTCCAATCTTCCGGATCGTCAGCAACCGCCTCATTCATTAACTCATATGCCAGTTTATCAACAGGGTATTTTATGAGTTCGGCCGACAGCTGTTCCCAGAAACCCCAGAATTGCTGTTGGGCCACCGGATCGGTCCATAATCTTTTATTATCGGCATTAAAATGATGCGAGCGGAGGATGTGGAGATCGACAATCACCCTGAGGTCATTTTCAAAGGACCAAAGGATTGCCTGATGCAAAAGCTGGAAGGCATCTTCGTTTTTATTTCCCTCTTCATCCCACATTTGCTCTTCATCAATAGGGATTCTGACATGGTCAAAGCCCATCTCTGCGATTTTCGCAAAATCCTTTTCCGTCATATAAGCAGCCCGTTCTTCACCACGCTTTTCGGTCTGGGACAACCAGTGACTTACATTCAGTCCGCGTTCAATTACAAAACCGTCCCCGGTTTCGGAACTGCTCTCTTTAACATTTGAATGACAGGCTGACAGAAGAATCATCAGGAATAAAAAAATAAGGTGTGAAGCTTTCATGGGACATTTTGTTTTCAAAACTAAAAAAAATACATGAAGGTGATCACTTGGGCACAAATTGTTTGGCAAAATTTACCAGATAAAGTCTCTCTGATGCACGGGTAAAAGCGGTATAGAGCCATCTGAGATAATCCTGGTTTAACATCTCATCGGTAAAAAAACCCTGATCTAAAAAAACCGACTTCCACTGTCCCCCCTGTGATTTATGGCAGGTAACCGCATAAGCAAATTTCACCTGGAGTGCATTGTAGAATGGATCATTGGCAATTTTTAAAGCCTTCTGCCTTCGGTTGCCCGCCTCCGGATAATCTTCGGCTACCGATAAATAAAAGTCCTTTTGATCATCTCTGCCCAGGGAGGCTGTTTCCAGATCAATCACATCCAACAATACCTTCACCTGCAGATCAACTTCACCAAAATCAGGGAGGCTTATTTCCACGTTTGCAAATTTGCGCCCATGGACCTCCTCGGAACCAAGCACACGTTCAACCTTGACAATATCCCCGTTGGCTATAAAATCTATCTTCTTTTCAGCATCTTTCCAGAAATAGTTGTTTTTTACCACCATCAGCAAATCACCTGCGGATAGCTGCTCCTCCCGCCAGAGAATCTGGCTCCTTATCCCGGCATTAAATTGGTTTGCACGTTTATTGGATCGGGTAAGCACAATGGTCTCGCCAATACCATAGCGGTCGTAGCTGGTACTGATCTCCTCCAGAAGATCGGCACCACTTACCATGCTAATATCGTCGAAAGAATCAAAATTAAAAGCTGGATACTCCCTCAGGTGCCTGGCAATGAGATTCCTGATGCAAGTGGCATTATATAGGATCCCTGACCCTTCTGCCTGCCGGATTACATCGCTCATCTCTATCTCCCTCACCCTGTATCCAAATTGTTCCAATCTCTCCCGGCTAAGCGCCGGACTGATATCCAGTCCCACCGGGGGCAATTGTGCAGTATCCCCCACTAGGACCAACCTGCAGGATACTCCCATTTCCACGAAATCGAGCAAATCGCGAAGCAAATCGCCCGAACCAAAAAAAGCGTCCGGAGATCGGTCTCCTATCATGGAGGCTTCATCCACGATAAAATAGGTGTTTTTATGAAGATTCTTATCAAGTACAAACTCACCGAAACCATCACTTCCCGACTTCTGCCTGTAAATTTTCTTGTGAATAGTCCATGCAGATTGTCCTGTATAAGCGCTTAGCACCTTTGCTGCGCGCCCGGTAGGTGCAAGAAGGACACTTTTCTGCTTCATGGAAGCCAGGGTTTTAACAAGGCTGTTCACAAGTGTGGTTTTTCCTGTCCCGGCATAACCTCTAAGCAGCATTACCTCGCTGAGATCCTCCGACGCCAGGAAGCCTCCAAGCTCGTCAATCATCCTGATCTGACCTTCAGTAGGTTGAAAGGCAAGATTTTCGCTTATTTTTGAAGCAATAAAATTTCTCAGCATGGCTCTTAATTAATGCGCATATAAAAATACTTAATTTAATATTTTTACTAAATTTGTGCGCAAACTAAAATAGCATTCCCCATGAGAAAAGTAATCCAGGTTCTGTTTGTATTGATAATCATCATATTAGGCTATCTGATTGTTGAGAGCATCATGGAACCTATTCGATTTAACCAGGAAGTGGAAGTAAGGGAATCTGCCACCATCGATCGACTGATTGATATCAGGGACGCGCAGAAAGCATACAAAGACATTTATAAGAAATATACAGGTAGTTTTGATACCCTGATTTCTTTTCTGGACACAACCTCTTTCCAGGTTGTAAAAGCCATCGGAGATATTCCTGAAGAATGGTTGGATGAAATGGGATTTGAAAAAGCCCGTACCAAGGCACTTGCCGAGGGCATTATCAGCCGTGACATTACCCAGGTACCTGTTCTTGACTCCTTATTCGGCAAAGGATTCAACGCCGATTCACTTCAGTATGTACCCTTTACCGAGGGTGTTAAATTCCACATGGAATCGGGCTCAATCCTGACCTCCTCCAACCTGACAGTTCAGGTAATTGAAGCCTACGTTATGTATGATGACCTGCTCAATGGAATGGACAAGCAGCTGGTTGTAAATTACAAGGATGAGAGGATGAAGATCGTTGGATTCGAAGGCGTTAAATTCGGATCAATGGAAGAAGGCACACTCACAGGAAATTGGGAATAAGATCAAGGATACCCATGCGAACAGAGGGTATTATATCGAATTCCATCACCAAAGAAATCAGGCTTAAAGGTCACCAAACCATCCGCTTTGCAGCGGATGGTTTTTCTATTCTGGTATCCGATGCCAGTTACAAACCTGTGTTTCTGAAACAATATTTTTATGATCCATCGGTTCCCATATCCAGCTTCCCTGCAGAATGTGGACGGATTCTTGAGGAATTGAACTTACTCGAATTCGAAGGCGAAAGCCAGATCATCCTTGACTCGCTATCGGCAACTGTTGTTCCGGAACAGCTTTTCAATGAATCGGATGCAAGCCTGCTGCTGGCCGAAGCCGCCCAGGTTAAGGAATCCGACCTGGTAAGCC
>CAZASJ010000159.1:0-4807 GCA_964487735.1 uncultured Bacteroidales bacterium | reverse complement strand
TAACTATAAATTCCTTAATTTTCCCGTCCCATTCCTGGGTATTTACAACTGATCGATCATAAAGCCATCCATTTTCGAACAATACATTGTATAAAGTATTTCCTTTAACTTTTTCTCCAGAATCGATCAATTCCTTTACTTTCAATGCATGAAACTCCTGAAGTTTAGTAGCATCATCATTTTCATCTTCACCCCTGAGCTGATAATAGCCTCTTTTCTGGTTAAAGTTCAATATGATCCATGCCAATTCTTCTTTGGAAACAGGCTTAACTAATGCTTTTTTTTTTAGGTAATAAAGCGTCCAATCATAGGGTATCTTTTCAGTATTCCCTGCGTCTTTAAACTCATCAGCCATTTCATGGAACGAGTCCATAAAAATGAAGTCGTATTTTCCGTTATCATTCTTAACATAATTTAATTTAGGTTCCAGCCCATTTTTGAACTGACCAACATGCTGTACAAAATCTATTGAGTTAGCATAATGCTCAGGTAAAAACCCTAAAACATTTAATACCCTATGAAGTCGTTCCCTCCTCAAAATATTTCTTTGATACAACCTTCGCATTCCTCGGTAGGTAGTGCGCTCCGATGTTTGTGAATGACTCTGACCAGCACTAAAATTATTAAGGATATCCTGACTCATTGGTATTATTCGTGAACCCAGACCCAATATTTCTCCTTCTTTTTTATCAAAATTTTGCTGAATGAGAGCCCATCCAATAGAATTAGTTCCAATATCCAACCCTAAAACTTTTTTCATAATTACTTGCTTTAAATATTTTGATATATTATATTTGCTTCACAATTTGAAGCAATTCACAATAAGGATTATTCCGTTGTGAAAACATTTAAGCTGCCTCGCCTTACAATGCGGGGCTTTTTTTTATTCGTATTGTAAATATATAAATTTAACCAATGCATAAGTGTCTATCCCAAATAATTATTAAACCTGATATTCCATATTGAGTATTGGATTCGTAATTTTGAATCCTCCAAAAGAACAATTATGAATCGCATCCCCACATTAAAGGAGAGATTTCGGTTTGATATCTGAGGTTTGAAGCTCAATCATATTTCATATTCAGCGCTACTATTCTTAACGAATCACTAATTATTAGGATCTAATCATTCTAAATATACGATGGGCGATGTAGCATAAGTGTATTTCTGCCACCATCTTTTTTCCGTTCAAAACAACATTATTTTTCCTATCTTTAAATCGATCAAATTAATCTAGAGGATTTTACATCATTGATGTATTTAACTCAGACTTAAGGTCAAAAGCGCCGCAGGGCTTTTTTCATAAAAACGGAAGTTTAACTTTAATGCTTTATATTTTATGTTGAAACCAATTACCCAGGCAGGACAGGAGCTGATAAAGATCACAGCCTTCTTCGCAATTATTACAGCAATTCTATTTTCCCAGGGCTGCCACAGAAACTATACAAAAGCCCCTGCTGGTGAAAACCATCAGGAGCTCAAATCTGATGAACAATCCCTGACTGATATCGACGGAAACACCTACCCTATTCTCCGGATTGGTGAACAGCTGTGGATGGGTTCAAACCTGCGGGTTTCTCATTACCAAAATGGAGAAGCAATCCCGGCAAACAGCGGGACGAGTAGTTTGCAGGAAAGCGAAAGCGGGGCCTGCCTCAGCTACAACAATGATCAAAGCCATGATGAAACCTACGGAAAGCTTTACAATTTTAAAGCTGTGCAGGAAGGGAACTTATGCCCTGAGGGCTGGCATGTTCCCACAAATGAAGATTGGCAGCAGCTGATCTCATCGATTGAGGAAGATGAAAAGCTTATAAGCACCTTTAATATTCAAAAAGGCGGCTTTTTCAATCCACAGGACATCTCTCCTTTTTCCGATGCCGGAAAGGCAGCTAACTGGTGGTCATCTTCATCTGTAGGAAGAAATACCGCTGCAGCATATAATTTTCAGTCCAATGCTTCAAGTATTGATAGAAGTGGAGCCAATGAAGAACTGTTCTATTCTGTAAGATGTATTAAAAACTAAGTTTTTTACAAAAATGATGAGAACTAACTTAATAAGCGCAATATTGACACTAAGTAATATAGTTCTGCTTAGTCTTATTATTTCAACACCTTGTTTCTCCCAAACACAAGAGGAAATCCAAGAACAAATTGTATTGGAACAAGGTGAAAAAAAAATCTATGCATTCTACTCTCAGATTGCAGCCGATGATTTGAGCAAAGTACTTGGTACCTGGGAAGATGGAACCGGCAATAAAATCAACATATATATTGCAGAGAAGAATGAGCAGCATGAAAAGTATTTGTCACTCTTCAAAGTTGATTTTACTCATACTATTGTTGCTGATATAGAAATCGAAAATTTTGCAAATGGGTTTGAAGCAAAAAAGCCACGCCTTTTAACAAATGTTGAAGATGAAAGATTTGATTACACAACATATAAAGGTTGTGTTTGTGTCTTCGAATCTTTTCCAAATTACGAGATCGTTGAAGACTCAAGACCAAATAAATGGAGAGTGACACAAGGCGTAACATCCATGGTGCCTGTAATAATAATACATATTGACAGTGAAAAGTATGGATATCATCGTAGTATTACATTTGACTATAATACAGGTTATATTTCTGGCACATACGGTGAATATCCAATTCCCTTCCAAAAATCATCAGGAGATGTGATTTTGCTGGAAGAAAAAGAAGAAGAACCAGAATACGCCATCAAAATCTACAACACTCCTAAAAGAGTAAAACCTGATGGAGAATCCACGGTGGAAATAACTGTTATCCTTTGGGAATACGAGCCCGGAAATGAAAATTCCAATAAACGTCTTGCCGGTAAAACGATCAACTTTGTATTAGATGAGTATTCGGAATTTAAAGCAGGTGAGCTCTCTGCCACAACGGCCGTAACTGATGCAAACGGACAGGCCAGGGTGATCTTTACAGCACCCACCGGAGAAAGGCTTCAGGAAGCCCCTTCACTTAAGTTGACTTCCACAGTGAATGCCGTATGCGAAGAATTTAATGTTGATGACAAAGCCTATATCGACTACATCCTGGATGATGGCAAAGTCATGGTAGAACCCACTCCGGCTGTCATATCCTCTGAAGGGATCGTACCTCCCGACAAACGCTTTCCGGCACGTATCAGGGCATATTTTGAAGATGACAATTTAAACTCGCTCACCAATACCAAGGTGCGCTTTTGGATCGACCAAGTGAGTCCGGTGGGTATGCTGCGCGGCCCCGGTGGTACTGAAGGCACAGAACTGGAACTGATAACAGATGAGCAAGGCTTTGCGGAAGTAGAATACTATTATGCAGCTGAAAAACAACTTATCAGGCCGGTTACAGAATCCATCAAGATCACATCCGATCAAATGGCTATTCCATTGGAGGCGAAAATTACCGTCGGCATGAACATTATTTTCGACCTTGTAGAGAATGCTTATGATGGAAAGGGAGAGCTCAATGCCGGAGAAGAAATTCCTATTCGCGTGAAAATAAAGCTGGCGGAATATCCAAATCTCGACCTCAGTGCTTTTTTTAATTATTGGGGCTATGATGAAGAGACAGGGAACCAGCTTTTAGTGAAGCTTGAAATAGAAAGAATCAGTACCGTACCCACTTACCTGATACAACGGCTATCGCTGGAAGATCCACCGGAACCCGGTTTTAGTGAAATTATGAGTGTCAGGAGTTTTAAAGATAAAGGCGAACTGAACTACCTATGGGTGCCCGAGAGCAGTGTGGCAGGTTATCAGGGATATCCGAAGATCAGCCCGCAAACGATCGGAACCCATTACTATGAGGCACATCTCACACTAACTGATCAAGACGGAAATGCCATTTATGAAGCGGATCACCCGGCGCGAACAGCCTTTTTCAATATTCAAACAGGAATGTCTGCCGACTGGGACCAGATCTTTTTCCTCAGCAATCCTTTTAAGCAAGACAGCAAAGAGGATCAGCTATGTGCAGCGGCCTTGGGTGTGATGGGAATGGGAACCTTTCTCTCCGTCAACGATGCTCTGCATATGATCAATACCGGAGATGTGGATGGTCTTTTTTCCATTCTATTTTCAGAGGTAAAGGGGGGCATACTTGATAAAGTAAAAGTCGGCTCTGCTTATAAAGAACTGGCTGTTGATCTGTACACCGGAATGGCCCTGGCGGAGAAAATAGGCCTGGAAATATTAAAAGATAAGACCGGTCCGATCACAGCAATGGAAGGAGCCATCTTTAATCAGCTTCACAATGCATTTAACTGGGAAGCGGGCCAAATTGTCATATTAAGAGGATATGGTGATCAAAAGCTTTTCGAAGAAACTGAAGCAGAAGAAAAAGATAAGGATGCAGGAAAAAGCAATTTCGCACTTGCAATATCCGGATCCGAAAGCAATCCCCCTGAAGGAAACACTGCATCAAATAAATTAGAGATCCCCACAACAGAGAAAGGCTATAAGGTGGATGAAGAGAGAAAGACCAGTTCTCTTAAGAATGGTTACATAAGTATTTACATCATACCGGCCAACATGAAAGTTAGTTCTGAGAATGCCATTGAGATGAAAAGGTATTGATTTAATAGGTTAAGCGGTTGAATCAGTTGAATTCTCCTTCGCTTCGTTATGGCGGTCAATTTAGTCGAATTGCAATAATTTAGTTCCTATGAAAAAACAATTTCTCCTCATGATCATCTTGCTTATTGCATTTTCATGCAAAAAGGACGATGAAGCAATCCCGGTTCAGCCTGTACCACCATGAAGTGTTCAGGTGGATGACCCGACTATTCGTTTCGGCTATA
>CAZASJ010000158.1:0-4821 GCA_964487735.1 uncultured Bacteroidales bacterium | reverse complement strand
TTGTTTTTCGTGGATCCTCGATCCCGGGAACCGGGAATCGGGACTGGATGCTGGAAAGAGGAAACAATAATGATATAATAAACATTATGGAAGAGATCGTTTTGGATGACTTTGAAAGAGTTGAGTTGAGGGTGGGCAGAATCATAGATGTGCAGGATTTCCCTGAAGCCAGGAAAGCGGCTTACAAAGTTACCGTAAATTTTGGTGATGAGATCGGGATACGAAAATCAAGTGCACAGATCACCGATCTTTACACAAAGGAAGAACTATTGAATAAGCAAATTATCGGGGTGGTAAATTTTCCTGTAAAACAGATAGGGCCATTTATTTCGGAGTTCCTGCTAACCGGATTTACTCAAAAAGATGGAAGCGTGATCCTGGCAGTACCTGAAAGAAAAGCAGAAGAAGGTGGTAAACTGGGGTAAAAGAAGAACGAACATATTGAAATCTGAACTTTGAACTTTGAACCCGACACTTCACCTTCGCGGAAAGCTTCGGTGAACAAAGTCGGCACTTCACCTTCGCGGAAGGCTTCGGTGAACAAAGTCGGCACCAGGCACTCCCTCACCTATTCCCACCTGATCGCATCCACAGGATTTTTATTGGCAGCCTTATACGATTGAAAACCAACAGTAGCTACTGCAGCGAATATAGCCAGTAATGCGCCCAGAGGAAAGATCCACCAGTAAAGAGGAGTCTGGTTTGCAAAATTTTGCAACCATACATGCATTCCATACCAGGAAAGGGGAATGGCTACGATTGCTGCCACAAGAATCAGGCTTGCAAATGACCTGATTAGTAACAGAAGTACTTTTAAGGATGATGAACCCATTACCTTTCTGATCCCGATCTCCTTATTTCTTTGTGCAGTCATAAAAGACGATAAGCCAAACAATCCCATGCATGCAATAAATATCGCAAGAAAGGTAAACCATGTAAATACTTCAAACAATTTCATATCCGCAAAATAGAGTCGTTTAAACTCATCTTCCAACAGGAAATAATTAAATGGCTGGCCGGGAAAATTGTTTCCCCATATCAATTCCATTTCATTTAAGGTTTCAGAAAATCCTGCCGGAGAAATTTTTACGGTAACATTCACCATACGGGAAGGATCGCTCATGATGACCAAAGGTTTCACGCTTTCATGCAATGAGGCAAAATTAAAATCACCTACTACACCGATCACATTCAGTTTCACATCATCAACATCTTCACTCATGGGAATACCAATGTATTTGCCCAGAGCATTCTCCCATCCTGCTTCATTTACCAGGGCCTCATTCACAAGGACATTCAATGAATCCACTTCAGGATTGAGACTAAAATTCTGGCCTTCTAGCAGTTTAATATCCATTACTTCCAGGTAATTATAATCGACCTGCACATTTTGAAGCATCCACATATCATTACGAGAGGACCCTTCAGGATAAAAACCTGCTCTTTGCTCAAATTTTCCCGGATAGCTTGATGATGCGGTCACCCCTTCAACTCCCGGCAAACTTTCAAAACTTGCTTTCGTATCCCTGTATTTACTTATCATTCCTGATCCACGCAATGGGATTACGATTCTATTTTCGAGAGAAATACCCGTATCCTTATTCTTAACAAAATCCAGTTGGAGATAAATAACAATGGTACCACAAAGCAGAAATATCGTAATCAGAAACTGCAGAACAATAATAACATTCCTGAACCATGATGTTTTATAAGCTGCATTAATGCGTTTCCTCATAACAATAAGCGGACTGAAAGCGGATATGATATATGCAGGATATAGGCCGGATAGGACCCCAACAACGATCGTTATTCCGAATAGCAGTAAAAAATAATTGCCGGCATCAGCCAAACTTAATGATAATTTGGAGCCGGAAAGATGAGCTATTTCCGGAATCATGATTTCAACCAGGATAATTGCCAGTAGCATACTCAGCAATGCCAATATAATGGATTCGGATAGAAACTGAAAAACAAGGTTCCTTCTTTCAGCTCCAAAAACCTTTCGAATCCCAACTTCAACAGATCGTTTTATCGATCTGGCCATGGTTAGTGTTATGAAATTGATGCATGCGATCAAAAGTATAAATACTGCAATGGCTGAGAAAATATATAGATTTTTTATGTCCCCATTGGCCTTTAGTTCATGACGTAAATGTGAATGCAAATAAATATCTTCTATAGGCTGAAGGTAAAAATCAAAGGTGGCTCCGCTATCCTTCATTCCCTCCCCCATATGCCGTTCCACCAGCGAATCAATAGCAGGTTTAACATCCTCAGAGCCATAACCTTCATACAATTTGACATAATTTAATACAACAAAAGCATATAGCGTATTGATATAGCGGTTATAAGGTGCAATATTCTCGAGCGTTGAAAAGGAAGCCAAGGCCTCGAAGTGTATATGAGTTGGTTGCACAGGGTCTTCGATTACAGCCCTCACAATGTAATTATCAGTAGTATTCCATTTAATTGATTTTCCTATCGGATCATCATCTCCAAACAAGCGATTGGCTCCCGAACGTGTCAGTACAAGAGAATAGGGCTCTCTTAAGGCTTCAGCAGGCTCACCAAGATAGGCTTTATAGCTAAAGAAATCAAAAAATGAAGAATCGGCATAGATAATATCTTCAAAATAAATCTTTTGATCGCCCGAAGTCATTAGAACTGTTCGGGGATAGTGCAATAACCTGGTATAGGCTGCCACTTCTTTGATTTCCTCATGCATCAGCAAACCCAGAGTTCCTCCGCTTACTGCCGCCTTGGTAATGTTTCCCGCCATTTCAAGGTTCATTGCCACCCTGTATGTATTTTTGCTATCGGGATGATGCTTATCATAGCTTATCTCACTATATACATAGATCATGATGAGCATAAAACCCGACAAGCCCACCGCAAGCCCAAGCATATTGATGAAGGTGTACAATCGGTTTATCCAGAGATTTCTGAGCGTTGATCTGATAAAACTGCTAAACATTGTGTAGAAATTGGTAAATGCATCTATTCCTTCACTTTTTGCTCCATTTTTATGCCATAAAACACAACGTCCTATTTATCTGAAGGTTAATCCCGGATATAAAAATTGGATTCAGCAGTTGTGTTCCTGACTGGACACCTATTGTTCGAAGGCGGACAGAAGCCGAACCTTGGAAATAAGGCGCTGAATTTTGAGCCTTTGGATTCCAATATGGATATTTTAGATTTAATGCGACCTCACTCCTACCCCATACGCCATAAATTGAGGCAGGAAGCTCGTTGAATTAAGAAGTCCGGCAATGTGTTGAATAATTCCTCATATTTGCAAATAAAGAAAATTCTTAACCCTGACTATTCCCATGGCATGCTACGGGAAATTATGTGATTTAACCAATCCTTTATGAAAAAGATAGTTCCGGTATTTTTTATTCTGATAACAATTTTTGCCTGTAAGTCTACCGATAAAACGACCCTTAAAAAACCCGGACAGGAGCTAAGCCTGTCTGATGAGGTCATTGCTGAAACAAAACGAACCTGGGATTCATATAAAAAGTATGCCTGGGGGCATGATGTGCTTAAGCCTTTATCAGGAGAATTCCATGATTGGTACAGCGAACCGTTGTACATTTCTCCCATCGACGCTTACAGTACACTGGATCTACTGGGGCTCGACAAGGAAGCAAAAGAGATTGAGGAGTATATGATCGAATCCGTTGATTTCGATAAGGATATTTATGTAAAGGTATTTGAAGTAAACATCCGCATTTTGGGAGGACTGCTTTCGATGTACGAACTATCTGGGAATCAGAGCATTTTAACCAAGGCACAGGATTTTGCCGACCGAATGCTGCCTGCCTTCAATACCAAAACTGGAATTCCTACCTATTGGGTAAACCTAAGGACAGGTAAAATCAAAGGTGATACCGTTAATGTTGCAGAAGCCGGCACCTATACTTTTGAGATGGGTATGTTGAGCTATTATACAGGGGATCCGAAATATTATCAGGCAGGGAAAAAAGCTACTAAAGCCATTCATGACCGTAGGTCGGATATCGGACTGATAGGCGATATCATTGACGTAAATACGGGTATTTGGGTATCGGAAAGCAGTCATATTTGTGCCGGGGTGGATTCTTACTACGAATACCTTTATAAAAGTTACCTGATGTTTGGCGACTCTGAACTTGGTAAGATTTGGGAAACCAGCATAGGCCCGATCAATACTTATATCGCAGAAGAATACGATGGAAAACTCTGGTACGGTCGATGCAATATGCACACAGGCGAACACATAAGTGCAGTGATCACATTGTATGATGCATTTTTCCCTGCCATCCTTTCCCTCTCGGGAGATATGGAACGAGCAGGCCGGCTGCAGGAAACATGGGACTGGGTCTGGAATAAATACGGCCTGGAGCCTACGGTTTATGATTACAAATCAGGCAATGCCAATTATCCTGTTTACGACCTCAATCCGGAGATCATCGAATCAGCATACTACCTTTATCATTTTACAGGCGATCAGAAATACCTTGACATGGCAAAGCAATATTGGTCTGATATTAAAAAGCATTGCCGGACCGAACTTGCCTTCACGGCTGTAAAAAATGTGGAAACCATGGAACAAAAAGATTATATGGCAACCTATTTCATTGCCGAGACCCTGAAGTATTTCTATCTGATCTTTTCGTATGAAGACAAAACCTTCGACTTCGATGACCATATTTTCAATACGGAAGCACATCCTTTCAAAAGAAGCATGGTTGATAAGGAAGAAGCTCGTATCAGACTAGGCTTTAAGCCATAGGTGTCAGCCTTTTTGTATATAAAATCTATCCAGTATCCAGT
>CAZASJ010000157.1:0-4965 GCA_964487735.1 uncultured Bacteroidales bacterium | reverse complement strand
TTTTTGATCGCGCTTGCTGTATTGTTCATATATATATTCCTCAGAAATCGTTCCCGGATATATTTTATCTTGTTTGTCATTTCTTTCTTTGTGGCCAGCTTGCAAATGGATATTATACGCCAGTATTTTGAAGCCTATGCCCCGGCAATGATACAGGAAAGCCGATCAGGTTACCTCAATGAACACTATATAGAATCATTAGAAAATTCGCAAATGGCTGTTAATTGGTATATCAGAGGGCATATGGAAATAATACGGTGGTTTATATTTGCCAGTTTTGTGTACATTTATATGCGTGGAATCCGTAAAATAAAGGGGAATAAGCAGCTCTTTAACATATTTAATTTTTCATTGCTACTTTATGCCGTCATAAACATTTTAAGTATTGTCCCTTCAGTCGGGAGATTTTATGCTGTTTCAAATATGCTTAGCCTGGCATTTATATTTCTGTGTTTACAAATAATCCCGGGCATTTACTCTCCATGGCTAAAAAGGATAGGGGTGCCACTATTACTAATTTTTATACTTGTAAAACTACGATTTGCTTCTGATTATATGGGCGCATCGCTTATACTGGGAAATCCTATTACTGCCTTTATAACTGAAAATGAAGTTCCATTGATTGATTTTATAAAAAGCTTATTATAAAGGAAATTATCCGTGATAATGTCAATTAAATCCAGGCTAATGCGCAATCTCTCCAATCTTCCCGGCTGGCGAACCAAGCGTAAAATCATTGTTATTGAAAGTGATGACTGGGGCAGCATCCGCATGCCATCAAAACGGATTTATGAAGAATTAAAGCAAAAAGGCCTGGATCTGGACAGCGGCGATTCATACCGCTATAATCGGAATGATACACTGGCCTCAGCCGACGATCATGCAAGCTTGTATGGCGTTTTATCAAAATACAAAGATAAGAACGTACATCATCCGGTGATCACTGCAATTAGCCTTGTTGCCAATCCTGATTTTGAGAAGATACAAAAATCAGGCTTCAGTGAATATTACTACGAAACTTTTACTGTCACTTTAGAAAAGTACGGAAGAAAAAATGCCTTTCACCTCTGGAAAGAAGGAATTGAAAAACATTTATTTTTACCCCAGTTTCACGGACGTGAACATTTAAATATTGCCTCCTGGATGAGGGCATTGCAAAAGAATGATAAGGAAACAAGACTTGCCTTCGATCATAATATGTGGGGCTTTAACAATAAGCTTCCACTCGGACTGTCTTACCAGGCGGCATTTGATCTCGAATATGAATCAGACCTTGTGATTCAGGAGAAGGTAATCGCTGATGGACTAAGATTATTTAAACAATTGCATGGCTATGAAGCATGGCTTTTTGTTCCACCCAATGGCCCATTCAATAACTCTCTGGAGAGACATGCTGCTGAAAGTGGAATTAAATATATGTCAGCGTCAAAAATTCAACACGAAGCCCTGGGTGAGGGCCGCTCAAAAAAAGTCATGCATTGGCTGGGACAAAAGAATAAATTTGATCAAAGATATATTACCAGAAATTGTTTTTTTGAACCCAGCGATAAAAGCAAGGATTGGGTCGATTCATGTATGTCGGATATTGCAACCGCATTCAAATGGCATAAACCTGCCGTAATATCTTCGCATAGGGTAAATTACATAGGTTCTTTAAATCCCGCCAACAGATCACATGGTCTAAAGCAACTGGATAAACTCATTCAGCAAATTGTCGGTAAGTGGAGTGATGTGGAATTTATGAGCAGTACCGAACTGGGGGAATTATTTAACAAAAAATAATGCCTGATCATTTATCAAAAGAATATTTAAAGTCTTTTCTTGGGGCGTTTCGTTTTAACCTGCATGGCAAGAAAATAAAAGACAAGCTGATCATTATCGAATCCGATGACTGGGGTGCCATACGCACACCATCAAAAGAAGCCCTTTCCGCTTTTCGAAAGAAAGGTTTTAGCCTGACCGAAAACATTTATAATGTAGATGCCCTGGAGAGCAAAACAGATCTTGAAGGACTTTTTAATGTGCTAAAATCAGTAAAGGGGTCTGATGACAAACCGGCTAAGCTAACGGCCAATGCCGTGATGGCCAATCCTGATTTCGATAAGATCAGGGCA
Organism: uncultured Bacteroidales bacterium; assembly: GCA_964487735.1. Lineage (GTDB taxonomy): Bacteria > Bacteroidota > Bacteroidia > Bacteroidales > B18-G4 > B18-G4. The sequence continues at coordinate 2,851 of CAZASJ010000157.1, read as the reverse complement.
TCTGATTATCAGCAATATTTTTACGAAAAACTGGCTATTACCTTTAATCGCTATCCTGAACATCAAAAAAACCTTGAGCTTTGGCAGGAAGGCATGCAAGAGGGCTTATTTCAACCACAATATCATGGGCGCGAGCATTTGAATTATAAACGCTGGCTGCATGCATTGCAGTCTGGAGATGAGGGAGTACGCTATACTTTTAAGTGGGGTGCAACATACTCAGGAAAAACGGATTACAACTTTATGGAAGCCTTTGATTGGGACACACCAAAAGATATACCGGAGCAAAAGGAAGTGATAAAGGAAGGCATACAATTGTTCAGGGAGTATTTTGGAACAGATTCTCGTTCGTTTATCGCTCCCTGCTATAACTGGGATCCAGATCTGGAGAAAACACTGGCTGAAAATCATATCCAAATCATACAGGGGATAAGAAACCAGTACGTTCCGACGGGTTCATTTGGAAATTATACCCCGCTTCGTCACCATTTTGGCGATGTCAATAAACACGGCAGCATATATAATACCAGGAATTGCTTTTTTGAGCCCTCCATGAATCCAAATAAAGACTGGGTAGACAGCTGCCTTGCACAGATTAGCAATGCCTTCCTCTTTAACAAACCGGCAGTGATCTGTTCACACAGGGTGAACTATATAGGATTTATTGATCCGGCAAACCGCGACAGGGGGTTGAAAAATCTGCGCAGCCTTTTACAAAGGATCATTCAGAAATGGCCGGAGGCTCGATTCATTTCAACGGATCAGTTGGTGGAAATAATGAAGGAGTATGCAACAAAGGTGTAAATCTACCAGATCACTGTTTCTGTAAACTAGATATTATTTTGAGGTGTTGACCTAATTTATCACTCTTTTTATGCCATTTTTAAGTACTGAAGTTTGAAAATTTAAAAGCAAACCAAGTTTATATTTACCCAATTTTAAATAAGTGAGCACTTGTGCCGTATGAACATCATTGAATACCTCGACAGTTTTGATTTCTATTACTACCTTTTCTTCCACTAATAAATCGATTCTATAGCCATGATCAAGTTTTACTTCTTTATATACAATTGGCATAGGTTTTTCCTTTTTAACCTTCAAACCAAGCTGTTTTAACTCATAATACAAGCATTCCTGATAGGCAGATTCCAATAATCCCGGCCCTAATTGTTTGTGTACTTCAATGGCGCAACCAATAATCTTTTGAGATAATTCATTTTCAATCATAATATCTATTTTTTCTCTGTGAAACTTTGGGTCTTCTTAGTGGTTCTCTGTGTAATGGCCTGTCTGTAAATGAAAGCTATGTCACAAAGTTACACAAAGAAGCCACAGAGTTGCACAAAGAAATAGCTCATTCCGATTCAGTTTAAGTTTAAGTATCTCAGCATATCAAAATAATATTAGCACATTTGTAGATAAACACATGCTAATTCTGAATTTCAGTAAATGACCGAAGAAATAAAAATTGTTTTTACCGGTGACCTTTGCCCGCACAAGCGGATTGAGAAATTGGCCATGGAAAAGCAATATGACCAAATTTTCAATGACTTCATTGATGTATTCCAGAGTAATGATTTAAATGTTACAGATCTGGAATGTCCCTTGACTGAGTTAACTTCAGGCAGGCCAAAGACAGGGCCCCATCAGAAAGCCCATCCTGAGACAATAGGATTATTGAAACACATCAATATCGGATTGGCAGCCATGGCCAACAACCATATGATGGACTATGGGGCAGAAGGGGCGATCCAAACCATTGATCTGCTGAAGAATTCCGGGATCAATACAATAGGTATTGGCGACAACGCTGAAAAGGCAAGAAAGCATTATACCCTTGAGGCCAAAGGCAAACGCATTGCCATCCTGAACTTTGCTGATAATGAATTTCTGACTGCACCCGGCAGCTCAGTACAATGCAATCCGATCCATCCGGTTCATAATTATAATGACATCACAAAAGCCAGGCAGGAAAATGATTTTGTAATTGTAATCGTGCATGGAGGCAATGAATTTTATCATCTGCCATCGCCACGCATAAAAGAGCTGTACCGGCATTTCATAAACATCGGTGCTGACGCAATCATTTCGCATCATACGCATGCTTACTCCGGATATGAAATCCATAATAAGAAACCCATCTTTTATGGCTTAGGGAATTTTATTTACGACTGGGCAGACAAAATAAATACACCATGGAACCAGGGCTATGTGGTACGATTAGATATCTCAGAAAAAATTGATTTTGAAATTATCCCCCTGAAACAATGCAATGAACAGCCGGGTGTGTTTCATTTAAATGAGGCAAAAAAGCAACGCTTTCAGCAGCGTATGAATGAGCTGAATAGCATTATTGCAGATGATAAATTGCTTGAAACTGAATTTCATAAATATTGTGAACAGCTTCGGCCAATGTACGATGCTTTTATAGAGCCGTATTTTGGAAGAACGATCACGGCCTTGCGAAAACGGGGCTTGTTCCCCAAATTTATGGGAAAAAGAAAGCGGTTGCTGTGACTGAATATTACACGCTGCGAATCCCATAAAGAAGTGCTGCACCATCTTCTTAAAAAGAATAATTAAGTCATCAATCTCAACGACTCATAGTCTCAAATCATGTGCGGAATAGCAGGATACATTAACCTAATGGGAAACCCCATAGGATCAAGCCATACCATCAGAGAAATGCTGAGGGTTCAAAAGCATCGTGGGCCTGATGACTCAGGTATTCGCGCCTTTAATTTGCGAAATAACTCATCCCTTGAGCTAACTGTAAATGAAACGGTGCAGATTGACGGAGATTATGAAGGGATGTTGGGATTTAATCGCCTGAGCATCCTGGATCTTTCCA
>CAZASJ010000156.1:0-4986 GCA_964487735.1 uncultured Bacteroidales bacterium | reverse complement strand
GGAATATAGTTACACTGTTGAAGCCGCTGATTATGAAGATGATCCCCTGACGCTTTCGGCTGTTACCATTCCTTCCTGGCTGACTTTCAGTCCCGGTACAGGGTTGCTAACAGGAACTCCTGATAATGGCGATGTGGGTGACCACGATGTCAGTATTAAGGCCACTGATGGAATTGTCGATATTTTCCAGAATTTCACAATTACAGTGACTAACGAAAACGATCCCCCGGTATTTACATCCACCCCGGTTACAGAAGCAGCCGAAAATACTGCATATACAGCCTTTGTGACGGCCGAGGATCCGGATGATGATCCGCTTGTTTATATCGCTGAAACCCTTCCCTCCTGGCTTACTTTTAATCCAGACACTAAGGTCCTGATTGGAATTCCTCAAAGATCGGATGCAGGTGAGAATCCGGTTAAGATTGTTGTTTCTGACGGAGTATTCCAGATTAGCCAGGAGTTCGTGATCACTGTAAGCAGCAGCAATAACAAGCCTGTTGTGACCTCAGTACCTCAGACCCTTGTGGATAATTATAGTCCTTATGAATATACTATGACTGCCTTTGACGCAGATGTGACCGATGTGCTTACTTTTAGCCCTGAGACCCTTCCTTCCTGGGCCACTTTTGATCCTGCCACTCATGTTTTAAGCGGGACTCCGGAGAAGGTGCATGTGGGAGATCACCCGGTTACCCTGGTGGTTTCTGATGGCTGGGAAGAAGTTAAGCAGGAATTTACGATCACTGTAAGAAATGTGAATACTGCCCCCATTATTACTTCCGAGCCGGAAGATACGGCAAAGGTTGGTGAACTTTATGCCTACCTCGTGGGAGTAACTGATTATGATGGCGATCCTATCACATGTGTGGGTCTTATTATTCCACCCTGGATGACATTTGATGCTGGCACAAAAGTATTGAGCGGTACACCCGAAGCAAGTAATGTTGGTCCGCATAATGTGATGATCACTGTATCTGATGGCATGCTCACTGTAAATCACATGTTCACAATTAATGTAGTTTCGACTACCGGGATTGATTTTACCCGCAGCATGGTGAGCAAGGTCTATCCTAATCCGGCTCAGGAGCAAATCACCTTTGAATTTGCCGAGCAGGTTTCAATCATTCAGATTACAGATATGTCTGGCCGTGTTCTGATTCAAAAATCAATTTCAAAGGGAGCACTAAATGTACAATTGAACCTTTCCGAACTGGATGGCGGAATGTACATGTACCGCGTATTTGATGAAGGTAAGAATCAACAACAAACCGGAAAATTTGTGATCAAGTAATTTAGATCTCTGAAGGATGAATATAAAATAGGGTGTCTTTTTCAGCACCCTATTTTATATATCCATCCATAGTTCCACAAAATTCAAATATTATTTTTTGAACATGCTTGCTTCCAAAAATCGCTTGCGTATCCCCGTTATAATGTGCTTGATTGCGTTCATGGGTTTCTTTCAGGATATCTCTGCCCAGTCTCAATTAAGAATTCTCCCGCTTGGAAATTCAATCACCAGGGGAAGCATGTGCTTGAATGGTAACATTTATGATTGTACAGAGGGTTTGAAGGATTCTGATGCAATTGGCTACAGGGACAGGCTGGATATCTATGATTGCACGAATGGCCTGCTGGATTCCGAGGCGATCGGTTATCGGAACAGCCTTTATAACCTTTTGGACAATAGTGGCTACAACATTGATTTTGTGGGAGGTAATAAATATGGTTACAGCATCATGAGTGATTCGGATAACGCCGGATTCAGCGGGATCAAGGACCAGGAACTGGCCGATATAATTGAATCAGGTTCCACCTCTTCAAAATGGGGTCAGGTTACCCCCGGACCTTATCTGGATTACTATCCGGCTGATATCGTGCTTCTTCATATCGGGACCAATGATGTACTTGCTGATGAGTATACCGATGTCAGCAATGTGACAAGGTTGTTGAATGCAATTGATGATTACGAAACAGAGAATGGAAAGCCGGTACTTGTATTCCTTGCAAAAATCATAAATCCGCAGAGTGTATCCTGTGGGAATGACTATAAAACCACTCAGTATAATAATCGTCTAGTCAGCATGGCACAGAGCAGGATCAGTGCTGGAGATAAGCTGGTGGTGGTGGATATGAATTGTGGTGCCGGGATTAATTATTATACCGATATGACTGACCAGGCACATCCCAATCAAACCGGCTATGATAAAATGGCAGATAAATGGTTTGAGGTTATTGATGGCTATAATACCGCACCTGTAGTGAGCCAGATTCCAAACCAAAGTATTGCCCAGGGAGCTTCATTTGCACAGATCAGCCTGGATAACTACGTCAGCGATGCGGAGGACAGTCCGGCCGATATGATCTGGAGCTTTCATCCTTCTTCTCCCACCTATCTGAATGTAAGCATAGAGGAGAACAGAATTGCAACAATAAGCGCGAAGGACTCCGAATGGAGCGGATATGAAGAAATTGAATTTGTGGCCATGGACCGGGGGAAAGTGGTGACCGGATTGCAGAAAACCGATAATTGTGTGACACGCTTTTCCATTGCCTGGGCTCCTGAGATTATTGGACAGGAGGACATAACCATTGACCAGGAACAAGCCCTGGAGATTACCCTGGATCATGTAATACTGGCCGATGCGGAGAATGCACCTTCTGGTTTGTCTATACTGGTAAGTGCAGGAAGTAATTATACCGTAAATGGAACTACCATAACCCCGGCAGATAATTTCTATGGACAAATAAGTGTTCCTGTAGTTGTCGTGGATGACGGAACTGAATCCAATACCTGGCCGCTGGTAGTCAATGTAAGTCAGGTCAATAATCCTCCAGTAATCACTTCAAGCCCGATTACCATAGCTTATACAAACGGATTGTACCAGTACCTGGTGACTGCAAGTGATGCCGATCCGGGAGATGAACTCAGCTATTCGGCAAGTCAGAAACCAACCTGGCTGAACATTGATGCAGGAAGTGGCCTCTTGTATGGAACGCCGCTAAGCGGACAGGAAGGACTTTATGATATTACCGTGAAAGTCAGCGATGGATATTCCGAAGATGAGCAAAATTTCACCCTGACTGTGATCTTCCGGAATCAGGCACCTTTAATTGTCAGTGAACCCAGCCTGGTGATAAATTCGGGACAGACCTATACTTACGGAATAATGGCTACCGATAATGATCAGGATCCCCTTAAATATTTTGCCTCCATATTGCCCGATTGGCTTGAATTCATGCCAGTGGCACAGGTTCTGATCGGTACACCGTCCAACTCCGATTCTGGCTCGAATATGGTTAGCCTGGGTGTCACTGATCAAACTGACACGACCTACCAGAGTTTTATGATCGACGTAAGTCCTGTCGCCGGAAACCCTGAATCCGGTATCGATTTGAACACCCGGGTTTACCCGAATCCTGTAAACGACCGAATGGTAATCGACCTGGAAGAATTGTACAGTTTTGGAGATATTGTGGTGTTTGAACTCTTCGATATGACAGGGAGAAGGGTGATTCAGATGGAACTGTATGATCAGCTGACAGAAGTCAGTTTATCGGACTATGGCCTGAGTGAGGTCATTTATCTTTACCAGCTAAGCGTTCAGTCCACGAGAAACAAAGTTGTCTCAGGTAAATTGTTGAAAAGCTCTTCGGGATTATACTGAGAGTTCAAGTAATTTAATGTCCGGATTTACACACTATAGAAATTAACGAGATCAAATAGCATGCTTTTCAATTCTCTAGAATTCCTTATTTTTTTCCCCATTGTAGTAGCAGCCTATTTTCTGATGGCGCCCAGGTTCAGGTGGATCCTTTTGTTGGTAGCCAGCTACTATTTTTACATGTGCTGGGACTATAAGTACATTGTGCTGATTATGTTTTCTACCGTGGTGGATTACTTTGCGGGCATATTAATGCATCGAACAGAAAAGGTCAGGTATCGAAAACTGCTGCTTGCTGCGAGTTTGACCACCAATCTGGGATTGCTCTTCTTCTTTAAGTATTTTAATTTCTTCGGAGAGTCAGTGAATTTCTTCCTGGACAAGTTCAATATCTTTGCAGAGGTGCCTTCTTATAATCTCCTCCTTCCTGTGGGGATTTCATTTTATACATTTCAAACCCTGAGTTATACAATTGATATTTATCGGAGGAAGCAAACTCCTGAATATCATTTTGGACGTTTTGCCCTCTTTGTATCCTTCTTTCCCCAGCTGGTGGCCGGACCCATTGAGCGTTCTGTAAACCTCATTCCCCAGTTCCGGGAAGAGTTCAAATTTGAATATGAACGCGTGAAAGAAGGTATCCTGCTGATGGCCTGGGGTTTCTTTAAGAAGGTGGTTATTGCCGACCGCTTATCGGAGTATGTAAATTTGGTATATAACCACCCCACGGAGTATGGGGGCCTGCAGAACATCATCGCCACCTTTTTCTTTTCATTCCAGATATACTGCGATTTCTCGGGTTACTCGGACATCGCCATTGGGGCTGCCCTGATTATGGGTTTCCGGCTGATGACAAACTTCAAGAGGCCTTATTTTGCCCTGAATATTAGTGATTTCTGGCGACGCTGGCATATCTCACTTTCCACCTGGTTCAGGGACTATGTGTACATCTCCCTTGGAGGAAACCGGGTTGTGAAGTGGAGATGGTGGTATAATCTGTTTATCACTTTTCTTGTGAGTGGTTTATGGCACGGAGCTGAGTGGACTTTTGTGATCTGGGGCGCCCTGCACGGATTCTACCTGGTATTTGCCATCTGGACTTTCAAGTTCAGGGAGAAGGTAAATACGAAACTGGGAATTACAAAACATGACGGGCTTTATAAATTAAACCAGATTCTTACGACCTTTGTACTGGTCTTCATTGGATGGATATTTTTCAGGGCAAACAATACCGGCGATGCCTTACTTATAATTAAAAACATGTTTCAGTTTGCCGGGCATTCTGACCTGAATCTGTTCACCTTTAATGCGGATTTTT
>CAZASJ010000155.1:0-5101 GCA_964487735.1 uncultured Bacteroidales bacterium | reverse complement strand
GCACTATTTAATCAAATAATTTCTTGTGGATTTCCATGAGACTTAGGGCGATATCGTAAAATTATAGCAGACACTTCAGATTTCAAACTTCAAACCTCAAACCTCAAACCTCAGATTTCAATATGTATCCACTCCCGTGCACGGTACTGATCTCAACTGAGGGATCTTCTTTAAGGTATTTGCGGAGTTTGCTCATAAAAACATCCATACTTCTGGTGGTAAAATAGCTGTCTTCGCCCCAAATGTTGATCAGGGCTTCTTCTCTGGGGAGCACCTTATTCATATTTATACACAGCATTCTGAGCAATTCCGATTCTTTAGGAGATAACTTCTGGATGCATTCACCGGAGGTGATGGTTCTGCTGGCCGCATTAAACTGGTATTTCCCCAGGGTAAATTCGTCGGATTCCTGCAAGCTATTGAAAACAGTGTTTCTTTTTAGTATTGCTTTGATCTTCAGCAACAATACTTCTGAATCAAATGGTTTTGTGATGTAATCATCTGCTCCGATCCTGAATCCCTCTACGATGTCTTTCTTAAGGGTTTTAGCGGTAAGGAAAATAATTGGAATATGCTTATTGATCTTCCTGATTTCTGTAGCAATGGTGAAGCCATCAACATGGGGCAGCATAACATCAAGTATACATAGATCGAATGGCCTCCCCTGGAATGTTTGCAGCGCAAGAGCACCATCGTCCACCCATTCAACCTCATAATCATGAATGCTTAGATATGAGCGCATAACAGCACCGAAGTTCTTGTCGTCTTCTACCATGAATATTTTTACCTTGCGATCCATATGAACTCTTTTTATCTGTAATAACTCAACCCTCACTGCTCCCTCTGAAGCCAGGCGTAGGCGGAACCCTCAACACTATGGTAAAAACACTTCCTTTTTTCAATTCACTTTGAACCGAAATGCTGCCACCCATGGCTTCCACTACCGCCTTAACATAGCTGAGCCCCAAGCCAAACCCTTTAACATTATGTATGTTCCCGCTGGTTTTACGGTAAAACCTTTCAAAAATCTTATGTTGTATGTCCTTGCTCATGCCTATGCCATGATCGCTTACGGAAATGCCAATGCCTTGCTTTATGTCCTTTGTAGAGACTTCAATCTTTGGCTGATCTTCTGAATACTTTATGGCATTATCCAATAAGTTCAGTAAGGCGTTGGTAAAGTGATCCGGGTCAAGATTATATAAGGAGTTGGTGGCATCAGTGTGAATAGATATGCTGCCATTTCGCTCTTTTAGAAGCAAGCTGACTTTTGAGACAGCAGACTGGATGAGTTCATGAACATCTACCTCTGTATACCTGAATTCCAAATCGTGTTTTTCAAGCAATGACATGCGCAAGACACTTTCTACATGATTGTTCATCCGCTGATTTTCTTCCCTGATGATTCCGGTATAATAGCGTACATCCTTCTCTTTGTTTATGATCTTCGGACTGTCAATTGAATCTACCGCCAATGATATCGTTGCAATGGGTGTTTTGAATTCATGCGTCATATTATTGATGAAATCTGATTTAATGTCTGAAAGTTTCTTCTGACGCAGGATCATAAAGATAGTGATACCGAAAGTGGCCAGGATGATCAGGGTAAGCAGGAGGGATCCTGAAAGGGTCCATGCCATGGAACCTAAAATATGGGTATTCCTTCCGGGGAATTGCAGAATAAGGAAGTTGGATTCTTCAATGAGTTCATTCGGAAAAATGCTGACTACAAATTTCTTATCAATATCATTACCATCAAATCCCGGCGATGCCATTGGAAATGACCTTAAGCTATCTACATGCATAAGGGCATATTCAAATCGGGTGTTGATCCCTTTGTTGAAGAGTTCAGCCGTTAAAATATCTATGAGCACTGTAGAATCTATCCTTTCCTCAATGGGAACAGGAGTGCTTTCTAATTCAAAAGCCATTTTTATAAAGGCATCATTCAGGTTTTGCGCTCTCTTAACTAGCAAATAACCATCGTCAGGACCTGTAATCAACGAATCAGAACCTTCTTTTACATAAACAATATCATGAGTAAAAACATCACTCAGGGAATCAATCTTCACATTTGCCCGAAGGCGTGTAAGCTGATGCCTCAGGCTGTCCATATCGATATCATATTTGTATTCAATGAGTTGCTCAGGGTGCTCTGGTATCACTTCATTCCAAACCTCTATTACAAAATCTGAATCATTATCAGAATCAATGGAGTAGCTATAAGAAGTATGATGATCTGATGAAGAATAGCTTATCACCTGATTGGATTCTGTACTGTCGGAAATATAAATGCCTTTCAAACTTTGCTTCGCATAAGTACCAATCCTGTCGCTAAGTATCAGAATGTTTTCATGAGATTCAAGTTTATCGGCAGTTGTTCTCAGCGCAAGATTCACGGTCTTATTGAAATGATCCTCGCGTATGCTGATGGCATTCCTGATCCAGAATAATTGTAAAAGAATTATTCCTGCCAGGGAAATGGCCATCATAATGATCACAAAAACAAATAAACGCTTATTCATGCCCTCAAAATTATTAAATAATGTATTGAAAATAATAACTTTAACCTTTCCTTAACCTATTTTAACGAGCCATTAACCCGTTTTCACATCCGTCAGGTCCCAGGTCCCGGATACCAGGTACCGGGCTTTGACCAACAAGTCAGCTCCGACCTTCAGGCACTCCAGACACTCCAAGTACTTAAAGTACTTTAGGCACTTTAAATACGCAGAAAAGTAAAAATAAAAAACATTCTTATTCTATTCCCTGCCTTGCTCTCCGAAATGAAATGAAGGAGAGTACTTTGTTCAATATTCTTTAACCTTTCCTTAACCTTTTTTAACCTGGCCTTAACCCCATATTAACAAGCATTAAAGTAGATTTGCCTTGTGAATGTTGAACAAAAAATTAAAACAATGAAAAGAAACAGACAATTCCTAATTCAAAGCCTGATGATGCTGATCTTGCTGGCCTTCACCTTTTCCGCTGCAATGGCCCAGGAAGTTAAAGAAGAAAAAAAAGTGGTAAAAATAAAAGTAACTTCCGATGAAAATGCTGAAGTAAGCGTCGACACTACAATTATATTTGATGAAGATTTCGATGGTGATTTGGAAGAACTGATCGAAGATGAAGAACTTATGGAGCAGCTTGAGGACCTTGATATTGATATTGATCTCGAAATCGAAGATGGGGGTAAGGTGTATATCCTGAAATCACCATCAACACAGAAAAGAGGCTATACCTATATTACATCCCACAAAGGCGATAAGAGCTATGTTATGGTAGAAGATGCGGAAGAGGATATGATCGTTGATATTATAGATGGTGATACAACGATCACAGTGATCGTTAAACCGAATGGAGATATGAAAGAGTGCAAGAAGGAAGTCATCGTTTGGCATGCTGGTGCCGATGGCAAAAATATTGCCCATAATAAAATGCTGATGTCCCAAAACATGTCTGTTGACATGGAGCTTATTGATGGTGATACCGTTCTGACTTATACCCTTGAAATGGAAGGGGATGGTGATGAGCATGGTAAAAATGTAATATTCTGGACTTCAGATGAGCAAGCAGAAGGCGAACATGAGATCATCATTAAAAAGATGGGTAGCAAGGCTGAATTGAACGAATTTATTATCCATGATGAACTACCCATGATCATTACTCAAACCATTATTATATCGAATATCGATGCTGATGATAAAAGCATGCTGTCAGATGCCGGAATCAAGTTTGGAAAAGAAGAGCTGCATATTAACAACTTTACCCTTAATATGGATCCCGATTCAGAGAATATTAAAATATCCTTTGAGGTGCATGAACTCAAGAATGTTTCGATTTCCATGCTGAATGGAATTGGAAGCCCAATATACATGGAAGAACTGAAAAAGTTTAGTGGGAAATACATACGGGAGATTGAATTGCCCGAAGGCCAGACAGGAGATTATTTCTTTCATGTAAAAGCCGGAAATAAATCAATAAGTACGAAAATAAGCATTGAATAAGGAAAGCTCGTGGCTTGCCACGAGGGATTGTTTTATTTAATCGTATTGTTTTAAGTCAGTTGAAGCGTCTTCTTCTTTTAGGGAGGCGCTTTTTAGTTTGGTGCAGGAGGAAGGGGGCAAGCTATAAGTTATTATTTGTAATGGGTTGAAGCATGTTTCTGCATAATTGAAATTTTATTAACTTTAACTTTTAAAGAATTAAGCCATACCTGGTTCCTGATAAGTAGTACCTTATACCCTGGCACCAGGTATCCGTCACCCTAAACCTAAATCATATGGACCGTCGATCGTTTATCAAAAGAACTGCTGCCACAGGGGCCGTAGCTTTTATGGGAACTTCCTTTCTGGGCAACAAAGTACTTGCCGGCATTATTGAAAAAGAAGCAGATATCGCTGTTATCAATGGGTCTGCCTATTTCGAAAATACCCGCAAGGCCGTGGACATCCTGGGAGGAATGCCGAAATTCGTGCCACAGGGATCAAAGGTTGGACTCATCATCAACTCAGGTTTCGACCAGAAAGGTGCCTATGTTCATCCTGATATTTCATTATCGATCATTAAAATGTGTTTGGATGCTGGTGCAGAACAAATTATATGCTTGCAATCAGTTGAAAATGCATATTGGGAAAGAAGTGATAAATATGAAGAGATGAAGGCATTGTTTGGAAATATTTCACAAGTTGAAACCAATACCTTTCCTGCTGAGTTCAATGAAGAAGAGTGGAAACGGATTCCGGCTATTGAAGGGGCTGTCAGCCTCAATGAGGTGGAAGTGATCAAAGCACTTGAAGAAGTGGATGTACTCATCAATGTCTTTATTGCCAAGCATCATGCAGGTACCTTATACACAGGTGCACTAAAGAACTCAATGGGGTTTTGTACGCGCAAGACCAATGTTTTCTATCACCTTGGTTCGGGAGAAAGGAATGATCCTGACTTCCTGGCGCAATGCATAGCAGATATCAACCTTGTCAGGCAACCCGACCTCATCATAGGCGATGCTACAGAGTTTATCACAACGAATGGACCTAACGGTGACCACTTGGACGACTTTTTCCATGATTTTCGATTCCTGAGGGAAAAAATCCAG
>CAZASJ010000154.1:0-5155 GCA_964487735.1 uncultured Bacteroidales bacterium | reverse complement strand
GTAATAAATACCCGCCTGCAGTGAGGATTTGCTCAATTCAAGGTGGTATGTACCAGCCTGCATCTGGCTGTTTTGCAGAACCATAAGGCTGCGGCCGGATACATCGTGTACACTGATGGTCACCAGTGCATCTTCGGCAATGCCATAGTCAATGCGTGTTTGATCGCTGAAGGGGTTCGGGAAGTTTTGCCCCAAAAAGGTCCCGGCAGTTGATCCGGCTTCGCCGGCGCCCAGGCTGCTTACCTTCAGGTCTGCCGCAAAGGTACCCAGTGGGTTGAATGCCACATCGCCGTAAAGATGTGCCACTTCTATAGGTGTGTAAAGCACATCTTCACTCCTGTCCCATAACTGAAAGCTGATCGCATGGCCCTTAGTAAAGCCATCGGCCTGTTCGGTAAGCGGGTCATCGCTGCGTGCAATGATGCTTTGGTATGGGTTCTGCCCGAAAGTGATCACCGCTGATCCCACCTGCAGGTCACCATCAAAAACGGCGAGCTCATCCCCTTCTTCCAGGTCAAATCCATCGGCATGGATCTCGCGGATCACTATATTCATCGGATAAAAGGGGTTGGTAGCCACGGATGCAAAATGCTGTGTGCTTTGTACTTCCGGATGAATGGCAGGCGCGCTTCCTTTTCCCGGGTCACTCAGGGTGAGGGTGCTGCCTGCATTTACATTGATGTGATAGCCTTCACCGGGATCGAATGTATTTATGGTATTGACCCAGCCAACACCTGTAATGAACTGTATGAGTGCGCCCGATTCGCTCAGTACCTTCACCAGGTAGCTGTTGGTGATGAGGGGCTGCAGCACTGTCATCGCATCCTGCGACACATCGCAGGGATAGCCCATGATGTTCCATCCGGCATTCAGGGATATGCCATAGGGATAGGTGACCGGCAATCCGCTGGTGCTCATACTTCCCCCCGATGAGAGGTTAATGTAGTAGCCTTCGGTATTGTCCATGTCGCCAATGGTATTTATCCATCCCGGCCCGGGTATGTATTGCACAAAACCACCAACTTCGTCGGAGATCTTCACCAGTTTGCCCTCATCGATCAGGGGCTGGAATACGTCTATCATGTTCATGGATGCGGGTGTAACATAAAAGGAGGCGATGTTCCAGCCACTGCCCAGGGTGCTAAGCTGATCCTGCGTTACAGGCCCCTGTGTGCCTGAAATGCTAAAATCATCAATGGCCATATCGGATTGATAGGTAGCTCCTGTCAAGGCGGTGAAGCGGATCACCAGATCTGTTTCTGTGGTATAGGGATCCAGCGAAATGACTGCTTCCTGCCACACATTTCCCTGGTCGCCTGTCAGGCTCCAGATATTTGCCGACCACGAAGACCCGCCATCCGTTGATACCTGAACGGATAAGCTTCCCATTCCGGCTCCGTACATATGATACCAGAATGACAGTTCGGGGTCCGATAAGCTGCTCAGGTCAAATATCGGACTTGTTATGGCCCCGGTATTTGCAAAACAGCCTGAGGCCTCGGTGTATAAATAATTTCCGCCACCTGTGTGATCGAAGGAGGGGCCTGTACCGCCTGATGCTGTTGAGCCTACATGAACATCCCAGTCAACATCATCACCCGTAACATTTGTCCAGCAAGCACTCAGAAGAACACTCCCATCCGGTGTACAACTTGCTGCCGGAGTGCTTGTAGTCCATGAATCAAATGTCATTGAATATGGAAAGGAGGCGATTCCCGAGCAATCATATGCATCAATATAGCTTGTCTTTACTTCAGTATCATTTCCATATGCATTGGTAGCCTGTAGTGTAACTGTATAAAGGCCAGGCGCATCAAACTGGACCTGTGGGTTTTGAGAGCTCGAATTTGTTGAGTTCACGTAGGTTACCGTCGTAGGTGAAAAAGACCATGACCATGAAGAGGGGATGTTGGTAGAAAGATCTGTAAAAGCGACTGTATATCCGACCTGAGGATTCTGAATATCGGCAGTAAAATCAGCCAGCGGTGGTGATGTTGATGCTGAATATAAGTCGGACTCCCACAGTCCCCTGCCAAAGGTGGCAGCACGGAGTCTGCTATTTGCCGGCGTTGAATTATCATAATAAATTTCCAACTCTGTAACGACCACATTTGGCAATCCTGAATTAAACGAAAACCAATTGCTTGATCCTACTTTGGCATAAACCCCCAGATCCGTTCCGGCGTACAATTCTGTTTCCGTTGTATTCAATTTATTTTGAATAACACACATGACCGGTATGTTGGGTAATCCTGCCGAGATATTTGTCCAGGTTGTACCGCCATTTGTTGTTTCAAACACCCCGTATGCGTTGTATTCGCCCATGGATACCCACACGGTATTGGGGTCGTTGTTTTTTACAGATACATAGGTGATGTATGACGAGCTAACGGGTAAGGACCCGGTTATGTTGGTCCATGTTGTCCCGCCCACCGTTGTCCGGTAGAGGATATTCCTGTAGGCTGCATAGATGTAATTTGTATTTGAAGGAGCTATGGCCAATGACCTGACATAATCTGTGTTATTTATGGTGCTTATCTTAGTCCAGCTTGTTCCCTGGTTGGTTGACCTCCAGATGTCGCTGTAGCCGGCATATAAAGTGTTGTGATTGCTGGGGCTGATGATAAAAGGGGTGACCCATGCGCCGGTGCCTGCCGAACCGGGAGTAACATTAGATGTGCTTCCCCAATGATTCGTTGTCCGGGTAATGCTTCCCCTTGGATAGGTTGAATACTGATCATTGATATCAGCATAATCGATCAAACATTCCATTCCATCTCCGCCCGTCACATCATTCCATGTTCCAGACCAAAGCAGTTTGGACCCGTTATCCTGCAGGCCTGTCATCACCTGAGTTGAAGTTGTCTGGGCCACACTAAGCCTGTACAACTGACTGATAACCATCCCATTTGTAATATCAGACCAGGAAGAACCTCCATTGGTGGTTTTATACAAACCGCCATCATTGCATTCATATAGGGTAGATCCATAAAACACAAGATCATGCTTATCGGCATGCGCTACAGGAGCTCCGCAGGAATTATAGGTTCCGCTGCTGGTCCACATATTATTAATGGTCCAGGCGGAGCCTCCGTTGGTGGATTTCCATGTATTTACGCCACCTACATACAGTGTATTTGCGTTGGAGGGGTCTACGGCGATGCACAGATCATATCCTCCCTGTCCTCCGGCATCGCTTCCGAGGCAATACCATCCCAACATGTTCGTGGTTGAACCACTAAATACTGAACTGAAAGAGGCCCCTGTATTCGTTGATTTCTGGATGCTGCTCAGTCCGCCATCCTGTTGTGAAACAATGGCATATACCGTACTAGCGCTCGCAGGGGTAACACCAATTTCTATTCTGTAATCCGCTGCGGCCAGGGTAGCTACAGCAGACCAGGATGTGCCTCCGTCTGAGGTTTTATAAATTACAGGGCTGTTCCAGTAATCCTGTGTTGATGCATAAAGAATTGAACTGTTTGTCGGGTGCATTTCCAGATCAACGAAGTTACTGCCCAAGACCTGACTTGACCAATTTGTACCAGCGTCAGTGGTTTTATAGATGCCCGATGAAGTAGCAGCATAGAGGATGCTGCTGTTGTTGGGATCCAATATGAGTCGGTTAATCGTTATTTTCTGGCTGGTTGAATATGTCAGTCCTGTGGAAAGCCAGCTGGCTCCGCCATCGACAGATTTGAGTACGCCTACACTATTGTTGTCGTTGGATTGCCCGCCATTGAGCGACCACATGCTTCCGCCATCCCTGTCGCCTGTTCCGATATAGATAATATCATCACCGGCAGTAGGAACAACAACGATGGTGCTGACACCGAGCACAGCATTATAATCCGTCAGTGCACTCCATGAAGAGCCGCCATCGCTTGATTTCCAGAGCCCGCCCGAAGGGGATCCTGCATAAAGATCACCGCTGATTGGCTGTTCTACAACATTGTTGAGTCTTCCGATCCCGGCATAACCACCACTGGAACTATTGGGCCCCAGGGCTGACCAGTTTCCTGCTGAACTTCGTGTTGCTGCACCGCCAAGCTCCTGATAGATATCTGCAGCTGTACGAGTAGGGAAATCACCTGTAAGGGGATCGATGCGGTTTTCCCAAAACCATTCCCAGCGCCGGAATTGCTTCCAGCCACCGGCTTTTTTACGAACACCATTTTCCATGTAGTAACCATTGTTATCTACATTGTAGGGAGCCCAAAATTCATTGAATTCACGCTGGATCTTAAAAAATCCATTGTCTTCCTGCTGTGGCGTCGTTGTGTTTGCCACCTGGTTTTGACCGTATAAGCCAATAGAAAATAAGATACTTACTCCTATTAGGATTGCGCCTGATAAAGAAAAATTATGGTTCATATTTACTTTTTTGTGACTTTTAGCAAGTATTAAACATTGTAAGTCGTCAAAGAAATCTTCACCACATAAGGTAAAACCTCACAGGATTTTTCCTGCATACAATTTACAGATACGATGAATAGGCTTTAATCAAAATCAAAGTCTTCTTCATACGACTCATTCTCTGTTAGATAATCGATATCAGAATGCTCATCTTCATATTTTTTGCGTGCATTCCTTTTTAAATTTCCTTCATCATCATAATCAGGATCATTGTCGACCAGGCTATTGGCCTGCCTTACCGACATCCTAACCATGTATTTAATATCAAAGGTTTCAAAAGGCAATGCACTCACCAGTTCACCCTGTGCATTCTTGAATTCGATCAAATACTGACTGTATCCCTCAGGATAAACCAGCTTGATCTGTTCCTTGATATCTTCGCTCAGCTTATCGTAATCTTTTATGATCCTTGTTTTGTTTTTTTCCATTACTAATTTTCTTTTTGACCACCAAAAATAGAAGAGGCAATCGAAAAACAAATTGACAATTTTATATTAAACGATCTGATTGATCGGAGTAAATATATTTTAAATTTAATATAAAAATACAAATGAGGTGATTTTTTATCCCCTTATACCTTTCAGTTCCGCTAAAGTTACCTCTGTATTCGATCTTTTGATGCTGGTTTCTGGATGCTGGATGCTGGATTCTGGATTCTGGATTCTGGATTCTGGATTCTGGTTGCTTCACCTTCGCTTTTCATCATCCGAAGCCACGGCGAAGGATGAGAAGCTTCGGT
>CAZASJ010000153.1:0-5157 GCA_964487735.1 uncultured Bacteroidales bacterium | reverse complement strand
TTGTGACCGCGTGAATACCAGGACCCCAAGGATTATGGATTATGGATTATGAATTATGGATTATGAATTTTCCAACCTGCCTTCTGAACTAACCAGCATACAGCATCCAGCATACAGTATCAGTGTTTCAGTGTTTCAGTGTTTCAGTGTTTCAGGGTTTCAGTGCTTCAGTGTTTCAGTGTTACGGGGGGACGGGGAACCAGGAACTGGAAACCAGGATACCAGAAACTAGTAAGCAGTATCCGGTAACTTCTTATCTTTGCCTGAAAATAAACATCCATAACCCATAATTCATAATCCATAATCCATAATCCATAATCCATAATTAATAAAATGAACTTTGTTGAAGAACTGGAATGGCGTGGCATGATCCATGATATGACTCCCGGAACGGAAGAGCAACTTGCAAAGGAAATGACCTCGGCCTATGTGGGCATTGACCCTACTGCCGACTCACTGCATATCGGACATCTGGTCTCTATTATGATGTTGAAGCATTTTCAGCTGGCCGGGCACAAGCCCATCGCCCTTGTGGGTGGTGCCACAGGCATGGTGGGTGATCCCTCCGGGAAATCACAAGAGCGTAACCTGCTTGATGAAGAAACCATTCGCCATAATCAGGAAGGCCTGAAAAAGCAACTGGTGAAGTTTCTGGATTTTGAAGAAGGCAAGAATGCAGCAGAGCTTGTAAACAATTACGATTGGATGAGTACTTTCAGCTTCCTGGATTTTGTCAGGGATGTTGGCAAGCATATTTCCGTAAACTATATGATGGCAAAGGATTCTGTAAAAACGCGACTGGAAACAGGATTATCGTTTACAGAGTTTTCGTATCAGCTGGTGCAGGGCTACGATTTTCTTTTTCTCTATGAAAACCATAATTGTCGTTTGCAAATGGGTGGTTCCGATCAGTGGGGCAACATCACCACCGGGACCGAATTGATCAGAAGAAAAGCCGGGGGCGAAGCCTTTGCACTAACCTGTCCGCTGATCACAAAAGCTGATGGCGGAAAATTTGGCAAGACAGAAGAAGGAAATGTTTGGCTTGATCCTGAAAAAACATCACCCTATAAATTTTACCAGTTCTGGCTGAATGCTTCAGATGATGATGCCAAAAAGTGGATCCGCATCTTCACCCTAAATTCAAAGGAAGTCATCGAGGCGATGGAGAAAGAGCATGATGAGGCTCCTCATTTGCGTCCGATTCAAAAGGCCCTGGCAGAAGAACTAACCATCCGGGTACACTCCCGCGAGGACTATGATGCGGCCGTTGAAGCATCGCAAATCCTTTTTGGAAAAGGAACCACCGATACCCTTAAAAAGCTGTCGGAAGATATGTTGCTGAGCGTATTTGAAGGCGTTCCGCAAAGCGAAGTTCCGGCAGATGTCATTCAATCAGGCATCGGCATCCTCGAGTTCCTGGCTGAATCCACCGATATCTTTGCCTCCAAAGGCGAAGCACGACGCATGATCAAAGACAATGCGGTTTCGGTGAACAAAGAAAAGATCAAAGAAGATTTTATCGTTTCCGAAAAAGATCTTTTAAATGCGAAGTATGTTTTGGTCCAGAAAGGGAAGAAGAATTATTTTCTTGTTCGAGTTGTTTAAGCTTCTTTCACTTAAGTTCCTAGTTCCTAGTGCCGAATTCCTAGTTATTATTTAGAGTGAATATTGGATAATTTGAAATATTTATCCAATTTAAGTGCGACATTTTGTTTTTTTTGGTATTAATAAGTATGGAACCAAAGCATAAACACGCCAATTTAGAAGATCGCCTTATAGCGTTTGGGGTTGGAATAGTAAAACTTGGGCACAAGCTTCAGAGATATAGAGAACTAAAATCAATTTCAGATCAAATCCTCAGATCAGGGATATCTCCGGCATTAAACTATGGAGAAGCACTTCATGCGGAATCGAAAAAAGATTTCATACATAAACTAAAAATCGTTTTAAAGGAACTTCATGAAACACTGATTGCATTAAAGATCCTCACGGCTTTTCATAATAATCCTGAGAAAGATGAGGTAAAGGATCTTCTAAAAGAAAATAATGAGCTTGTAGCGATTTTTGTCAACAGTGTAAGAACAGCTCAAAAGAATTTAGCACTTTCGAAAGAAAATAACTAAGAACTATTAGCTCTTACTTTAATTAGGAATTAGGAACTAGGAACTCGTCACTAGGAACTCACAAGGACCATTCCGTCCCATCTTTCGTATCCTTCAGCACAATACCAAGAGAAGTTAATTGATCGCGGATTGTATCTGCGGTTGTAAAATCTTTGTTGAGTTTCGCATCCTGACGTAGTTTGAGCATGGACTCAATAAGTTGTGCGCTCAGGCCGTCGTCACTTTCTGATACTTTTTCTGCTTTCAATCCAAGAATATCAATGACAAAAACAAGAAAAAGTTTTTTAAGCATCTTGAGGTTTGGCTCATCAATCTTCATCTTGCCATCTTTGATGGAATTGATCATCTTCACAGCATCAAAAAGGTGTGCGATAAGGACAGGGCTGTTGAAGTCATCATTCATGGCCTCATAGCACTTTTCTTTCAGCTTGCTGATATCGACAGATTCATTTTCTTTTCCGTTTGCCTGTAGCTTTTCAAGCACTTCCATGGAAGCCATCATGCGCTGAAAGCCTTTTTCAGCAGCCTGCAGTGCTTCGTTTGAGAAATCGAGGGTGCTGCGGTAGTGTGCCTGCATCATGAAAAAGCGGATACACATGGGACTGTATGCTTGTGTCAATAGCTTATGTTTGCCCGTAAAGAATTCGTCAAGGTCGATGGCATTGCCCAGTGATTTACCCATCTTTTGCCCGTTGAGGGTGATCATATTGTTGTGCATCCAGTAGCGGACCGGCATTTTTCTGTTGGCGGCAACACTTTGTGCAATTTCCGACTCATGATGTGGAAAGAGAAGGTCCATTCCACCGCCGTGGATATCAAATTGCTCACCGAGGTAGCGGGTGCCCATGGCAGAGCATTCCATGTGCCAGCCGGGAAAGCCATCGCTCCACTCCGAATGCCAGCGCATGATGTGTTCGGGAGCAGCTTTTTTCCAAAGGGCAAAGTCGTAGCTGTTTTTCTTTTGTTGTTGGCCATCAAGCTCACGGGTGGTGGCCATCAGCTCCTCTACCTTTCTTCCCGACAATATCCCATACGGATTGTCTTTGTTGTATTTTTCAACATCGAAGTAAACAGATCCTTCTGATTCATAAGCAAATCCGGCATCAAAGATTTTTTTGATCATCTCCATCTGCTCAATAATATGACCGGATGCCTGTGGCTCGATAGAAGGGTCCAGAACATTCAGCAAACGCATCGCCCTGTGATAGGAATTGATGTAATACTGCACCACTTCCATGGGCTCCAGCTCTTCCAGCCTGGCCTTTTTTGCAATTTTGTCTTCGCCATCATCAGCATCATTTTCGAGGTGCCCGACATCCGTGATGTTCCTCACGTAGCGGACCTTGTATTCGAGATGCTGCAGGTATCGAAAAACCAGGTCGAAGCTAATGGCAGAGCGTGCATGACCCAGATGTGGGTCGCCATACACCGTAGGCCCGCAAACATACATCCCCACATGGGGTGGATTCAGTGGTTCGAAGAGCTCTTTCTTCCTGCTGAGGGTGTTGAAGATGTGTAGTTTGTTATCCATAGTTAAATGTGCAAGTAATGCAAAGTTAAGAAAAATGCTGGCGCTCGTTACAAACGAGCGCCAGCTATAAAAAAGGCCCAAGCTGTGTGGGCTCGGGCCAAACCGGAATGTGCATGCTCTTAAATTATTTAAGAACACCCAGCTCTTTCCCCACCTTTGTAAAGGCGGCAATGCATTTGTCGAGATGTACTCTTTCATGTCCTGCTGAAAGCTGAACACGGATCCTGGCTTCGCCTCTTGGTACAACAGGGAAGTAGAAACCGATTACATAAATGCCTTCTTCAAGCAGTTTGGCGGCCATTTCCTGTGAAAGTTTGGCATCGTAAAGCATGACTGCGCAGATGGCTGATTTGGTTGGCTTGATATCGAAGCCTGCGGCAATCATCTTTTCTACAAAATATTTTGTGTTTTCGTGCAGCTTGTCCTGAAGTTCTGAGGTTTCGGCCATCATGTCGAACATGGCGATACCGGCATTGGCAACCATGGGAGGGATGGAGTTTGAGAACAGATACGGACGTGAACGCTGACGCAGGATCTCAATAATTTCTTTTTTACCGGTTGTGAATCCACCAATGGCACCGCCAAAGGCTTTTCCGAGTGTACCGGTGATGATGTCTACTTCACCACGGATGTTGAAGAGCTCGGTTACACCGCGACCGGTTTCACCCACAACACCAGCGGAGTGACATTCATCCACCATGATCATGGAATCATATTTTTTGGCAAGTTCATTGATCTTGTCCATTGGGGCTACGTTTCCGTCCATAGAGAATACACCGTCGGTGACGATGATTTTGAAACGACAGTCCTTGGCAGCGATCAGTTGCGCTTCCAGGTCTGCCATGTCTGCATTTTTATAGCGGAAACGCTGTGCTTTGCAAAGCCTTACACCATCGATGATGGAAGCATGGTTTAGTGAGTCGGAAATGATGGCATCTTCCTCTCCGAGGAGTGGTTCGAAAACGCCTCCGTTTGCGTCGAAGCAAGCAGCATACAAAATGGTATCTTCAGTACCGAAATACTCAGCGATCTTGGCCTCAAGGGTTTTATGCAGATCCTGTGTTCCACAGATAAAACGTACTGATGACATACCGTAACCGTGTGAATCAAGCGCTGATTTTGCAGCAGCAACCAGTTTTGGATGATTTGAAAGGCCCAGGTAGTTGTTGGCACAAAAGTTCAGTACATCCTGTCCTGTGTTGATCTGGATATCGGCTTTCTGGGGAGAAACGATAATACGCTCTGCTTTGTAGAGCCCTGCTTCTCTGATGTTTTTCAGTTCTTCCTGAAGGTGATTTTTGATTTTTCCGTACATGAGAATCTAATTTATGTAGTTAGTACTGTTTATTTTATAACAAGGACTGCAAATATAAAATATAAATTCTTACTTGTCAGTTATATTCGGTCTAAATTAATGATATATAACTTAGCTTTATGAGTCACTGGTTCGGGGGACGGGGACGGGGACGGGGATTCTATTTGGATAATCTATACTGTATA
>CAZASJ010000152.1:0-5241 GCA_964487735.1 uncultured Bacteroidales bacterium | reverse complement strand
AAACGAGAAATATTTATGAAAAATCAGGAAAACGAGAGTTTTCTTTCAGACACTAGTTAGTGGCGAATCGTATCAATGAACCCTTGACCGACAGAAAGTGGGAGTATCGATTGTTTTCGTTTTCATTCGCCGAATTGGTTGATCATTACGGCTTGTTGGAGGAACCCCGTATGCTAAAACACCGCTTAATATATGGGTGCTATCCGGATGTTGTTATGAATCCAGGAAAGGAAAAGGAGGTTCTAAAACAGTTGTCGGACAGTTAGCTCTATAAGGATATCCTGATGT
This sequence comes from uncultured Bacteroidales bacterium, assembly GCA_964487735.1. Taxonomy (GTDB): domain Bacteria; phylum Bacteroidota; class Bacteroidia; order Bacteroidales; family B18-G4; genus B18-G4. The sequence goes on along the minus strand of CAZASJ010000152.1, from coordinate 4,953 downwards.
GGGAGGGCATTAAGAAACCTGAGAAGATTGTGAAGCTTTTGCAGGTGGTGGCTTTTCAATTGGGATCAGAGGTGAGCTATAATAACCTGGGTTCTCTTGTACAGCTGGACAACCAGACTGATGAGAAATATATTCGACTGTTGGAGCAGGCCTACATTATATTCCGGCTCCCGGCCTTTAGCCGGAATCTGCGAAAAGAGTTGAAGAGAGGGAGGAAGATTTACTTCTACGACAATGGCATACGAAATGCACTGTTGGCGAATTTCAATAACCCGGATCTGAGAACTGATATAGGTGCGTTATGGGAGAACTATCTGATATCTGAACGCATGAAGTTTCTTCATTACAATAGTCTGTGGGCAAACTCTTATTTCTGGCGCACACAGGATCAGCAGGAGTTGGATTATGTTGAGGAGAGAGATGGATTATTACATGCCTATGAGATGAAATGGAATGTGAATAAGATCCCAAGGATTTCAAAGACATTCAGGAATGCATATCCGGATCATACCTATGAGGTTATAAGCCCTCAGAATTATTCTCAGTTCATCCATCAAAGCTGAAGGAACATGTATAAAATGTCAATCTTTTTACTTGTTTGAAATCAATTCTTTCCCAAGAGCAAAATAAACCATATAATTTAATGGTAACATTAATACTGCATAATAGCGTTTTGATAATATAGTGTAAATACAAAGCTATTGATAGGGCTGTATGGCTGTGTTGACAGACCAAAGGCAGCAGTTGGTCTATTTCATTTTTACAGCCCCCTTCTTTTTCGTAAATTGATTGCTACAATTCTATATACAATGAAGAAATATCGACTTTTAGTGCCTGCCATACTGTTCTTTGTATGTACTGCAGTTTATGCACAGAACAAAGAGGAATTCTCCCGGACTCAAACCCTGGAAATTAAATCCTCTATACTCAATGAAACCCGGAATATGAGCATATACCTGCCGGATGACTATGCCTATTCAAAAACAAAATACCCTGTACTATACCTCCTCGATGGAGCAGCGCACCTGCAACATGCCAGTGGGGCAGTGGACTATCTTTCTACACGTGCACTTATTCCTGATATCATTATAGTGGCCATACACAATGTGGATCGAACCAGGGATTTTTCACCTGTTCACATAGAGGCTGCACCGACCACAGGAGGGGCAGAAAAGTTTCTTGGATTCCTTTCCAAAGAGCTGGTTCCCCAGCTGGATAAGCGCTACCGGACCGCAGGCTTTAATATGCTGTTGGGGCACTCGTTTGGGGGCACGTTTATAGGCTATACACTGCTTGCTGAACCCGACCTTTTCGATGCTTTCCTGGCAGTGAGTCCCGCCCTGAGGTATGCCGATAACTATGTGGTTAAAGAGAGCTCTGAAAAACTGAAGCCCTTTAAGGATACTAAATTTTTCTATATGACTGTGGGTAATGAAGAAGCCTACTTCGAATCATTGGAGGAATATGCTTCCATTCTGACCGGGAAAGCAGGAGGAAATTTGGAATTCAAATATGTGAAGATGATGGAAGAGAACCATGGCACTACTCCCTATCCTTCTGTTTTCGGTGGTCTGAAATTTATCTTCAAGGATTGGATCTTACCCCGGGAAATGCTTCAGGGAGATCTTGAGGCCATTGACGACCATTACAAGAAACTGTCGCTTAAGTACGGTATCGAAGTGCTGACCCCGGAACTCGTGATTAATGCCCTGGGCTATACCTACCTGCAGGCCGAAGACTATGAGAAAGCCATCACGATATTTAAGACAAATGAGGAACGCCACCCCGAGTCGGCCAATGTGTACGACAGCCTGGGAGATGCGTATGAAAATAATGGGGAATCTGAGCTGGCTGCAAAAAACTATCAGAAAGCAGTCAAGATGGGAGAGAAATACGGTGATGCCAATTTGGCCGTCTATAAAACCAACCTGGAGCGTGTTAGTAAGAAATAAAATCAGCTTTACCCTTGTACCTTCTCCGGGTTTTGACTCCATCTAAGTTGTAGAAATCCCCAAGGAGTCTTGGACCAGGTTGGAAAAAGTTAGGGTGTACCTGGCCGCATGCTTACTTAGAAATTGAATTTATCCAGACATCCGGCAAAATACATCGGCATTGAAAGTGACGAATAGGTGATACTTTTTTCCCATTCTTTCAGGTATCGTTCAATGTGATGTATCATTACTTTTGAGACAGACTCTTCAATTCTTAATGACTTTGATGGTTTGAACACCTGATTCCGCATATACTTTAAGCCAATATATACCTGGATTAAATCCTGTAAAATCTATTGATAAGCTCACACTCGTATTAAAAGAGCTTTTAATTTTCCTTCCATCAGCTGCATAGATATCATATTGATGAATGGGCGTCTCGAAATTATTAATTTGAAGTCTGTCCGTTACAGGATTTGGATAAGCCAGCAATGGTTGGGATTGATTTTCATATATATCGGAAGGTGAAGTTATTTGTGCTATCCCCATTTCATCGGTTTTTAAAACATGCCTGGCCCCATTGTACAAACCAACAATAGCATATCCTCCATCATTGCACAATACAGCATCGTTTGTGTATTCCCAATTATCGCCTGTTGAATAGGTACGCGTCCATAAGGTATCGCCTTCATAATTCAGGCGTAATAATAAGATATCACTATCATCATCATCCGTCTCTTTCAGCGTAGATGTTGCAATAAAATAGGTATTATCAGGATGTGCAATTAAGGTTGGCCAGCCCGAAAGAATCGTACTATTGACTTTTCCAAAACTAACGGTGTCTGAATGATTAAGTAAGGTATCTGCATGGCAAAATGAATTTTTTAAATACAAATGCCCATCAGGATGCTGTGTCCGCTTAAGAATCACATAGCTTGTATCTGTTGCCTGCTTTAAAATTCCAGTGGCTGATTTGTTGGTGTAGCTCTTTTCAAAAATGAGGGCCCCTGTACGAAGGTCGAGTTTTCTGAACCAGGTAAAGAGGTTCCCATCACTTCCAAGAAATGCGAGTGTGGTATCATTAATAAGCTCAATTGAAGAAATGCCTTCGGTATTCACCGAAGAGCTCATCCAGGACCAAAGGCTATCGCCAGTATTACTTGAACAATAAACAAACATTTGAATATCGCCGCCATTAAAGCTGTCGCTTATTTTTGTGCCACCTGCAAATATGATATTGCCGGATGGGGTAACTTCTATAAAAGAACCCGATCCCCATATGTGTGGCATCGTCCTTTCCCACAAAATGCTTCCGTGAACACCCATTTCAGCAGCCCAAAAGTTATTCTTTTCATCCTGTCCCGTAACATATAATGTCGTATCACCCGCCAACTTTGACTCATATATCGAATGAGAATACTCTTTTTCCCATTGCACCTTACCTGTGGCATTCATCATCCCTAATTGTCTGCGACCCAAAATCATGAAGCCTCCATCAGGCAATTCGGTCAAACTTTCATAACCATTTTGTTGTAGTGGAGTAGCCCATGTGGACTGAGCGTATGTGAATGTAAAGCAGCATAAGCCCAGGATGATGGATAAGATCAATGGTTTTAATTTCATAATTAAAATTTTTGATAATGGCTTTTAACAAAATAAATTGAAATCCAGTACTTCTTAATTGATTTGAATCAATAAACTACAAACCCGGATGATTGGATTTCAGATATTGGTTTTTTATGCGACAATATGTTTCGGGAGCCAGACCTAAATATTGGGCAACGAGTTTATGAGGGACTTCCTGCAGATACCGTTGTGCATTGACTATCGTCTTCAAAAAATACTCAAAGCGTTTCGATGCACTTTTATATTGCAAGAGCAGGGTTCGCTGTTCGCGTTCGTTTAATACAGACTCAAATAGTTTTGCATAGATGTAACAAAATGTGTTGTTGTTATGCATCAATTTTTCAATATCCCTTTTTTCAAGGTATAGAACTTCAAGGTCAGAAATCGCCACTTGCCGATCATTGGAGGGGCGGTTGGATATGTAGCTTTCAAGTGAATTGACCAGCATTCCGGCGATTGCTATATTAATCGTAAATACTTCACCATCAATGTAGGTGTAGAGATGTGCGATACCTTTGCTTATAAAACGTATCCTGGTTTCTCTTTGTCCGATATCTAAGATGGTCTCATTTTTACTGTAGCTTGCCTTTTTAAGATAGGCAGATACTTCATCCATATCTTTGGCACTTACTGAAGTAATTTGAGAAAATAAAAAAGCGATCAAATCTAATTCCTGTGTGGTGATAGGGTGCATGAATGGTTCCTTTTTGAGAGTTCTTCTATATTAAAGATGGCAATTTTAGTGGATGAATGGAAGCAAATCCCTTATTTTCTAATTGTAAAATCCCCACAGGAAATCTGAAAATCCCCACAAAGGGGGAATGGCCTTTGCCTTAATTTTGAATCAAAATCACCATCTTTATAATTAGAGGCATATGGAAACAAAAAGAGAATTTAGACAGGTGACACTATTCAAGGAAGACATGAAGTACTTCCTTGCCCACTGGAAGGACAACGAAGAAACGGAGCACGACTGGTGGAGGTCACAGCGAAGCGACGATCAGCTTAAATACTGGTCGCCGGAAAGGAAACTGAGCCAGAAGAGTCTGGCCGAACTGGAGGTAGACCATCCCCTTGTGAAAAGAGCAATTAAGGTTAGCATCCGTTCGGTGAGCGAGGTCTGTAAATATTTTGAGGACAATGATAACCAACGCTGGCCCGGGGGAAAGGAGATTATCCGCCTGGGGCTTTTTTTCCACTGGGGCTTTTACCGCAGTCTGAATATGCTGCTGAAGGTACGCTGGGAGCAATATCTGAAGGACAAGGCCTACGGACCGACGAAATTTGATCAGAAGAATAGCCTGAGCAGCTTCCTTAAGTATTCGGAGCGGGCTATTGATCAATTCAGTCTTACCTTTTTTGATGAGATATGGAACCGCGACTTGCAGGAAACGGG
>CAZASJ010000151.1:0-5361 GCA_964487735.1 uncultured Bacteroidales bacterium | reverse complement strand
CAGGATGATGATTATTTTTCACAGGATTACATACGTTACAAGGATTTTGTGTACAAAGAAAATATCAAAAGCGTGGAACTTTATCGGGAAGGATGGGCCATGGCACCTCCGGTGGTTGCCCTGAAAGGCGGGCAGCAACTTATTCTTTCCTTTGATGACCTGGAAGCAGATGTAAAAAGCTACCATTATACCATTATTCATTGCGATGCCATGTGGCAAGCCTCCGATCTCAGCAAATCGGAATACATCCTTGGCTTTCATGATGATGAAATTACCGATTATGCTTTCTCCTTCAACAGCATCAGATCATATACAAATTACAAGCTTAGCTTCCCTACCGATTACCTGAAATTTATCAAATCAGGAAATTACCTGCTGAAAGTCTATGAGGATGAGGACCTGGACTCGAATGTGATCCTGACACGCAGGTTTATGGTGTATGAGCAAAAAGTGAGCATTTTCGGGGAGGTGGTTGCACCGGTAAAGATTGAAGACCGCCCTTACCGGCAACAACTTGAATTTGAGATCAACTCAGGCAAGTATTATATTCAAAACCCATACAGCGACCTGAAAGTTATGGTGTTGCAAAACTGGCGCTGGGACAATGCCGTTTACAATGTGCAACCGCGGATGGTTGTAGGCAGCAGGCTGGATTATAATTTTATTGACGACCTTGTTTTTGATGGCGGCAATGAATTCAGGTCATTCGATATAAAAAGCCTGAGATATCAATCAGAAAGAATTGCCCATCTGGATTTTGATGGCGTCGATGAGCAGGTATACCTGCATATTGATGAAAGAAGAACCTTTAAGCAATTTGTTCGCAGTGATGACCTGAACGGGAAATTTTTCCTTGAAAAGGAAGGAACTGAATACAGCGACATTGAAAGTGACTATGCTTATGTGCATTTCACCATTCCATATTCGCACCCACTGGTGAACGGGAATTTGTATATTTTCGGAGAGCTTACCGACTGGGATTTCATTGAAGAGGCAAAGCTTGCCTATGATTATGAAAACCACCTTTACCAAACCAGCCTATATCTCAAGCAGGGTTTCTATAATTATGCCTACGTTTTCCTTGAAGACGGTTTTGAAGGTGGCGACATGACCCTGATAGAAGGCAATCACTGGGACACCAACAATGAATATATCATCCTTGTTTACTACCGTGAACCGGGTTTGCATTATGATCAGATGATTGGGATAGAATATGTTTCGGCACATATAAAATAAGGTGCCGGGTACCGGGTACCGGGTTATTTGAATGATGAGTGATTAGATCCTAATGAATATCGGAAATTGTTATTGATAAATGAAAATAATTCAAGGTTCTTATTCTTATTCCTTGCCTTGCTCTTCGAAATGAAATGAAGGAGAGTTCCTCTGCTCTTTATTCATACCGCAAGGATTCTATAGGATCTAATTTAGCGGCTTTCACAGCAGGAAGGATGCCTGACATCAGGGCCACGATCAGGCATAAGCCAACCCCCATTCCGATCCATTCCCATGGAATAATAAAATCACTTCCAATGAGGCTGGAAACGGCATTGCCAATAAGAATGCCCAGGATAATCCCAAAAACGCCTCCAAGCTGGCCAATCAGGATGGCTTCTACCAGGAATTGATTCAAAATAATCCTGCGCGTAGCACCCACGGTCTTACGTACACCGATTTCTCTTGTTCTTTCGGCAACAGACACCAGCATAATGTTCATCAGGCCGATCACGGCACCAAACAATGTTATAATACCTATAACAATGGCTCCAATACGGATCTCCTTCAGGAAATCATTTAACATTTCCACGATATTATCGCTTTTTACCATGGTGAAGTTTTCTTCCTCACCAATGGGAACCCCCCTGATGATCCTGAACAGGCCTGTTGCTTCATTAATGGCTGCCTCCATCTTTTGCGGGTTCTCGGAACGGACCGAAATACTGTAGTTCATGGTAGGCCTGGAAAAGTAATGCCTGACATTATTCAATGGCACAATACACCTCCTGTCGCCGGAAAAACCGGCACTTGACCCTTTTTCTTCCAATACACCAATAACGCGGTATTTACCGGGTCCGATTGAAATGATCTTATCAATAGGGTCTTCATTTTCTTTAAAAAGGATTTCAACGATCTGACTGCCGATCAATACCACATGCCTGCCATCTTCAATCTCTTTCTTGGACATATTTCGTCCTTTGGCGATCTCATAACCGGCATTGACAAGAAAATTCTCATCTCCGCCCATAACCCCAATATTCGGACTTGATTTTTCCGATTTGTATTTTACGGTGGCAATCCCTGTTCCCCAGATGCTGATACCGGTTGTGGCGGGGAAATCAAATCTATCTTTAAATTCTATGGCTTCATCATAGGTAATGGTCCGATAGTATTCACTCTTGGGTGCCTGTCCCCCAACATGAACCCTGAGTGAGCGATTGCGTATTGTAAAAGTGTTCGCCCCCATCATGCTAAAATTATCCTTCAGGAAGTATTTAACAGCATCAATGGAGGTGAGTATGCCAACCAATGCCATGATGCCAAACGCGATGATGCCTATGGTGAGCCATGAACGAAGTTTATGGCTTTTGATGGATTCGAAGGCCATCTTAATATTTTCTGATACAAGAAGTTTCATTTCTATGCTTTAATGCGCTCCAACAAATATACAATTTATGATCGCAGTTTCCGATAAAACTTAAAAGGGATTTTGATCAATGCCGGAAGGCTGTTGCGGCTCAGGCGGATAAAATCGATCCTGTTCGACCCGAAACCCTTATAAAAACGCGCCAATGCCTCATCATTGGAACCATCGAAATCAAGGGTTAGATGTTTGTTGGAATGCTCCTTAATGTATTGATCGATCAGAAAGAACATGGCCCTTTTTTCTCTCCCTTCAGGACTGAGTCCGGAAAAAATAAACACTGATTTTTTATGACTTTCAATGAAAACAGCCCCGGCACACAAAGCATTGTTATCATCATACACTCCGTATACACTTCCAATGCCTTTATAGATGCACGTATAGATCAGCCTTTTGAGCTTCAAGTAATTTGCATCCTGGAGAACCTTAATGTTTTTGCCCCTGTTTTCCCTGAATAGTTCAATGACCACATCCGGCTTAATGCCTTTAACCATATTCAACCCGGCAGATTCAGCTTTCACCAGGTTGCGTTTTGTATTGCTTGAATAGTTTTTACGTAAAGAAGAATAATCACTTATCAGGTCAAGTTCATGATTTACCTGTAGCGAATACTCAAACCCGGGAAGGTCCGGATTGTTATGTATGTTCAGGTTAAGGTCGATGACCTTATACTTTTGGGGGATCGCCAGAAGGAATTCGTTGATCAGGCCCGGACTGAGTTCCGTTTTTGAAAAAACGCCCAATTGCTGGGTAAAAAAGGGTTGAAATATGATGTCAACGCCCATCTTTTTCTTGAAGTTGATCGGAAATACCCTTTCGTAATCTCCTTCAACCAATGCTTCCCATTCTTCACATACAACATCAAGAAACCATGAATAAGCATAGATGGCACCATTGAATGAATCGCGTATGCAACCATCCCACTTTTCTTTATCGATATGCTCGTATTTAAGGTATTTTATCATATCGCAGCAGCTTCCTCCAGGATTTTTTGAAATGCCTTATGCTTGCCATTATTGTCGGCCAGGGCATAATTATGCCAGATGCCGATGAGTGTTCCTTTCACGCTCTTCACTTCATCAATGAAGGGTTTAACAGCATCAGCATATTCAGCCGGATCAATATTCATATAATCTTCCATTGTAGAATCCATAAACATAAAGGGATGGATCTTTAAGTTTGTTTGTTTTTCATTTTCCAAGTCATAGAAATAATATGGCGAAGCGATACCGGCCCGGAATCCTGAAATGGATGCATATCCCATTGAATAATCCTCCTTAATATTATTCTTTATCAGGGCACGAAAAGTATCGGGAAATTTCATTCTGACAAAATGCTGACGGCTTCTGACCACTTCTTTTCCGATGAGGCTTTCCAATCGCCCGATTTCCGTTTTAATCCTGCCGGAGTCGGTTCCTGCAGCATAAGAAGGATGCACGCCAAGCTCAGCCTCAGCAGCGATTTCCTTTACAAGCCGGGCAAACATTTTATTTTTGAGTGAGAGGTTCCTGTCGTAGGGACCGCGATCACCGGCAAGGATAAAAAAGACCGGATCAAGGCCATATTTTTTAAATGACGACAATAAGAAATCAAAATTATCGAAAGGATCCTTTGCCTTACCTCTCATTGTTTTTATTCTCCGGCCAATCTCTGCCAGATTGCCTTTTAAGAGGAGTTTTGCCATTGCCCCATAAGTGCGAACGAAGCCTTTGCCGAGGTGGGCAAATGCAATATCAACATCCACTGTGGGGATAAACCTATACCTCCGTTCAGCGAATTTCAGCTCAGAATACTTATTTAACAATAGCTCCTTGATCAACAAGCTTAAGCGATCAACAATGGCAATTTGCAGAAAGCCTTCCTTATGTGCCAGGCTTTGTTCATGGGAAAAGCGCCCATGCCGGTCGGCTTCAAATGGAAGGTATTCTTCATAGCGCGAAACCATGTAGAAGATCATGGAAAAGGGATCGAAAGGCCATACCCCTCCCTCCGTTTCAAAGAACACAGGAAGCTTTTTAAACTGCTGAACATTGATCTGCTGTGCTTTTATCCCGCTATCATTTATCAATCCGGCCGGAGTAAAACGTATGCAGCCATCAATTTCTTCATCAGAATAATTCAGCACAGAAAGGCCATCTTTCAATGCAGGCTTTTCGTCTGTGATGGATACTTCCAGGCCAAGCAGATCTTCAAATACCAGCTTAAACACCCATTTTGTACGGGGACCGATATCCTTAGTATATACGCTTAGCGCTCCTGATCTTGCCATGTGTAGTTCTGAATAAGTTAAACCGACGCAAGCCGGTTTTTATTATATCGCGGACATATAATTTCATGCTAAAGCCGGCTATTGAGGCTGCATTGTTCTTGCGGATATCATTGCTGATGGCTTCATAAGCATCCCTGCACCTGATACCGAAATATGAAATCCCATTGATCTCAAATTGCTTCAGCTGTTCTTCTGACAATATCCTGCTCAAGCCTTCAAGATGCATGGTCCATCCGGATTTTTTTGCATACAATTTAAAAACCTTTGCAGATGTATGGCCCTTACTGTCGGTATACCTGATACTTATTTCCCTGTATTTCCGGTACCATACCTGTTCCGACTCTTCCACAAAATGAGTGAAGGTCATGGCTTCTGCGGGTGATGTTCCGGCAAAAACCATCCATGCATTCTTTTCCATAAGCATGGAAAAAGGCGAATTCATCCCAAAAGA
>CAZASJ010000150.1:0-5410 GCA_964487735.1 uncultured Bacteroidales bacterium | reverse complement strand
CAGGACTGGTCAGTGTGCAATTAAAAAGAGGCTGCCCCTTTTGAGACAGCCTCTTCCTGCTTATCGTCTTTTTTAGCCTGAGGCCTATTTTTTAACTACTTTGAAATACTGTACCTTCTCTCCTGTTTTTACATGAATCACATAGATTCCGCTGTTGAATTCTGACAGATCTACAGATATTTCCTGCCCGGGATTAAACTTTCTCAGAACGGTCTTACCGGTTATGTCCATAACAGTGAGTTCATCAGCAAAAGTATTCAGTTCCATGTTTACAAGTCCGTAGGTTGGATTGGGATATACACTACCCTCAATAGCTTCGGCATCCTTTATCCCCACATTTCCTACTACCGTGACCACAGCGGTTTGAGTGGTTTCATTGCCAGTAGCATCACTTACTGTAACATCCACATTCACATCTCCGATATCAGTGGCCGAGAAAATAAACTGACTCAGGGTAGTATCAGCGATGGTGCAATTGTCGGCCGCATCCGTTACCACATCAGTGGCAAATAATACACCATTATTGCTTGCATCCAGCTGAAGTGTGAAGTTTTGCACAGACAGACTTGGAGGAGTCGCATCGGGTGTAACGGTTAAGGTACCTGCTACATAAACCAGCATATAATTAGCGGCACTACCCCCTGATACTGTTATATCATAGGGGCCGTCAGGACTCCCTTCGACTGCGGCACAATTAGCCATAGGTTCTGAATCAAGAACACTTGCATCTTCAGCACCTACGAAACCTGCATAAGTGATTGTGAAATCAGGATTGGAAGCACATTCCTCACGATTCTTATCCTCAGCGGTTACCGTCAGTTCTTTAGCTGTAATATCGGCAGCAAGATCTGCCGGAGCTGTAAAACTATACATGGCAATATCAGCTCCGCTGATGCCCATGGAAGTACTCACTGCAATACCCGAACCGACTGTTGCCTGCGCAAAGACACCAACATCTGCGCCTGTTAAGCTAACATCATCACTTCCCACTACACCATCAAGGCTTGCGCCTGAAACCACTGCATCGGTATTTCCATCATATACTTTGTTTTCAGCACTTGCATTGATCACCGTAAGCGCCTTCACATTTACAACAAGATCCTGGCTAACCGGAGTGGCCACAAGGTATTGATTATCACCTTCCTGACTTGCAGTAACACTTACAGTACCCGTTCCCTTAATCGTAACTGTGCTACCCGAGATGCTGGCGATACTCTCATCAGAACTTATATAACTTACTGCAAGCCCTGAAGAAGCAGTAGCTGTCAGATCAAAATCGCTGTCTCCATAAGTAACAGCATCCAGGGCATCGAAACTAATGGTCTGGGCTGCTTTTTCTGTGGTTACTGATATTTTATTCCCGAAAGTACTTGTTCCTGCAACATTAAATGCACGCACTTTGTAGAAATACTCCGTTCCGGGTTCAAGCTCAGTAACAGCAAATGATAGCGTTTGATTGGCCCACCATTTGTCATACCCGGGTAGTATGTTTGTAAAAGCTTCATCTGTGGCCACAGAAAGCACGTAGCCTGTAGCCCCCACAGTGGTCTCCCAATTGGCAGTGAAACCTGATGTAGTAATATTAGTTGCGGCCAGAGAAATAGGCCTTTCCGGGACTTCCATCTCATCACCAAATACAACTATTTCGGAAATACTTGCAATAGCATCCTTGCTGGTCATGTAGATCCTGAAGAATTTTATGGGGTCCGGTGAATCAAGGTCTGCAGCAAACATGCTATCCTGGCCAACACTCTGTGTGACCAGGTCAGTCCATGTGGCCCCATCGGCACTAACCTGCACAATGAAGGACCTTGGAAGCTGCGTATCCAGCGGAAGAATCATACCATAGCCATTAATAAAATGGTACACCCCCAGATTCACCTGTATCCATGCCGGAGCGGCACCCGGTACAGAACAATAGGTCACAGGATCGCCATCCACAGCATTCCCCATAGGTAATCCTCCTGTTGAATCAGTAGCAACAACCACTTTACCACTGGCAACATTTCCACTAGTGCCAGAGTATTGTCCGAATGCAGCAGTCGATACCGAAAGAAGTAGTATCAACATGCCGCCCAATAAGCCAAATTTTTTCATAATCATTATTTTTTTAATTATCTACGTAATTAGGTTTGTTAGGTTTCAAATTCTAAATCAAAACGCATATTGCATATCATACGTAAAAATTCAAAATTTGTTCCCTTTGATTTCTGAAATAAGCAGGCCATGCTAATAGAACTCTATTTTCAATTGTTCCGGGTACTTCTGTTTCTCCTCCCGGAAATTAGACATTGTCAGGCCAAGAAGACGAATACCCTGCTCCTGAATATCTTCGAGAGGTAGTAACTCTGTTGCTACCGCAAGCATCTCACTTCTTGTATAACTCTGTTTAGAAGTATTGCTTCTGGTAATTGTGCTGAAATCCCCAAAGCGAAGTTTCAGGGTAAGAGTCTTCCCTGATTTCTGTTTTGCTTCACATCGTTTCCACATGATATTGGAAATCTCAGCCAGTTTCTCCTTCACTTCCAAAGGATCGCTCAGGTCCGTTTCAAAGGTTCGTTCAGCTCCAATTGATTTACTTTCCCGTGACGAAACAACGGGACGTTCATCGATACCCCTGACCACATGATAGAAATACGAACCCGCTTTTCCAAAATGCTTCACCTGATCATGAAGAGACAAAAGCTTCAGATCACGCCCTTTGAAGATCTTCATCCGGTGCATCTTTCGTTCTGTCTTTTCCCCAACGCCAAAAAACAGACCTACATCCAGTGCTTCCAGAAAGCTTTCCGCATCCCCGGGTTTTATCAGGTAGAATCCATCTGGCTTATCCATATCAGAAGCAATCTTTGCAAGGAACTTATTATAAGAAACTCCGGCAGAGGCAACTAATCCTGTTTTCTTATGTATTTCACTTTTGATTTCCAGGGCAATCAAAGAAGCTGAATTTGGACCTTTCTTTGCCTGGGTTACATCCAGAAAAGCCTCATCCAGAGATAATGGCTCTACTAAATCGGTGTACTCATGAAAGATACTTTGGATGATTCCTGAAACTTCTTTGTAGACCTCGAAGCGATGTGGCACAACGATAAGATGGGGGCACTTCCTTAAAGCTACCGACATGGGCATGGCAGAATAGACACCAAATTTCCTTGCTTCGTAACTGGCAGCAGCAACCACGGAGCGTGGTCCACGATGGCCGACCACCAGGGCCTTCCCCCTGTATTCGGGGAAATCTCTCTGCTCAACAGAGGCAAAAAATGAATCCATGTCAATGTGAATAATCTTCCTCATTCTCCCACTTGTCGGTCAGCACAAAAATACACAAGAAAGACTTCACAATGGATATTTCAATGGCTTAGCTTTCGGGATTCATTGAAGCTGTGGGATGCCAGGTATTGGTCTTTTCCCTATTTTTATCCTCATGAAAAGAAAAGAATTTATAAGCACAGGACTACTTGGTGCAGCATCTCTACCCCTCCTGGGAATGAATATTACGGGCAGGAAAATTGAAACAGCACTTCAGCTTCAGAATTTTCTGCGCTCTTTGTATAAAGTAAAGGAGCCTTCTGTCGATAGGGTTATTATTGGGAATCCGGATACCCCCATTAAAAAGGTGCTTACCGCCTGGACCCCTTATTGGAAGACCCTGAAACAGGCCAGGGAGGTCGGCGCCAATGTGCTGGTGGTGCATGAACCAACCTTCTATACACACTGGGACCTGGATGGGAATGAAGACCACATGGAGGCCGGAGAAGCATACAGAAGGGCCATTGAAGCAAAAAAAGCATGGATCGAAGAAAATAACATGACAATCATCCGTAGTCATGACGTACCCGATATTATGAAAGAGCTTGGCATCCCCTTTGCCCTTGGGCAGGTTCTTGGCTTTACAGACGAAGACATTATCCGGAAGAAGGACTATTACAATGTTTACAGAATCAAGTCTCAGACCGCAGGGGATCTTGCCCGAATAATTGCAGAAGCGTTAAAGGAATTTAACCAGCCCGGAGTAGCCTTCTATGGTGATGCAGACCGCAAGATATCCTCTCTGGGTTTAGGAACCGGGTGCATATGCGATCCCAGGGCCTATGCCAGCCTGGGAGCTGAAATGCACATCGCTATTGATGATACCATTCGTACCTGGATACAGACTACCTATTCCGAAGACACCGGGCAGCCCCTGGTGGTCATCAACCATGGCACCGCAGAAGATTTTGGAATGGAGCTTCTGAGCAGACTTCTGAAAGAAAAACTCCAGGTACCAGTGGAGCATGTTCGTCAGGGCTGCAGCTATCGCTGGATCACTGCCTGATTGCACGGATGTAAAATAGTTTTTTGAATTATAAAGCCAATTATTCTAAAAGTATTTCAAGGAAGTTTGGCTCCTTATGGCAATAAAAAAATGAAAATAGCAGTAACAACAGCGAGCGGCAATTTAGGCTCCTCCATCATCAGCCATTTAAAGGCTTTAATGAGCGATAAAAACATAATTGGTATAGCGCGAACACCTGAAAAAGCAACATTTCCGGGAGTTGAAATCCGAAAGGGTGATTATAATAACAAAAAAGAATTTGTTACAGCGCTTAAGGGAATTGATGTTGTCCTCTTGGTCTCCGGGATGGATCATCCGGATAAACGCATACAGCAACACCGAAATGTAATTGAAGCAGCAAAAAAAAATGGCGTAAAAAGAATCGTTTACACGAGTATTTACGGAGCAGAAGAAGGCAATGCTTTTAGCCCCATCGTGGCAAGTAACCGCCAAACCGAAGAAGATATTAAAAAATCCGGCTTACAATGGGCGATAGGAAGAAATGGAATATACATTGAACCCGACCTGGAATATATAGAAACTTATAAAAAAGAAGGTGGAATAATCAATTGCGCTGCTGATGGCAAATGTGGCTACACTTCACGAAACGAGCTTGCTTATGCTTACTTCAAGCTTCTTACAGATGATAAGCTGCAAGGAAAAACATATAATCTATTCGGCGACCCTGTAACACAACAACAGCTATGCGATGCAATCAACCAAGCTTACAATCTAAACCTGGAATACAAAAGCATTTCGGTAGAAGCCTATATAAAAGAGCGGCAAGCGGCACTGGGTGAATTCCTGGGAACCATAATCGGAGGCATTTACGAAGGCATAAAAACTGGTAAATATGAAGGTGAATCTGACTATTCAAAAGTGACAAGCCGCGCTCACAAATCACTGGAAGAGATGGTTCTTCAATTTCTCAACCAATAATCTTAAGAATAGCAGCACACTCCATTCTCTTTCTCTAATTGTTTCTACAAAACATTTGTATGTTTGTAAGAAATGCTTTTATAATGGATACTACAGAGGTTTTAATTAAAATAAGAAAGATTGTTCGCTCTGTCGATATAGAATCAAAAAAGATTC
>CAZASJ010000149.1:0-5656 GCA_964487735.1 uncultured Bacteroidales bacterium | reverse complement strand
ACCCCCTCTCCTATCCCTTAATAATCAATGATTTCAGAAAACGTACTCTAAAAATACAGGGGCCAAATGGCAAAGAAGATGTAAAGAAAAACAACTTAAAACGTTGACATTCCTTTTCATATTGCGTACTTTTACATACCTTAGTAAACTACGAATACGAAACCAATTTCTTATTACTTAATAATAATTAAAACTTACTGAGTAAGGATTTTGGATATATGCTATTAATAGAAAGATAAAACCCCCTCAAATTGATGATAAATATTTACACCACTAAATGGAAATAGAAACCAACAAAGAAAGGAGGTAAAGGCAAAGATAGAAAATTAACCAAAACAGAATAAAATGCGAAGCCCAAAGTCTAGCCAGCTAAAGTTGAATTTGTACAAACTTGAATTTTTGCATTTTATTCATTAACTTTATAAACTATTTATCATGAAAAAACTAATTTTTTTATTTGCCTTGATTGGCATATTTAATATTTTAGCACAAGCTTCAAATCCACCTGCAACTTATAATGTCACTATTGGGTGGGATGATGCGAATTGCAGTTGTAATGACCCAACAACGATGTACGTCAAAGATGATATTTATACTTATCCTGGAGATGTTTTTGTATGTACTTCCGATTGGGAACAAGCTAGCAGTTCACCCCATACAATATACGATAGTGGGAATATTAACACTGATTGTAGTGGAAATTGTTATAAAGTAATTGCATATGTTAAGTACATTGATAATAGTGGAATTTGTTGCGAGGGGGAAGGCAGTGAACTTTGCTCTGGAGAAGATCTTTATGTTGGCTTTCCATTTGCTTCATCAATAACCTTATATTAATTAGTAATGCAGAGGGGAGATTTTCTCTCTTCTGTCTTTTTTAATATGATAAAGCATATAATATTAATTTTAGTAATTTGCCATTTATCGTGTCAATTAATTATTGCTCAGCCTAATAAAAGAGCAAATCATTGGTATTTTGGAGAGTATGTTGGACTAGATTTCAATGCAGGATTTCCTGTTGAAGCTCCCAATGGTTTAGTAAATAACACATGGCGCAACGGTAGTTCGGTAATGTCAGATACAAATGGGAATTTGTTGTTTTATTCTGATGGGAAAGTAGTTTGGAATAAGAATCATTTGCCTATTAAAAACGAACTAGGATATCCTGAAATACCACCAACTTATCAGTCGTCTATTGCAATTAAAAAACCAGGATCTTCTCAAATATACTATTTATTCTTAACTAGCCGATGTAATGATCCCAATCGATTACCATTAGTATATTATACCATAAATATGCAATTTGATAATGGACTTGGTGAAATAGTGAAAATTGATACAATAAATGCATTATATGATGTAGCAGAAAAAATTACAGCCACTTTTCATAAAAACAAAAATGATATTTGGGTTGTGATGAGAAGATATGCTGAAGACTCTTTTGCATCAATTCTTGTTACATCTGAAGGTATTAACCCAGCACCGGTATTAAGTCCAGCGCCATATAGAGAATTAGCATGGGCATCTTCAAATATAGGCCCAATGAAGATTTCTCCAGATAATAAATATCTTGTCTCAACATTTTCCGGCGATCAATCCCTATTACATGGAATAACTGAGATTTGCACTTTTGATGATGATCTCGGAACAGTAGGATTTCAATATGATTTTCAGTTAGTTTACAGTATTTATCCCAATTTTAACTCATATGAGGAATCATCTTGTGAGTATTCGCCATGTTCAAAATACATTTATATTGCAGCAGAAGTTCATACATCTGATCCATTTGTACATATCTACCAATTCGACTTGGAGTATATCTTGGATTCAAATTTATTCATTCAATCTGCTATACAAATTGGTGATATTCAGGGTTCTAATTTGCAACTTGCCCCCGATGGCAAAATATATTGTTTAGGAAAAGCAGCATGGCAATATCCTGGAAATCCTTTGAATAATTACCTTGGTGTTATTAATAACCCAGGTGAATTAGGTCTAGAATGTAATTATAGTGAAAATCTGTTTTACATTGAAGATGGCCAAGTTACCTATTCAATCGTGAATTTCTTCAATTATTATTTATTCCGATTCGATTTCAACGGCATCTGCGAAAGCGACACCTTTACTTTCGATCCCTGGTTCTTCCCGGAGCCAATATACATTAAATGGGATTTTGGTGATCCCTTGTCGGGAGCTAATAACACCTCCACAATTCCACATGCAACGCATAAGTTTACCGATGGAGGTACTTACGAAGTTTCTGTTTATGTAGAATATCCCAATGGGCGAATAGAAGAAACTTCACGCGAAGTAGAGGTTGAATATGCTCCCGAGCCCGATTTGGGCCCCGATACAACAATGTGTTCGAATACTGATATCATATTGGATGCCGAATGTGGGCCACACTTTTATTCATGGAGCAATGGCTCTTTTGGCAGTAGCCAAATCACGGTTTCCGATACCGGCTGGTATTGGGTAAAAGTGATAAACAATGCCGGATGCTTCGAGACCGATTCAATACATATTGGGCTTTTTCCACAGGCTGTTGCTGATACTTCAAACCTCAATATCATTCCTACTACCTGTGGAGGTAGCACCGGAGTAATAAAAGGACTGTCAATTGCAGGATTGCCCCCCCTAACTTATCAATGGATCAATGATCTTGGAAATCCTATTTCTAGTTCATTGGATATCTATCACCTTCCCGTAGGGAATTATACCCTGGAAGTTACTGATGGAAATGATTGTGTGAATAGCTTTGGGCCTTACGCTATTACTGATGCCGGAGATGTACTCATACAAAGTGTTGACTATACGCAGGAACATTGCGGCCAGCAAGATGCCGGTATTATTGTTAATGCAATCTCCGGTCTGGGAGATATGCTATTTTACTCAATCGATAATGGTGCAACCTACTTCAACAACCAGGGAATTTTTAGCGGTTTATCTGCCGGGAATTATGCTGTTCGAGTGCAAGATTCATCTAACTGCCAATCGGTATATGCAAACAATCCTGTGATTATTCAAAACATGGATGCTCCGGAGATCATCGATGTTCAGATTGGCGCTTCATCTGTCGGACAAAGTATAGGCTATATTGAAATCTCAGCATTGGGAGGTAGTGATACCCTGTTTTATTCCAATGATAATGCTGCAAGCTTTCAGATTAATGACGGCGGATTCTATAATCTGGCAGCAGGCTTTTATACCTGTGTGGTGGCAGACGAAATAGGATGTGATACGGCATTTATTGTTGAAGTGCCTGAAGAAGTAACGATTCGTTTGCAAGCCTTGGCAGGAGATGATGAGGTGTGTCCGGGCAATGCAGCTTTTGTACCACTTTATGTTACCAACTTCAATGATGTGGCTAATTTCAAAACTACTTTGTTGTACGATAAAAGTTTGATCAGCTGCACTGGCTTTGCCAATGCAAATATTTTACTGGAAGATTCTTTAGAAGTAATGCTATTCCCTGCCGAAGGGAAAATAGAACTTATCTGGCATTCAGATCCGCTCACTTTAGCGGCCAATACTCCTTTGGCCGACCTGGTGTTCGAATCACTCGATCCCGGATTAAGCACCATTATCTGGGATGGCAGTGCCGGGGCCAGCCTGTTTCAGAATTCTACAGGATTAACGATCCCGGTGGATTATTTCCTGGGAAGTGTAAGGATATATCAGGAAGTCTTTTTTAGTCTTGGCCCCAGTCTGGAAGCATGCCAGGGAGATCGTATTGAGATCATTCCCATACTGTGGTCGAGCAATGGAGATGTAAGCTATTTTTGGACCGAGCCCTCAGGATCAACAAGTCAGGACGAAACCCTCATTATTTCAAATGCACAGCAATATCATTCAGGGTCTTATTCCTTAAGAGTTAAAGATACGCTGGATTGCTATTTTGATGAATCAATAGAATTGTTAATACATCCTTTGCCCACTCCTGCTTTTGCCGGGCAGGATACCATCACCACAGAGGAGCCAATAGAAATTGATGCCGGCAGCGGATTTGCATCTTACCTCTGGAATACTGGTGAAAGCAGTCAATATATCACCGCAGAATATGAAGACTGGTACAGCGTTTTGATAGAATCCCAGCAGGGATGCATGGGTGAGGATTCTGTGTATGTCTTATTCTGGGAACCTCCCCTTCCTCCCGAACCTATTTATGAAAGCATATATATTCCCAACGCCTTTTCTCCAAATGCAGACGGATTAAATGATGCATTTAAGGTGGTTCATCCTCCTGACAACCTAAGCTCTTTCAGCATGCAGATTTACAACCGCTGGGGGCAAATGGTATTTGAATCCAGTGATGTTTCGCATGGGTGGGATGGTAAGCACAAGGGAAACGGTGCTCCAGCCGGAACCTATGTATACAGGATCAAATACACTGTCGGAAGCTATGATTTTGATGCTTCGGGGACGGTGGTGTTGCTGAGGTAAACAATAAGTAATGAAGGCCTGTTGATTAAATACTAAGCTCTAAACTCTAAACCCTAAACAAATTCTAATTATTCAAATACAAATGTTCCAAACATTTTGATTTTTGAATTTAGAGCTTTAATATTGTTTAGAATTTACAAATTAGGATTTAGGGTTTCCGGCTTCTCAGGCCGGAAGGCCCCATGGAAGCCGGCTTTATGCATCAAAATTTCACCCCCTCTCCTATCCCTTAATAATCAATGATTTCAGAAAACGTACTCTAAAAATGTAAGGGTAAATTGTCAAAGAAGATGTAAAGAAAAACAAATAAGTTTTTTCGATCTATTATCGATTATATATTTTTTAGGAATGGAATTCTTCTTTCAAAAATCATATTATCATCAAATTCCTTTATTTTTTACAAATAGGGATAATCTCCCATTTAAAAATATTCTAACCAACAATATATTCGCAATTAACTGTATTAAAACACTTTAGAGAGAGAGAGAGAGAGAGAGAGAAGAATAAAAAGAAAATCTTATTAACATAGGGTTACCTTTTACATGTTTACCGTATATATTTATAGAGTCGCGATACTAACTGATCACTATAACCACTATAACTAATCTTCCATCACCTGAAAAGGTCCTTTGGCCTATCTTATATTTTTAAAAAATCTGTATTGGAGTCTTTCAAAAGAAACCTCCTAAAATTGAAAACAAAGTATAACACCGCAAAATGATAAACCAAGTTAACAAAGAAAGGAGGCAGGGGCAAAGTTAAACAATTGTTTAGAGCGTGGCCGGCTAATTATGAAAATCAATTATCACAATGTTTAACTAATAATTTTGCTTTATGAAAAAATTACTTGTTTTATTTTCAGTTTCACTAATTAGCATATTATGCTTTTCGCAAATGGAAGGGTGGCCTCTATTGCCAAACGAGGTACATTTCACCCCATCCACCCCTTATGCAACACCAATTGTAAATGGCTATAATTATAGCTATTATGGATCTGAGGGGGCATATGACGCCAGTGGAAACCTATTGTTTTACACGGTATTAGGTTCCGGTGACATTTACGAACCTGGTTCAATTAATCCAAACGGGGCGTTAAATTCGTTCAATGATATTTTCAATGAACAATCGATAATTATGCCAATACCAGGGCAAAACTTGAAATACTTTGTAATTTATAGTACTTACGCCACTGGACCTGGAGGAAATATAGCAT
>CAZASJ010000148.1:2403-5684 GCA_964487735.1 uncultured Bacteroidales bacterium | reverse complement strand
GTGAGTTTTACGATGGCGTTCCGCAGGACTTCTATCCCGATGCATTGGATAAGTATCGCAAAGAAATGAAGGAGAATGGATGGGAGACAGGTGAGGATGATGAAGAACTCTTCGAATTTGCCATGCATGAAGACCAGTACCGCGATTATAAATCGGGCGTAGCAAAAGAGCGCTTCGAAGCAGACCTGGTAAAAATGAAAGCACAAAAATCAACAACAACAAAAACAGAGTTAGCCGTGGATACAAAAACAGCACCTAACAGGGATTCATATAATAAGGATGAAGTTGGACAAAACACGGCCATAGTGGCCTACCTGCTTTATACCCTGAACACCGATAAAAAGGTGAATGAATACAAACCCAAAAGCATCGATGTATGGAATTCGATTGGATTCTGGCGAAACCAGGAAAGCATAAACCTTACCATTGATGATAAAATCATAGAGGTTGTTGTTAAATCAGGGGCAGATGGAAACTGGGAAATTGGTTTTGGCAAGAAAACAATTCGTGCTAAAGTGGAGTATTATGACCTGGCTGAAATTGATTTCAGTATGGGTGATGATCGTTATTATGCACAGATATCTGCCGGAGACGGCGAATATGCCAAGGTGAGTATCAATGGAAGTGATTTCCAGATGCTGAGGAACGATTTGCTCGATACAGAATTATCGGCCGGTGCCGGAGACGACAGCGCTAATGCCGGAAATATTATTGCATCTCCTATTCCAGGTAAGGTGTTTAAGATTAATGTGAAAGAAGGCAAGAAAATCAAGAAGGGAGAGGTCGTGGTAGTGATAGATGCCATGAAGATGGAGAATAATATTACTACCAAGCGGGATGCTGTTGTGAAAAAAATTCTGGTGAAACTGAATGAAATGGTAGAGGTGAATACTTCACTGGTGGAGTTGGAAGAGGAGTTGAAGGAATAGATACTGGATGCTGGATATCCCGAAAAACCAGAAATGGTTAATATCATTGTTTTTCGTGGATTCTCAATCCCGGGAACCGGGACTAGATACTGGATAATATTAATAGCATTTAATTGAATTTACAATGAATTTTGAGTTAAGTGAAGAGCAACAAATGATTCGTGATACTGTACATGATTTTGCCGAAAGGGAGATCAGGCCGGTAGCTCAGGATCTCGATGAAAAGGCTGAGTTTTCTTATGATATTACTGCCAAGATGGGTGAGCTCGGGTTGTTTGGTATGTACCTGCCCGAAAAATATGGTGGACAGGGATTGGATACCCTTTCCTATATCATTGCTGTTGAAGAGCTGGCTCGTGTGGATAGCTCGCAGGCTGCCACTCTTGCAGCCCATAACTCGTTGGGCATAGGTCCGATCTATTATTATGGCACGGAAGAGCAGAAAATGAAATATCTGCCACCATTGTGTACCGGGAAAGCGCTTTGGGGATTTGGATTGACAGAGCCCAATGCAGGCTCCGATTCAAGAGGTTCGAAAACCACTGCAAAGGAGGATGGTGACGAATGGGTGATTGATGGATCCAAGATCTTCATCACCAACGGATCAGCCGATATCAGTATCGGTAGTTCGGTACAGGCCGTTAGTGGTGAAAAGAATGGCAAAAAGATCTTTACAACATTCCTTGTGGATAAGGGAACTCCAGGATTCAAAACGGTGTCTATGCATGGCAAGATGATGTGGCGGGCTTCAGATACAGCAGAGCTTTATTTTGATGATTGTCGAATTCCGAAAGAAAACCTTTTGGGTAAGATCGGTGAAGGCTCTAAAATTATGCTAAGTACGCTCGATAATGGTCGCCTTTCAATAGGAGCCATGGGACTGGGACTGGCACAGGGAGCATTCGAACTGGCCAGGGCATATGGCAATGAACGCAAGCAGTTTGGAAAGCCCATCAACCAGTTTCAGGTAAATGCTTTCAAACTTGCCGATATGGCTCTGAAGATCGAACTGGCCCGTAACTTGCTTTATAAAGCTTGTTGGCTAAAAGATGAAGGGAAGCCTTTTGGCAAAGAGTCGGCAATGGCCAAGCTTTATTGTTCAGAGATCGCTAAGGAAGTGGCTGATGAAGCTGTTCAGATCCATGGTGGTTATGGACTCATGAAAGATTACGACATCGAACGGCATTATCGCGACCAGCGATTGTTGCAGATTGGTGAAGGCACTTCGGAAATCCAACGGCTGGTGATTGCAAGGTATGTGAATAGTTAATATTTTTATTCGTCACAGACGATTGTTTTTAGCGCCCGCGTTACAAACGCGGGCGGGCACAGGCATGCGCGCGATTGCATCGCGTGCAAGGAAACTTCGCGTTTTCAACGCAATAGAAAATCAATAGGTAATCAATTGAGAAGATTCCTTTATTATTTCTATTAAATAATCTCTTTCAGCATAATTCCTTGCTGAACTGAACCAATAGTCTTCTGCATGCGAAACGATCATTGCTTTTACAGGATTCTTATGGATGTAATTTAGTTTTTGATAAAAGAAATTTGGACTATAAATGATTACAGCATGGTTTCCATCTTGCCAAACTTTGTATTCCTTTATTCTTTTTAAATACCTGCCTGAGTGCTTAAAATGTGCCAACATCCATCCCCTTCTGCTTTCATGTTCTTCGATGATTTGTTGGACAATTTTCTTTGAAGTATGTTTTTTGAAGTCTCTTAGGATTTCAGAAAGTGTTTGCTTTCCACTTGCCCTTACGATTGCATGCAAGTGGTTTGGCATGAGGCACCATGCAAAAATTTCAAGGCCCTTGTATTTTTGACAATATTTTAAGGAATTTACAATGAGAAGTTTGTGATTTTTCCTGGTGAATACATCGATCCATCCCACTATAGTCATGGTGATGAAATAGGGTTTATATTGATCGTAGATTTTGTAAGCGTTTGACATTTCTTATTAATTGCTTCCTACTATATTAATACCCGTTTTTGAAAAATGTCACACTTTTCTTTTTTATTCGTCACAGACGAATGGTTTTTTATGCACGCGTTGCAAATGCGTGCTAGCTAAGGCATGTGCTTGATTGCAACGTATGCAAATACACTCCAGCTTTTTACTACAGATGTTTTTGGTTTGGAGATTTATTCGTCACAGACGAACGGTTTTTTATGCACGCGTTGCAAACGCGGGCAAGCTAAGGTATGTGCTTGATTGCAACGTATGCAAATACACTTCGGCTTTTTACTATAGATCTTTTATTGGTTTGGAGTTACATTCGTCACAGACGAATGGTTTTTTATGCACGCGTTGCAAATGCGTGCTAGCTAAGGCATGTGCTTGATTGC
>CAZASJ010000148.1:0-2303 GCA_964487735.1 uncultured Bacteroidales bacterium | reverse complement strand
AGC
This sequence comes from uncultured Bacteroidales bacterium, assembly GCA_964487735.1. Classification (GTDB taxonomy): domain Bacteria; phylum Bacteroidota; class Bacteroidia; order Bacteroidales; family B18-G4; genus B18-G4. The sequence goes on along the minus strand of CAZASJ010000148.1, from coordinate 2,300 downwards.
TAAGGTATGCGCGCGATTGCATCGCGTGCAAGTAAACTTCGCGTTTTCAACGCGAATTAAACCATAATTTTTCCTATTTTAGTAATCCTAAAAAATTAACTTAAGCAGGAAAAGACCACCCTATGGATTACAAAAAACTCTGGACCCCAAGTACGGAACGATCTGATGCTTCCCGCATGAGGGATTATATGGATTATGTGAATGAGACGTTTGATAAATCCTTTTCAAACTATGATGAGCTTTTTAAGTGGAGCGTGGAAAATCCTGCAGATTTCTGGGGTTCATTCTGGCACTTCAGTGGTATAAAACATTCAAAAGATTACGACAAGGTAGTTGATGATCCAAAAAAAATGCCCGGGGCTAAATGGTTTGAAGGGGCTAAATTAAATTTTGCCGAAAACCTTCTCGCCCGCAGGGATGATAAAACGGCCATTGTCTTTCGGGGCGAGGCCGAATTTGAAAGACGCATCAGCTACGCTGAATTATACGACCAATCGCAGCGTGTAGCCGAAGGATTAAAAAAACTGGGCATAAAGAAAGGCGACCGGGTAGCAGGCTTTATTCCGAATATGCCGGAAGCCATTATCGCAATGCTGGCCGCATCTTCCATTGGTGCCATTTGGTCATCGTCATCACCGGATTTTGGTATTAAAGGTGTCCTTGACCGCTTCAGCCAGATCGAGCCCAAAGTGATTTTCGCAGCGGATGGATATTTTTATAAAGGCCGGAAGTTCGATTCCCAGGAAAAGCTTAAAGGCATACTTGATAAATTGCCATCTGTTGAGAAAGTAATAGTGATAAACTATACCAATACCGTTGACACTTCAACCATTGCCAATGCTATTACATGGGAAGACTTTGCCACTCCAGTGGAAGGAGAAATGACTTTTGAACAGCTGCCTTTTGATCACCCTTTGTATATCATGTATTCATCGGGGACAACCGGTTTACCCAAGAGTATTGTGCATTCTGCGGGAGGAACACTCATCCAGCATTTGAAGGAATTGATGCTTCATAGCAACCTGCACGAGGAAGATACCATCTTTTATTTTACTACCTGTGGCTGGATGATGTGGAACTGGTTTATCAGTAGTCTGGCTGTCGGGTCTACCATAGTGTGTTTTGATGGGAACCCTTTCCATCCCGGTCCGGATGCCCTTTTGCATATGGCCAATGAACTTGACGTGACCATCTTTGGTACAAGTGCAAAATACATTGCCAGCCTGGAGAATGCAGGTGTAGTCCCTAAAGAAATCAGTGATTTCCCGGCCTTAAAAGCGATACTGTCTACCGGTTCTCCATTATCGAACGAAAGTTTCGGGTATGTATATCAACAATGGAAAGAGGATGTACAATTGTCATCTATTGCCGGTGGTACCGATATTGTATCCTGTTTTATGTTGGGGAACCCGATGCTCCCTGTTTATATGGGAGAAATTCAGTGCCGTGGATTAGGGATGGATGTTGATAGTTTTGATGAATTCGGACAGAGCATTCGAGGCAAACAGGGTGAATTGGTGTGTAAAACAGCCTTTCCTTCCATGCCCATCTATTTTTGGAACGACCCTGAAGGAAAGAAATACAATGATGCCTACTTTGATGTTTATAATGGTATCTGGCGCCATGGCGATTATATCCTCTTGAGTGAACATGGAGGAATTACCATGTTTGGAAGGTCGGATGCTACGCTCAATCCCGGGGGGGTACGTATTGGTACTGCTGAGATATACAATGTTGTTGAGAACATGGAGGAGGTGGAAGATTCTGTTGTGATCGGTCAGAAATGGGAAGATGATGAACGTGTGATCCTCTTTGTAAAAATGAATGAAGGACATGAGTTGGATGATGATCTGAAAGCAAAGATCTCGAAACTCATCCGCAGCAATTGCAGTCCGCGTCACGTTCCGGCCATCATCCTCGAAACTACCGGAGTGCCCTATACCCTGAATGGAAAAAAAGTGGAAATAGCTGTGAAGAAAGCCATCCTAGGACAAGAGATCAAAAACAAAGATGCCCTGGCCAATCCTGAGGTGCTTGATTTTTTTGCCGGTTTGGGATACATCAGGCTTACCTAATGGAATATGTTTTGTTCAGTTGAGGGCAGGGCAAGAGGTCTCAACCAGAAAGATTGTTAAGATGAGATAAGTGATAGAATTGCACGATTGCAGCGATTGTGCGATGTATAAGATTGAACGAAGTGAGGCGAACCTCAAATATCGCGCAATCGGTCAATCTGCTAAATCGCGCAATAAAAAATGCGTTGCCATCGAGGCAACGCATTTTTTGTGGATCCACCAGGA
>CAZASJ010000147.1:0-5686 GCA_964487735.1 uncultured Bacteroidales bacterium | reverse complement strand
TCGGCACCGCCAGTGCCTCTAGCCCCACACCGACAGCCTGTAAGAGAGAACGTCTCGTCAAGTTCACGGCAAAACTCCTTGCCCGGGATTTCCTGGATAGCTTTTCGCCAACCACCATTGTCGCGACGAAGCATCTTAAGGCTTTTTGCTTCAATGGGGGAGAAGCTGTCTTCAGTTTTTGTGTGATCAAGATATTCTCTGATCAAATCTAAATGTTGATATTTCTCTGTATTTATCATGACTGGGCTTCTGATTTTCTGCAGTTTTCTATGATCTCTTCAATGTCTTCTTCCTTCACTTTTGCGTGAAATTCTCCATTTATACAAATAACAGGTGCGAGCCCGCAAGCGCCGATACATGCTACTACTTCCAGACTGAAAAGGCCGTCCCTGCTGGTTTGATCTGGTTTGATCTTAAGTGTTTTCTGAAGTTTGTCGAGTACTGTAGCCGAGCCTAATACATGGCAGGCCGTTCCGCGACAAACTTGAATATGATATTTCCCTACCGGCTCAAACCTGAACTGATTGTAGAAAGTTGCCACGCCGAAAATTTTGCTGGCAGGCATGTTCAGATGCCTGCCAACTTTCACCACAGATCTTTCTGACAGATAGCCCTCTTTTTCCTGGATCGCTTGCAAAATCGGTATCAACTGATCCCTGCTTGCACCGACCCTTTCTTCTAAAATGATATCTACTTCTTCTTTCATTATAAATAGGAATTAGGGGGATTTATATCTGTTTACTAGGCTGTTTTTACAGCAGCATGCTTTTTTAACAGGCTTTTTACTTCATTGATCAGTTTATCAGCCTCAACCGGTTTGCGAAGAAAACCATCAACTTTCAACCATACGGAAGGACCATCTTCACTGCGATAGTCAACACCTGCATTTCCTGAAACCACGTCTTTGATAAGCAGTACGTCCAATTCGCTGTAATTTGGATCCATGCGGAATTCCCTGGCCATTTCCTGTACACTTGGTTTTGTTGTTGTGAGGATGTCGATAGATGATAGCATCATCACGGGCATGTTTTTAAACTCAGGATTCTCGCTAAGTTCTTTCGCCATTTCAAAACCTTCGAAATGGGTTGTCATCATCACATCGAGGATTGCCATATCGGGCTTTGCAGACCAGGCTTTCTTGAATCCTTCAATTTTATCATTGGCTGATAAAACTTCATATCCTTCTTTGTTAAGGATTGCTTTTACTACTGTGATCACGTCGATGTCGTCGTCTACGATCAGAATTTTCTTTGTTTCCATGGTGTTTTTTTTTAATGTGTTAAATGAAAAAGTTTACGATGCTAAATTACCTTGAGAAAGCAGGGCCCACAAGGTGCATAAGTACCGATTTGCAGGTGGAAGGAAGTATGTATAAAATAGGTAGAAAAGGGAATAATGGCTCGTATAAACCAGTAAAAAAGCGCAATTATGGAATGTTTGAAATTGCTTTAAGATTGATTATTAGTTGTTTATGATTTAGTCAGATTTTGAAGAAATGCATATTCTTTTGAATCAATATTCTTCCTCAAAATTTCAGAAATGCAGAATAAAGCTTGTTTTTATCATTACGTAATAAGCTGTGAAATCATGAATCACTGAAACCCGTCACCAGCAATTATATAGTCACCAATTTATTTTTAATCGCAAATGAAAGCAGACTGATAGTGCTTTTGCAATTGGTCTTGGAAAGGAGGTTCGATTTATGGCCTACAACGGTACGCTCACTGATAAATAACTCCTCTGCAATTTCACGGTTATTGAGCCCGTCGCAGATCAGTTGCAGGATTTCTTTTTCTCTTTTTGTGAATTGTTGCTCGGCATCATTCTCTTTCTTCTGTTGTGAAAATTTCTTGCCAAAGTAGGACCAGAGTTCGGGTGAGTAATATGTATTTCCCGAAGCAATTGATTGCAAGGCCTTGTCGAGCAGGTCTTTTGTAATGTTTTTCAAAAGAAATCCATGCACCCCGATATCGATCATTTTATCGATGTATTCCTCATCGTCGAACATGGTAAGGATCACAATTTTCAGGTCAGGGAATTCCTTAATGGCGATTTCACTGGCCTCAATGCCATTCATAATGGGCATTTGGAGGTCGAGGAGTACCATGTCGGCATTTTTTTCTTTCTGTATTTCTAAGAATTCCTTGCCATTTGATGCTTCTCCGACCACTGTGACATACTTCAATCTGTTCACAACCATCTTAAGTCCACTTCTGAAGAATTCATGGTCGTCGACGATAATTAATTTAAGGCTGTTGTCCTTTTCTGTCATGTGCCTGCAAATTTAATATTATTTGGTTGACATTCCACTAAGTTTAACTTCAACAACTACCAGGGTTCCGGCCTCTTTTTTTGAATGTATTCTGTATGTTCCGTTTATGGATCTCAGCCTGCTGATAATATTTTTCAACCCCATGCCTGAATTTTCATCATTCAATGTTGTATCCAAGTCAAACCCCACCCCATCATCCATATAGGTTACTTGCAGGATATCATCAAATTTTTCCAGATAGATCTCTATTTTTTCTGCATCGGCATGTTTAATGCTGTTGTTCAGCAGTTCTGTGATGACTCTGTATAAAACAAGTTCAATGGTTTGATCGAACCGCTCCGAAACAGAGGCTTCATAAATGATATTTACCTTCTGGCTGAGGTTCAGTTTCTTGCTGAATGACTCTACTGCCTTAACCAATCCAAAATCAATGATTATCCTTGGTGTCAGGTTATTGGCAATAGTGCGGGTTGAGGCAATGGCTTCATCAAGGATGTCATTTGTTTTGCTTAGAAATTCTATTCTTTCTTCCTCTTTCAGGTCATCTGATTCAAGCTCATTTACATAGAGTTTTATGGTAGACATCAGGGGGCCGAGGTCGTCATGAATTTCCTTTGCGATCCTTTCTCTTTCTTTTTCTTCAGCAGTGATTACAGCACTTAATATCTTGCGCTCCAGCTGTTTTCGCTCAGTGATATCACGCGCTATGGATAATATGGCCCTTTCTCCCTGGTAATTGATCACCCGGCTTTTTACTTCCAGGTTAAGCACCCAGCCCTTCTTTGTTTGATGCTCAGATTCATAAGTGTGATTTCCTTTGGCAAGGATCAAAGCGATATTTTCTTCAACTTTTTCAACAAATTTTGGGGTTTTTATATCCTTGAAATTCATTTGCTTCAAGTCTTCCTGAGAATAGCCGAGAGAATCACACGCAACCTGGTTTACTTCAAGAAATTTACCATGAATGTCAGCCAAAAATATTTCATCACTGCTATTATGAAATAAAGTTTGAAATCTTTTTTCAGATTCTTCTCTTTCTTTTTCTGTTTTCTTTAGGGCCCGCAGGATACGTGCAATGCCAATAACTGAAACTGCCATGATCATTGAAACAGCAATCCCTAACCATTGGTCGAGAAAAAAGGCTGGTTGCTTCGGATCAAAACCCAATACTATCATAAGGTCAATAGCCCGGCGTATAGCCATGAATACCAATGCTATAGCGATTAGAGTCCAGGCTACCCGGCTACGGGAATACCGAAGCAGCCAAAGCGTGGTGACAAACGCGATGGCCTGAAGAATAATAGATGCTATGAGGGCAAGAATTGTAAACATTATTTAAAATTTCTGATGCAAAGTTATATATTTCCATTAGAGTAGATTCGATTAATTTGAGGAATATATTTAACCTTTGTCTATGTTATTTTTTGTCCCAAACTTGAAATTACTTTCCCAATTTGGGAAAATATTCGATTTATGTCTACTTCTTTTGTAATAAGCTCATTATAAGTATATATTTGCTATTGGAGATTAGGCATCTCTGCTGGCAAAACCCTAATTTATAGGGCCTGTTTACCTTAAAAATTAAAAATCATGTCAAAACAGGCTTCTGTTTTTGTATTCTTATTTTTATTCGCAGCAATATCTGCATATCCGCAGGTAGCTGTAAATTCAAACGGCGCAGTGCCGGATGAGAGTGCCATGCTAGACATCAGTTCTACAGATAAGGGATTGTTAATTCCCCGAATGGTGATTACTGATATTGATTCTGATATCTCTCCGGTTGAAAACCCTTCAACAGGTTTATTAATATTTAATACAGGTTCAGCACAGGTTGATGCCGGCTTTTATACCTGGACAGGGAACAAATGGGCATTAATGATAAATACTGAATCCTCGGTAATTAATACGATCGCAGATATGTCAGCAGAAGCAGGCGAAATCTATGATGATAATATGGGTGGTACGCCAACCACGCTTGCCTTTGGAGTTGCAAACACCTATTATGGCTGGCTTGATGCAAATGCCGGTATCGTGCTTGGCTCCGTAGCAACAGATGTTGGGGATGCTACTTCTGATAAATTAGTTGCCGGCGAAGCTGGTATTTACAGGGTGATGTTTACCTCCTCCCATAAGGTTGGCGATGGATTTGCCTTTGCAGGCGAGGAAGTTGTAGCAACAGTATTTCATACTCATTTGGGAACCGCAGCGGAAACCCATATTAAATTCCGGACACATATCTGGTTGCATGAAGTATTTTTCCCCTCTGCGGTTGGGAGTGCTCAGGGGTTTTTGTCCCTTGAAGCAGGAGATGCTGTGGATATCCGCTTTAAATCAGATGCAGCTCCAACAGAGATGGAACTCTTTGTTGTTAGTTTAACAATAGAAAAGATCGGTGAAATTCCGGCGCCCTAATAAAACTTGAATAAATAATTTATCCGGGAATTTTCCGGATTTTAAAAATAGCCCTCTTAAAGGGATACGAAACCCAAAATAGATTGTTATGAGAAGCAAGGCCATTACACTTTTTATCTTACTGCTAGTTTTTGCAGCTTATTCTTACGCACAGGTTGCTGTTAATAATACAGGAGCAGCTCCCTCCTCAAGTGCTATGCTTGATATCAGTGCTTCGGATAAAGGGATTTTAATTCCTCGAATGATCATCACGGATGTTGATTCTGATATTTCACCTGTTGAGAACCCTGAACCAGGTCTCTTGATCTATAATACAGGAGCTTCAGGTGTGCCTGAAGGATTCTATTACTGGAGCAATTCAAAATGGAACCAGATAACGAATGGGGAATCTTCCTTGACTGTTAATCAGCTTGCCGGACTGTATGAAACCGCAGAATTGTATGAGGATAATGATTTTTCATCCCCTTCATCAATTTATCTTTCAAGCAGTAGCTTTTATTATGGATGGACCACGGCCCTGGTTGGTGAGACTTTTGGACAAACCTCTGTCAACAATACAAATGCCATAGCAGATCAGGTAATTATTGGTGAAGATGGAATATATGAAGTAGATGTCTCTGCATCTTTTGGGGGATCAAATAATGTCCAGGTTACAGGAGCAGTGTTTCGCACGCCCGCTGGAGGATCAGCTACAAGGACTAAGGTGCGCTTTCTTGTTAAATTAAAAGAAAATGGCGATCTGGAGGGTTCGACAGCCCATGGATTGTTGCGTCTGAATACCGATGACATCCTGGATTTTCGCTTTAATTCAACATCTAACGGAGAAACCTTAAATCTCTATAATATTAGCATGGTCGTAAATAAGGTTGGAGATTAAAACGATCGCTACACCTCTGCAAACAAATTTCCCTTTTAATCAAACAACCCCTCGTGGCTTGCCACGAGCATTCCTTATATTCTCCCCTGAATTTCAGGGGAGATGTCAGTCGAATGACTGACAGA
>CAZASJ010000146.1:2404-5746 GCA_964487735.1 uncultured Bacteroidales bacterium | reverse complement strand
AGAAATAGACAGCCCGGAGGACTTGCTTGGGCACCTGGAAGAAGTAGCTGAGGCGAACGGATATAACATAGCTGATGTGAGCAGAGTACTTAAAAAAGAGGGATTCAGCGATTCAGAAATTGCCGCTATGCTGGGTGAAATGGTCCCGGCCCAGGGTGAACCGATCAAGGAGTTGACCAAGAAAGAACAGGGTAGCGGATTTCCGGTAATTCTTTGGGTCGGACTTGGCGTCCTTATCCTACTGTTCATCCTGTTTTTCGTCCGACGGCGCAAGCGGAAAGAATAATGTCAATTAAATTTTTAAATTTGTAGTAAACACATTAATCCATCCCGAAATGAGAAGACCCTTCCTGATGCTGTCTGTGCTCCTGTTAACCACCCTAGTCGCCGGTCAGGATGTCAAGCAGGACTTTGCCGATGGTGAGTTTTTTCTTGCCGCCGAAGAATATGAAGAGGCCCTGTACACCTTTACCAAGGTTTATAACAATGGTTACCAGGACAATGCTAACATCAACTTTCGTGTAGGCATGTGCCTTTTGTATATTCCGGGACGAAAAACCGAATCCATTCCCTACCTGGAAAAAGCCGTGGGCTCCGTTTCAGAGAAATACAGCGAAGGTTCCCTGAAAGAACAAAATACCCCACCCGATGCCCATATCTACCTGGGGAACGCATACAGGATCAACATGGAGTTTGAGAAAGCCTGTGAGCAATACCGCCTTTTTGAAGAATATGTGGGAGAAAACGGAGGCATTCAGAGCGCTTATGCCGATCAGCAAATCAACTCCTGTGCGAATGCCATTGTTGCCATCAACAATCCGGTGGAAGTCAGTGTCGGGAACCTGGGACAGCTCAACCAGACCCATGCCCAGACATACAACCATGTGATCTCTCACGATATGCATACCATGGCCTACATGGGAAAAAATCCTTTTTACAAAGGAATCTATGTGTCCACCAAGGAAGGAGATACCTGGTCCAAACCCATAGGAATCAATGTCTCTGTGGTATCTGAGGGCAATATGGACGTGGTTGGTCTTTCATCTGATGGAAAAGCCATGTTATTTGCTGTTTCCGATGAGTTTTCAAGCAATATTTACATGTCGGTCTATGAAAACAAGCGCTGGAACCCGGCGCAATCACTTGGAAAACCTATAAATTCAAGGTACTACGAATCCGATGCCAGCTTCAGCCCTGATGGAAAATCTATTTATTTCACCAGCAACAGGAATGCATCAATCGGAGGAATGGATATATTCAGAAGTGACATGCAGGAGGATGGAAGCTGGGGTGATCCGGTAAATCTGGGGGAACCCATCAATACCCAACTTAATGAGGAAAGTCCCATAATCAGCCCGAATGGCAAAAGAATTTATTTCAGCTCCCAGGGGCACAATTCCATAGGGGGGTTTGATGTTTTTTATGCCGAACTACAGGACGACGGAAGCTTTGGTGAAGCCATTAACCTGGGATATCCCATTAATACAACCGACGACGACTTTACAATGACTCCCCCGGGGCTTAAAGAAGAAGGATCCATTTTCCTTTTTGCCAGCGGAGATACAGATCAGCATCCTGTCTTCAAGTTCGAAATGATTGATATTGCAGCCACTCCGGTCCCTGTTCCATTTGAAGAGACCGAAGAGCAGGTGGCAGAAGTTGTGGAGGAAGAAGCTGAAGTTGAACCTGAGGCAGAACCCGTGGCTGTACCTGAAAAAGAAACTGAAAAATACCTGATTAAACCCCTTTTCTTTGAATTTGATAAGTCCACTTTATCCAGTGAAGCACAAACCAAGCTCGATGAAATGACTGGATTATTGAAGAGATTCCCTACTCTTAAAATTGAGATCATTGGATATACCGATGCTGTAGGTACATTCGAATACAATAAAAAGCTTTCCAAAAAGAGAGCTGATGCTGTATTAAATTACCTGCTGGCAAGCGGCATCAGTTCCGACCGTCTCTCAGTAAACCCCAAAAGCGAAAGCGATCCTGTGGCCATTAACAGGACCAGGGATAACAGGGATGCACCGGAAGGACGAAAATTGAACCGCAGGGTACAGTTTAAGGTTTCAGTAGCAGCGGATGTCATTGTCGTAATGGAAAAAATTAAAGTTCCCGACCATCTGAAAATTCAAGAGTAATGAAAAAACATATTGCAGTACTCCTTCTGGCCTGCTCCGTGAGCCTGCCCTTGTTTTCACAGCAGGGGGAAGAGTCAGGCGAGTTTCTCTTTTATGAAGCCGATTACTGGTACGTCGAAGAGGAGGACTTTTTGGAAGCCTCATTCCTTTACAAGCGGGTTCTTGCAATGGAACCTGAAAATGCCAATGTAAAGTTCTTGCTGGGTATGTGCTACAATAATACACATGGAATGGAGGAGCAGGCAATTCCCTACCTGAAAGAGGCTACCCAGAACATCACCCTCAAATACAAGGATAGCAAATACCAGATCAAACAGGCCCCCCATCACAGTTGGTACTACCTGGCCGATGCCTACCGGAAGACCAACCAGCTTGACGAAGCACGTATGGCCCTGGATTCATTCAGCAATCTCAGGAACTTCGAGAAGCATTACAACGTGGGGCTCACTGAAGATGCCATCAGGCAGGTTGAGCGTGCCAAAATCATCAGGGATGCAGAGCTCAAACTAAGGGCCTTATATTTTAAAGAGCCCATCAACACCCGCCGGCCCGATTATAGTGGTGTAATTTCAGCAGATGGAAAAATGCTGGTCTGGGTCACAAGCAAACCCCTCTACCAGGCTGTTTTCATGTCAACCCGGGAGGAAGATGACTGGTCCATGCCCATTGAAATAACCACCCAGATTGTCTCCGATGGCAACCTTTTTCCCACCGGACTTTCTGCCGATGGTTCAACCATGTTAATGGTGATGCGTCCCATTAAGGGAAATAGCGAAATCTGGTACAGCCAGTACGATGGAATGTACTGGAGCCCTGCGCAGCCCATTCACGGCAACATCAACACCAATGGAAACCAGGATCATGCTTCATTCAGCCCCAACGGAAACCGGATCTACCTGAGCAGCGACAGGCGGGGTGGTGAAGGCGGACTGGACATCTGGTATTCTGACAAACAGGCCGACGGACAGTGGGGAACGCCTGTAAATATGGGGACCAACATTAATACCGAGGAGGATGAAAGCTCAGCTTATATTGCACCCACTGAGGGAAGGTTTATATTCGCGTCAAAGGGACATTTCAACATGGGGGGATATGATATCTTCAGATGTGAAATGGGAGGAGATGGCACCTGGGGCCAGCCTGTCAACATCGGCTACCCCATCAACACCACCAGTGACGACACCTACTATGTCCCCCT
>CAZASJ010000146.1:0-2304 GCA_964487735.1 uncultured Bacteroidales bacterium | reverse complement strand
TCAACATCGGCTACCCCATCAACACCACCAGTGACGACACCTACTATGTCCCCCTGAATGATGGTCTTAGCGGCCTGCAAACAAGGTTCACAAATATTGCAGTTGGAAAAGAAGATCTGTGGTATGTCGAGATCCAGGGAGAAGATGGTTTTGTATCGGACGGACTAATCCTGGCCGTTGATACCCGCGATGGCATTGCCAGAAGTGATTTCGCCATCGTCCTGGTGGATGAGGAAAGCGGTGAGGAGATTGAGGTCGTCTACGACTCCAAAACAGATGAATTTAAAGCGCTCTCCGGGGAAAATAAAAACTTCAAGGTAATCTCCTACAAGCAAAAATAGGGTGGATATCCTGGAACATGCTCACATTTCCCTCAGGGCTTTGGAACCTGAGGACCTTGAGACCCTTTATCGCTGGGAAAACAACCCCTCCGTCTGGCAACTCTCCGGAACACTGGTTCCCTACTCAAAATACATCCTGAAGCAATACCTTGAAAATTCCACCAAAGATATATTCGAGCTGAAGCAGCTGCGCCTGATCATCGAGCTTCGGGAAGAGAAGCGTCCCTTAGGAGCCATTGATCTCTTTGATTTCGATCCTTACCACAGAAGGGCCGGCGTCGGAATATTAATTGCAGAGGGAGACGACCGGGGAAAGGGCTATGCCTCAGAAGCGCTGGAAGCACTGCTAAAATACGCATTTGAAGTGTTGGGCCTTCACCAGTTATGGTGTAATATAGAAGCTACGAACATAGCCAGCATCCAGCTCTTTAGCTCCCGGGGATTCCAAAAAGTGGGTATGAAAAAGGATTGGTTATATAACGGGGCGGAATATAGTGACGAATGGATGCTACAGTGTCTTAAAAGTTAGAACCCCGGAAACAATGTTTTCATAAAAGAAATTTTCTTTTTCAGGAATCAAAAAGTAACTTACAATTGTTACTAGATTTGAGAATTATGAAAAAGATACTTTTCCTCCTACTGGCAACCCTTATATCCTGCATCCCAGAGCTGACTCCCCCCTCAGTGGAAATCACCTCGCCTGCAGAAGGAGCAGAATTCCCCCGTGGGGAGATGATCGAAGTAAGGGTCGATGCCGCCGATGATGATGGTACAATTGAAGAAATAAGGCTTTATGTAGACGACATCGGAGTGGCGTTCATTGAAGGCTTTCCTTATAGTTTATCTTTTCCCACAGAAGATATGGATGTGGGTTCCCATACCATTAAGGTCGTGGTAAGTGACGATGACAGAAAAGAAGCTGAAGCTTCCTCTGAGTTTGTTCTGAGCTCCACCCTGCCGGTAATTCAAACGGAACATCCCACTGTCATCACACGCGATTCTGTGATTATTGGCGCAAATATCCTCAGTGACGGGGGTAGTTCCATTCAGAAAGCTGGTTTTTTGTGGGGAACCGAGGCAAATAACATCCAGAACTTCATTGAAGAGGAAGCGGTATTATCAGAAAAATCCTTCCATACCACTCTGAATAACCTGACTGCCGAAACCATTTACGTGCTTGCTTTCGCTGAGAATGACAAAGGCCGCGCTTTTGGTGAGCTAATTAGTTTCAATACCATCGCCCCTGAGAATTTGCCACCGGTTTGTGAAATTCTTTCCCCCTCGAACGGATCAGAATATACACATGGAGACGACATCCAGATCAACCTCAGTGTAGAAGATGACGAAAATGCAATTTCAGAAGTTAAAATATATGTTGATTTCAAGGGCATAGCCTCACTGCGAACCTTCCCCTTCAATTATACACTCGCCAATATTGAACTGGATGCGGGTTTTCATTCCCTGCTGGTTGAGGTAAGCGATATACACGGAGAAAGCACTTCAGCTACGGTCCTTTTTAATATAGTCCCGACTCTGACCGTTATTGAAACCAATGCACCCGCTTCTATTTCAGAGAGCGAAATTATTGCAGGCGGGAGTATACTCAGCGATGGAGGAGGCACAGTTTCCTCCGCAGGATTCATATGGGGACCAGAACCCTATGAAGAATCAGAAGGCCAGGATCAGCCTGCCAGTATTGATGGAAATATGTTCTCAACCACCTTAGGAATTCCGGAATACGGATCTTACTATTACATTGCTTATGCTGAAAATGAGGCCGGTCGGGCCTTCGGTGAAGCTGTCAGCTTTCGTCCCCGGCTCCCGGATAATATGTTTGTGGATGAAAGGGATAACAGGGCATACCAGTGGATCAGAATTGGCACGCAGGTTTGGATGGCCGAAAACCTGGCCTATTTACCCGTAATGAAAAGCTCCTATAACTCATCCGCCACAGATCCCTATT
>CAZASJ010000145.1:783-5887 GCA_964487735.1 uncultured Bacteroidales bacterium | reverse complement strand
TTTCAGTTTGCCGGGCATTCTGACCTGAATCTGTTCACCTTTAATGCGGATTTTTATATTGCTTTCATAAGTATTGCTTTACTGCTTTCAGTCGAATATTTTGAAGAGTACAGAGGATTGTACGCGAAAATGAAAGCGACTCTGCCAAAGCCATGGAAATGGGCGATATTATCTGTGGTTATTCTTCTTATTGTGGTGCTGGGTGTTTGGCACGGGACCGATTTTCTATATTTCCAATTTTAATTGTGTGTGTGATGAATGAGAGATTACTGAAAACACTTATATACATAGCTGGCGTCATTTGCCTCTATGCCTTTATTGCCATCCGGATACCGACTTTGTTTAACGCGGTTTTGTTGGAGAAAATTATTCCCGAATACTGGGAGAATACTAAATACGGAGAGCTATACTATTTCAGTCTTATTAAGCATTTCAGAGAAGAGGGGCTTCCCGAATACCATGAGAAATACCGCTATACAGATAAGCATCCCTCACTTGATGAGGCCGATATTTACCTCTTCGGAGATAGTTTTTTGGATTTCACCCGGATGACCACATTTCCCGAAAGGTTGGGAGATACCACCCATCAGCGTGCCTTTTATGCGCGGATGGACAGACCCCTGCTTTATCTGGCAGAGCAGAACTATAAGAGCAAAAAAGAGAAGGTGATCATTTTTGAATCGGCAGAGCGCTATATACCTGAGCGGTTTGTTGAGCCCCATTCCATGGAAAGACCACCGGACCCAAGAAGTGGAATCAGGAAGCAGATAGCCGATGTCCGGGATTTTATTTTCACTGACAATACGGATCTCCTTTACAGTACTCTTCTTTCAAGGAGCTACCTGACCACCGGCCTGTATTCTGCCAGTACGACCTTTAAGTTTGATGTATTTAAGTACATTACAGATTTGACGCCTGTTTACTCTCTGGAAAAGGAGACTCCCTGGCTGTTTTACCATGACCAGTTGAACGGAGAGCCCTCCAGTTTTTATTATCAGCACAGCCAGGAAGAGATAGATACCTATTGTGATAATATTGCAGACCTTGCTTCAAAACTTCATTCAGCCTATAATCTGAAGATGGTATTTATGGCCATTCCCTCGAAGTATACAATTTGTCATTCGGTTGTGAATGACGATGAATATAATCAGTTTCTTCCCAGGCTCTATGATGGACTGGAAAAGCGGGGAGTACCCTGTATTCCGGTGTATGAAGATTTTATGTCTTCCAACGAATTGCTCTACTACAGTACAGATACTCACTGGAATAAAAAGGGTCTGGATATAGCCCTGGAAAATACAATAAAGGTTTTAGATTCATTATAATCAAATACAGGAAATTATGAAAGTAGTACTTCTTGCGGGAGGTTTTGGAACCCGAATCAGCGAAGAAAGTGGAACCCGACCCAAGCCCATGGTTGAAATCGGAGGCAGGCCCATTCTCTGGCATATTATGAAGATTTATTCCCATTATGGACTGAATGATTTCATCATCTGTTGCGGGTACAAGGGTTATATGATCAAGGAGTATTTTTCCAATTATTTCCTGCACAATTCGGATGTAACCTTCGATATGAAGAACAACCAGATGCAGGTGCATTCCATGAACTCCGAACCCTGGAAAGTAACCCTGGTGGACACTGGTGAATCCAGCATGACCGGGGGACGAATCAAGCGGGTGAAGGACTATATTGGTGATGAGCCATTTTGCCTGACCTACGGTGATGGAGTAAGTGATGTGAATATCAACGATCTCATCATGCAACACAAGAACAGCGGGATGCTGGCTACCCTTACCTCGGTTCGGCAGCACGGGCGTTTCGGTGTTTTTAACCTGAAGCCCGGTGATTCAAAGATCTCTTATTTCAAGGAGAAGCCTGAAGGAGACGGAGATGAGACGGCATGGATCAACGGTGGTTTCTTTGTCCTGGAGCCCCAGGTGCTGGACTATATCGAAGGAGATTCCACGGTCTTTGAACAGGAGCCCCTGCAGAAGCTTGCAAAGGCAGGTCAGTTAAATGCATTCAAACATACAGCCTTCTGGCAACCCATGGATACCCTGAGGGACAAAAACGTACTGGACGGATTATGGAATGATAACAAGGCTCCATGGAAGGTTTGGAACGACTAGCTAACATATTAAACAATATTAAACTTTAGAAAATATGAAAATCATCATCGCAGGTAATTTAGGATACATTGGCCCCAGTGTTACAAATCAGCTCAGGGCAACCTTTCCTGATGCAGAGCTCATTGGTTTTGACATTGGTTATTTTGCACATAGCCTTACGAACCCGGTACACTTTCCCGAAGTAAAACTGAATGCCCAGATTTTTGGCGATATCCGTAAGTTCCCGGAGCATATTTTGAAGGATGTGGATGTAGTGCTGGATCTGGCTGCCATCTCAAATGACCCCATGGGCAATAAGTACGAAGAAATCACCATGGATGTGAACTACAGGGCTGCCGTAAACCTTGCCAAACTTTGCAAGGAAAATGGGGTGAAGCGTTTTGTCTATGCTTCCAGTTGCAGCATGTACGGTTCGGCCAGTGATTATCCCAAAAAGGAGCAGGATGAACTAAATCCCCTTACAGCCTATGCCCGCTCAAAGGTGGCCGCAGAAAAGGATCTCGAGCCTCTGGCCTCCGATGATTTCATGGTCACCTGCCTGCGCTTTGCAACGGCCTGTGGATTTACAAACAGACTGCGACTTGACCTGGTGCTGAACGATTTTGTGGCAGGTGCACTTGTAAATAAGGAAATTGGGATTCTTAGTGACGGTACCCCCTGGAGGCCGATGATCAATACCAAGGATATGGCTCGTGCCTTTGAATGGGGAGTGGTTAGAGAAAAGAGCCAGGGAGGCAATTACATTGCTGTGAATACGGGTTGCAACGAGTGGAACAACCAGATAGCACCCCTTGCAGAAGAAGTTGCAAAACATATTCCCGGTGTAAAGGTAAGCACCAATCCTGATGCGGTACCCGACAAGCGTTCTTACATGGTGAATTTTGACCTTTATAAGGAGTTGGCTCCCGATCATCAACCCATATGGGATTTGCCCAGCACTATCAAGGAAATAAGAGACAACCTGGTGGAAATGAAGTTCAACGATCCTAAATTCAGAGAATCCCTGATGATCAGGCTCCATGTACTGAACAACCTGCAGGATAAAAAGCTTATAAATGCTAACCTTGAGTGGATTTAAACTGTTGAGCTATGATTTTTACAGAAACAAAACTAAAGGGAGCTTTCCTGGTTGAGATTAAAAAGCTGGAGGACGAACGCGGATTTTTTGGACGGGCCTGGTGTCAGCAAGAGTTTGAAGAGCACGGGTTAAATGGAAATATCCGGCAGATCAATACTTCTCTTTCGAAGAAAAAGGGGACCATAAGGGGTATGCACTATCAGCTGGCTCCTTATGGAGAAGCCAAGTTTATAAGGTGCACCAGGGGGAGTGTTTATGATGTGATCATTGACCTTCGACCCGATTCCCCGACTTTTATGCAGTGGGTGGGACATGAATTAAGTGCGGATAACTACCAGATGGTTTATTGTCCCGAGTACTTTGCTCACGGGGTGCTGTCCCTGGAAGACAACTCGGAAATCTATTATCCGGTGACCGAATTCTATACGCCGGGTTCAGAGCGGGGCATACGATATAATGATCCGGCCTTCAACATCGAGTGGCCCATTGATATCGCCGAACTCTCCGATAAAGATAAAGCCCATGCAGATTTTGATGTACATACATTTCAAAAATAATAACACATGAAACATACACAATGTCCCAATTGCAGGCACGAAGATATTGAGGACTTTTTTGTAATTCCGCAGGCTCCCGTGCACAGCCTGGTTACGATTAAGGATTATGAGGAGGCCATCGCCATTCCCAAAAAGGAGATTTCTCTTTGTTTTTGCAACCACTGCGGATTCATTTTCAACTCTTCCTTTGATACCTCGCTGGATTATTATACCCAGGGTTATGAAGATCAACAGGGCTTTTCACCCACCTTTGTAAAGTTTATTACAGGAATCTCCCAGCGCTTTATTGATCGCTATGATATGAAGGGTAAAGAGGTCATAGAAATTGGCTGTGGCAAAGGTGATTTCATCAACCTGCTCAGCGAACTGGGTGACAACAAGGGGATAGGTATTGATCCGGCCTGGGTGCCGGGAAGATCCAAGGAGAATCCCAAAGTGAGATTTATAAAGGAGTTCTATTCTGAGAAACATGGTGAATTGCAGGCCGACTGCATTGTATGCCGTCACACCCTGGAACATATCCATGATACTTATGGATTTATGGAGACGATCCGGAAGTCCATAAAAGACACAGACAAAGTGGTGATTTTCTTTGAAATTCCGAGCATCGTTCGGATTCTGAAGATTCAGGCTTTTTGGGATATCTTCTATGAGCACAGTACATACCTGAGTCCGGGTTCCCTGGGCAGACTCTTCCGCGATACCGGATTTGAAGTTCTGGACATGTACCTGGAATATGATGACCAGTATCTTTTCATCGAAGCAAAACCGGTTGCTGAAAAGTCTGATAAGATTCATCCACTGGAAGAGTCTGTTGAAGAATTAAAGAAACTTACAAAGTTTTTTGTGGAGCAGATCAAGATACAGCTGGATTCCTGGAGAGAAAAGCTGGAAGCTTTCAAAGCTGAGGGCAAAAAAGTGGTGATCTGGGGTGGAGGTTCCAAGTCAGTGGGTTTCCTTACCCAGTTCAATGATATCGGAGTGATTAAGCATGTGGTGGATATCAACCCCCACATGAGTGGTAACTATATTCCCGGAGTAGGTATTCAGTACGTGGTGCCCGAATTCCTGGCAGAGTATAAGCCCGATGTGGTGATTGTAATGAACTCGGTATATATGGATGAGATTGGCAAGATGCTTCATGAGATGGGCGTGGATCCGCTCATGCTGGGGCTTTAAGCATTAATCCAATCTATCAATCAAATAAAACAGGCTGCCTCAAAAGGGGCAGCCTGTTTTACTGTGCGCCCGGCATGGGCGATAACTATAGGGTGAAAGTCCCGAACGCGTCTTGACAGAAGGAAGCATTAGCTAAAGGCAAGGGTGTCCACTGTGAAGT
>CAZASJ010000145.1:0-773 GCA_964487735.1 uncultured Bacteroidales bacterium | reverse complement strand
GCAAGATGCTTCATGAGATGGGCGTGGATCCGCTCATGCTGGGGCTTTAGGAGTTAATAATCTAATACATTTTACAAAAAAAAGTGGTGTGGCTGAATAGAAATAGCATTATGGCTTTTTAGGATGTTTGCAGAATAGATGATATATTAATAATATCCTCAGGGAGATTACCACCAGGAATACTTTATATTTGCTTCATTATTGATTTTCTCCATTCTTGTTGGTTTGCAGGAGTTTACATATTGCTTTTATCTGGAACAGGTAATAGTAATGATATGTTCTTAAAATAATTAGGTGAAGGAATCATGAATTCTGAGAACCACCTGTGAAATTTTACGTAGAAATGTTAGAAGAAGTATATCTGAATATGGTCTTCCTGTTTTTATAAGCTATAATAGCTCAATTTATGCTTTTTAATTCTATTGATTTTGCCATATTTCTGCCAACAGTATTTTTACTGTATTGGTTTGTTTTTAAAAACAATCTTAAGAGACAGAACATTCTACTAATTCTAGCAAGTTATTTATTCTATGGTTGGTGGGATTGGCGTTTTTTATCATTGATTATTTTTAGTTCAATTGTGGATTATACAGTTGGTCGGTATTTATCAAAAAATGAGAACCGAAAACAAAGAACTGCACTTCTTATATTGAGCATTATAGTGAACATCGGTTTTTTGGGTTTCTTTAAATACTTCAATTTTTTTGCTCAGAGCTTCGCTGATGCTTTTACACTTTTTGGTGTCAGTATAGAAACAGCGCGGCTGAATATTA
>CAZASJ010000144.1:0-5901 GCA_964487735.1 uncultured Bacteroidales bacterium | reverse complement strand
GACGAAGAAGGATATTACAGGATTATGGGACGCGTTGACGATGTAATCAATGTTTCAGGCCATAGGATCGGTACTGCAGAAGTTGAAGATGCCATCAACCAGCATCCAAAAGTTGTAGAATCAGCAGTTGTTGGTTATCCACACGACATCAAGGGATCCGGTATCTATGCATATGTGATCTGTGATGAGCTGTCAGACGAAGAAGCTCAAAACATTGAGAAAGAGATCCGCGCTACCGTTACCAAATTTATCGGACCGATCGCTAAACCCGATCAAATCCAGATCGTAAGCGGCCTTCCAAAAACCCGTTCAGGAAAGATCATGAGAAGGATCCTTCGCAAGATCGGAGAAGGTGATGCTTCTAACCTCGGAGATACCTCCACACTGCTCGATCCGGGTATTGTGGAAGATATCATTGCAGGTGCTAAGGTTGCAGTTAAACGCTAATTCTGTTCAAATAAATCAAGCATTCCGGAAAATTGAGCCCGGAGTGCTTTTTTTATAAGAAGTCAGTAGTCTGAAGACTGAAGTCAGTAGAAAATGAGTCAACCAACCAAAACTTTCTTTGAGCTTGAGGTTTGGAAAAAATCCCACAAATTTGTTTTGGAGATTTATATTCTTACCAAAGACTTTCCAAAAGAGGAATTTTATGGACTGACGAGCCAAATTAGAAGAGCAAGCATCAGCATTCCTGCAAATATTGCTGAAGGGTATAAAAGAAAAGGGAAAGCTGACAAAATTAGGTTTTATAATATTTCCCAATCCTCTCTTGAGGAAGTAAAATATTTTCTTTTTTTATCAAAAGAACTGGGATATATAAATAATGAAACAAAACTTACAAACATAGCAGAAGAAATCAGTAAAATGCTTGATATGTATATCAAACAAATAGAAGTATCTCAAAGAAGAATGTCTTAATCTACAGACTTCTGAATTCTGAATTCTGAATACTGACTTCTGTCTTCTATTAAAAACCAAAATAATGGAAAATAAAAAAGTAATGAATCGTTGGCTGGTTGTTGTAGGAGCAATCCTGATACAGCTGGCACTGGGTGCTATTTATGCCTGGTCGGTGTTTACACCAGACCTGACGAACCCTGAACTGGCATACAAATTCACTGCAGGTGAAGCCGCCTGGATATTTTCTGCCGGACTGTTTTTCTTTGCCCTGGTTATGATCTGGGCCGGAAGAAAACTGAACAGCATAGGACCTCAAAAACTTGCTATTTCCGGCGGTCTTGTTTTAGGGCTTGGATATATTCTGGCTGGATTTTTTGGAGACAGCTTTATCACACAGCTCATATTTATCGGAGTTATCGGTGGATCAGGTATAGGTCTTGCTTATGTGGTTCCGATTGCCGTTGGAGTAAAGTGGTTTCCCGATAAAAAGGGGATGCTCACCGGCCTTGCAGTTGCAGGCTTTGGATTTGGTGCAACCATTTGGGTGAAATGGGCTGGATCATGGGGCGGTGGCCTTCTTGATACCATTTCAATTGCCGGACTCGACGGAATCAGGAGCGTTTACCTTCTTTATGGAATCATCTTCGCCGCAATGGTAATTCTTGGTAGTCTTGTAATGAAAGATCCCCCGGAAGGCTGGCTACCTAAAGGTTATACCCCTCCAGAACCTTCAAATGCTGCTGCCTCAGGAACGATCAACTACGATTCAAACGAAATGGTGAAAACCCCTCAGTATTATATGATATTTATCACCTTTGTTTTCTCAGCATTGGCAGGACTGATGGTTATTTACTGCATCAAACTTTTTGGAATAGATGCACTCACCTACACTAAATTAGGAACATTGGATCCAAATGCAGCTGATTTTAAAGATACATGGACATGGGCAAGTGCTACAGCCGGGACAGCAATGGCAGTATACGCTATTCTTAATGGATTGGGAAGGATTGTCTGGGGAATCGTTTCTGACTATATCGGACGCCGTCTTTCCATCATCCTCATGACATTGCTTCAGGGTATTATTATGCTTGCGTTCTATTATTTAGGTGGAACTGCAATCGGCCTGATCGCTGCAGCAGCAATTATCGGTTTCAACTTCGGTGGTAACTTTGCTCTTTTCCCAGCTATCACTGCTGACTTTTTTGGAAACAAAACAGTTGGAAGAAACTATGGTTTGATATTCTTTGCCTATGGCATAGCTGGTATCCTGGGCCCCCAAATTGCCGGATACTTTAAAGATGCTGCCAAAGGTGCATCAGATCCTTCAGCATGGCTGACACCATTTATCATTGCAGGTGTTGCTTGTTTGCTTGGAACTGTTATCATGATCATTACAAAAGCTCCAAAGAAAGCTTAAAAAACAACATATTGATTTTAAACCCGTGGCTGCTGCTGCGGGTTTTTTTGTTTCTAAATGGTTAGACGGAAACATGCTTACATGCTTACATAGCCAAATGCTTAGGTAATTTGAACTTTTGGTTTGCCTCACACCCCAAGCCTCATGCCCCAAACCTTTTTTATGTTAATAATTTCACAATATCTAGATTTGTTGCTACCTTTGCACAGCTTTTAAAAGCCCTTAAACATCTGTATTTAAATTAAACTTTCAGTCATGCCTATCAAAACTCTTGACAAAATTTTCAGACCCAAAAGAATTGCCCTTATCGGTGTATCGAATAACCCGGATTCAGTTGCCGGCATTGCACTAAAAAACCTTGTTAGCGGTGGTTTTCAGGGAGTAGTCTACCCTATTAATCCTAAGTATGAAGCAGTGATGGGCATCACTTGTTACCCGGATGTGAAAAGTGTTCCTAAAACACCCGACCTGGTGGTTATCGCTACTTCCGGGCACCGTGTTCCCGGCCTGATCAGGGAATGTGGAGAAGCAGGCATTTTGGGCGTCATTATCATGTCGGCCGGTTTTAAGGAATCAGGAAATGAAGGCCGCAAGCTCGAAGAACAAGTAAAAGCAGAAGTCGCCAAATATGAAGGCATGCGTGTAATTGGCCCGAACTGTCTTGGAATTATTGTTCCTGGCCACCATATGAATGTTAGTTTCGCCTCCTCCACACCTAAAAAAGGAAACGTTGCTTTTATTTCCCAATCAGGGGCCCTATGTACTTCTGCCCTCGACTGGGCGATAGATCAAAATATCGGTTTCTCCTATTTTGTTTCCATCGGGAACACGATGGATGTTGGCTTTGGGGACCTGATCGACTATTTCGGTCAAGACCCAAATACCAAATCAATTGTACTTTATGTTGAAAGCATCTCTTTTGCAAGGGAATTTATGACAGCTGCCCGTGCATTCGCACGCAAAAAGCCAATCATTGTTTATAAAGCTGGACGTTATCCCGAATCAGCGGCCGCAGCAGCATCACATACCGGTGCCATGGCTTCTGAAGACAATATTTATGACGCTGTATTTGAACGTGCAGGTATTGCCAGGGTATATGATATCGGCGATATCTTCAATTTTACTGATCTTATTTCAAGAAGAAATATTCCTAAGGGAGCCAATCTGGCCATCGTAACCAATGCCGGAGGACCGGGAGTAATGGCTACGGATATGCTTATCTCTAAGGGCGGAATGCTTACGGTCTTATCGGAGGATACCATGGCGAAGCTTAATGAGGTCCTTCCTCCATTTTGGTCGCATGGCAACCCTATTGATGTGATCGGGGATGCTCCACCTGAGCGTTTTTCCAAAGCCACAGAAATCGTCATGCAGGATGAAAATGTAGATGCCGTGCTTGTAATACTTACCCCTCAGGCCATGACAGCACCTACAAAAACAGCCCTGGCTATTGCTAAATTAACAGAAACACACAGCAAACCCATCATGGCTGCCTGGATGGGCGGACAAAGCATGAAAGAAGGCATACAGGTTTTCCTCGACAAGGGCATATCTGTTTATCAAACCCCCGAGCAGGCCATCAGGGCATTTATGACCCTTGCTGCCTATTCCAGGAACCTGAGTATACTGTTTGAAACACCAAGAGATATTCCTTTGTCATTCAAACTTGACAGAAAAAAGGTACGTAAAGAATATGCCAGCAAATACTTTAAGAAAGAGCCCATTCTATCAGAAGATGTTTCAAAAATTTTGATTGAAGCCTATGGTATTCCCACTACCAGGCCACAACCGGCTTTTTCTGCTCTGCAAGCTGCCGATATAGCAAATAAAATCGGTTACCCGGTAGTAATGAAAATCTTATCTCCCGATATTACCCATAAATCGGATATAGGTGGCGTAGCGCTGAACATCAAGGATGAAAACACGGTGTGGATGACCTACAAGAATATGACAAGCACCATCAGCAAAAAGATGCCTGAAGCCAGAATAGAAGGTGTGACAGTCCAACCCATGTTTAATACGAAGGATTCAGTGGAACTGATCCTTGGAATTAAAAAAGACCCCGTTTTCGGTACCTGTATGATGATTGGAATGGGTGGCACCGCAGCCGAATTGTTTAAAGACAAAACCCTCGGCTTCCCGCCATTGAACGAACGCCTGGCACGCAGGATGCTGGAGAACCTGAAGATTTATCCATTGCTGAAAGGATACCGTGGAAGCAAACCTAAGAACATTGATAAACTGATCGAACTCATGATCAGAATGTCTTACCTGGCAGCAGATTATCCCGAAATTGCGGAACTTGATATCAACCCACTGTTGGTCAATGAGGAAGATGCGGTTGCCCTGGATGCCCGAATCGTTCTGGATATGAAAGTACTTGGAAAGAAAAACACTGAATATGCACATTTGCTTCTCCACCCCTACCCGGATAAGCTCACCAAGGAAGCCAAATTGAAAGATGGCAACCCCGTTACCTTGCGTGCAATTAAACCCGAGGATGAGCCGATGTGGCTGGGATTGCTTAGCAGCTGCTCAAAAGAAGCCATTTATTCACGATTCCGTTATAATTTCCATTTTGATTCACATG
This sequence comes from uncultured Bacteroidales bacterium, assembly GCA_964487735.1. Lineage (GTDB taxonomy): Bacteria > Bacteroidota > Bacteroidia > Bacteroidales > B18-G4 > B18-G4. The sequence goes on along the minus strand of CAZASJ010000144.1, from coordinate 994 downwards.
AAATTGCTACGCAATTCTGCTATATTGACTACGCAAGGGAAATAGCCATTGTCGCTGAAGTAGTAGAAAAAGGTGTAAAGAAACTCGTGGCGGTTGGACGACTGATCTCTGATCCTGACCTTACCAGTGTTGAATATGCCATTCTTATTACGGATGCCTACCAGAAAAAAGAACTGGGAACGATCTTAACTACTTATTGCGAAACCATCGCCAGGAACTGGAAAATGAAGCGAATATTTGCTGAAACCACCAAAGACAATAAAGCGATGATAGCTGTGTTTAAAAAGTTGGAATTCGAGGTTATTTATAATGAAGATAACACCGTAAGCGTTTCTAAATCATTGGTAAAAGGGAAATAGCACAACATCCGGGAAACGATAATTTCCCACAGCACTATTTATCCACCTTTTCACAAAGGAGGTTGAAGATCTGATCGATAGATCCAACTCCATGTACGCTTTTCATTTTATCCTGAGCAGCGTAATAATCCATTAATGGCTTGGTTTGGCTGTGATAAACATTCAAACGATTGGCGATTACATCCGCTGTATCATCTTTCCTCCCTTCTATCTGAGCCCGCTTCAATAAACGCCCCATAAGCTCATCGTCGGGTACATCAAGTGCCAGTACGACATTCACACCACCATTTGCCTCTTTCAACAATTCTTCCAGGTCCTGGGCCTGTCGGAGTGTACGTGGAAAGCCATCGAAGAGAAACCCATCAGTGCCGGAATGCTTTTGCATGGCTGAGCGGAGAAGATCCACCAACAATTCATCAGAAACAAGTTCTCCCCTTTCGATAACCCCCTGAACACGCAGGCCCAATGCTGATTTTGCCTTGATCTCTGCACGAAAAATATCACCGGTTGATATATGAGTCAAACCGTACTTTTCTGCAAGTTTAATACTTTGGGTGCCTTTGCCCGATCCCGGAGGTCCGAAAATGATAATGTTATACATAAGCTTGTGGTTAAATGGTTAAACTGTTAAATGG
>CAZASJ010000143.1:0-5937 GCA_964487735.1 uncultured Bacteroidales bacterium | reverse complement strand
TTTCATTGTTTTTCGAGGATCCTCGATCCGCAAATGCGGATCGGGACCCGGTACCTTATTTCATCAACCTCAGCTTTGCAAACTTAAGGAGCAGCTGCTTCTGGCCTACGTTCGAGAAAAACACCGTTGCCTTTTTATTTGCACCAAGGCCCTCAACGGAAATTACTTTTCCCTTGCCAAAGCGATCATGTTCTACCTGCATCCCAACCTGAAGGCTTTCCATATCCTCAAGGCTCATAGCAGGTGGCTTATCGCTGGTACTATCTATCTTTTTAAGATTCTTATTCTTATAATTGGCAAAGCCCGGGGTATTGACCTTGGATTTAGGCTTTTCAAATGGGAATGTTGCCCTGGGCGTGCTCAGCACCTTCTTAGGATAATCGATGTATTTGTCGTCGATCTCCTCAATAAAACGACTGGGCTCGCAGGGTGTCAGATTCCCCCATTTATAACGTGTTTCGGCATAGCTGACTGTGGCATGTTTCTCTGCACGCGTCAGTGCTACATAAAACAAGCGACGCTCCTCTTCCAGGTCGGCCCGGCTGTTCAAGGACATAATGGACGGAAAAAGGTTTTCCTCCATACCTACAACATAAACAAATGGAAACTCCAGTCCCTTTGCTGCATGCACTGTCATCAGGGACACATGGTTGTTATCATCTTTATCCTTTTCATCAGCATCGGTCAAAAGGGCGATATCCTCCATGAATTGATCCAATGTGCGGATGGGTGAAACGATCTCACCGTCTTCATTTGCTTCGATCTCCTGTTCGGTAAAATCCTTAATGGCATTGAGAAGTTCCTCAATGTTTTCATAACGGCTTAAACCTTCAGGCGTTTTATCTTCATACAGGTCTTTAAGTATTCCTGACGATGATGCAATCTGCTTGCCAAGATCATAAGCATTCTTTGTCTTGAGTTGAACATTGAAGCTCTTCACGGTGGTAACAAACTGCCCCAGGCGCGTGATGGTTCCGGCATTCACCTGCAAACCACATTTGGCAGGATTTTCGATCACTTCCCACAGGCTGATCCCAAGTTCACTCGCCCGAATGGTGACCTTTTCCATGGTGGTCTGTCCAATTCCCCTGGCGGGATAATTGATGATCCTTTGCAGGGCTTCTTCATCCTTATTATTGATCACCATCCTGAAATAGCCAAGCAGATCCTTGATCTCTTTTCTTTTATAGAAGGACAGTCCTCCGTAAATCCTGTAAGGGATGTTCAGCTTACGCAATGCTTCTTCAAACGAACGTGATTGAGCATTGGTGCGGTAGAGGATGGCAAAATCAGAATTTGGCAATTGCTGATTCATCTTTTCCCTGAATATGGAGTCAGCTACCAGTATCCCTTCCTCGGTATCGGAGGCTGCACGGATCATGGCAATCTGCTTGCCTTCATCATTGTCGGTCCAGATGGTTTTCTTGATCTGATCCTTATTGTTCTCAATAATGCTATTGGCAGCATTCACAATGTTTTTTGTCGAGCGATAATTCTGCTCCAGTTTAAAAATATTCAGGTCGGGATAATCCTTTTTAAAGTTCAGGATATTCTGAATATTGGCTCCCCGAAAAGCATAGATGCTCTGGGCATCATCGCCCACCACACAAATATTTTCATTATCAGCGGCCAGGCTCTTAACGATCATATATTGCACATGATTTGTATCCTGGTACTCGTCCACAAGGATGTATTTGAAACGTTTCTGGTATTTGTAAAGCACATCCGGAAAATCGCGAAGCAGAATATAGGTATTGAAAAGGAGATCGTCGAAATCCATGGCATCGGCACTCTTAAGCCGACCGGCATATTTAACATAGATCTCCCCTATTTTTGGCTTACCGGCAATGGCATCCGATCCTGTAACCTCAGAATTGCTGTTATACATCTGTGGAGTAATGAGGTTGGTCTTGGCAGCGGAGATACGGTTCATCACATAATTCTGGTTATAAACCTTCGGGTCAAGGCCCATCTCCTTCAGGATGTTCCTGATCAGCCGCTTGGAATCTTCGGTATCATAGATAGAAAAATTGGACGGAAACCCCAATAAATTTCCTTCAACACGAAGGATACGGGCAAAGATGGAATGGAAGGTGCCTGCCCACACATTTCTGGCATCTTTATTTCCCACCAGTTTCAGGATACGCTCCTTCATCTCGCGAGCAGCCTTATTCGTAAAAGTAAGTGCCAGTATATTAAAGGGATCCACCCCCTGATTGAGCAAATGTGCCACTTTAAAAGTGAGCACCCTTGTCTTACCCGAGCCCGCTCCGGCAATCACCATTGAGGGTCCGTTTGTATGTTCAACAGCCTTGCGCTGCGCTTCGTTCAGTAATGTAAAAATGTCCTGTCCCATAAGATTCCGCTTCGCGGCAAAAGTAGGAATTTTTATCGCTTGAGGACGGGGGGAATTGGGGGCATTTATTAACAACGGGGGATTCGGGTATCGGATACCGGGTGCCGGGTCCCGATCCGCATTTACGGATTGAGGATCATCGAAAAACATGGAGTTCAAAGATCTCTGGTTTTTCGGGACTTCTGGCATCAGGCGTCAGGCGTCAGGCGTCAGGCGTCAGGCATCAGGCATCAGGCGTCAGGCATCAGGCATCAGGCGTCAGGCATCAGACATCAGGCATCAGGCGCTAGGATTCTGGATTCTGGATTCTGGATTCTGGTTTCTGGCTTCTGGCTTCTGGCTTAAAGTACTACAAGTATTCCAAGTACTCTGTACCTTCTAACCACCGAAGCACTGAAAGTGGATGCTGGATATCAAACCATAATTCATAATCCATAATTCATAATTCATAATCATTGGGATGCTGGATGTCCCGAAAAACCAAAAATCGGGACTGGTGAACGGCTAACGGCTAACGGTTACCGGATCTTGTCAGAAATGATTTAACACTGAAACACCGCGCACACCGAAGCCTGGGCGAAGGTGTGCTGAAGCACTGAAGCACTGAAACACTGAAGCACTGAATATATTCCATCCCCTCCTACCATCTCTGTAGAGCGATTACACATATAGTTGATTTCGATGAATAAATTCAATACCTTTGGAATTGAATCACAAAAGCCAGCCCTCATGAAAAAAAGTTTGGTGGCATTATTATTAATGATATCAATAAAGGTATTTGCCAACCCTATTGCACTCCCGCCTATCATCAGTGAATTCTACTATAATGGAGGCGACTGGCAGATAGAAGTTTACTTTTCAGATATCTATCAGAATTTTTTTTATGACTTTTCTGAACTCGCCCTCATTTGCAATAACGATACGGCTCATTTTGTGGATGGACTTTTGATCTCATTCAATGAAACCATTGTACTAAATCAGAATGCATTAACATCTGCCTTCAATATTAACCCTGTTGTTGATTGGATATATTTGGCAAGTGTATATGGCTATGACCCTTTTACAGAAGGTATCCGCTACGATGCTCCCGGTATTTTTTTGTGGCATTCGATCCTGACAAGTCCGAAGGAAGGAGAATCCATTGTTAATCAGTTTTTTAATAATTATGGTGGGGATGGCTATTACCAGGCTATGAAAGAGAGTACACCCAGTATTGGGTCAAATGCATTCGAGTGCAGCGGCAGGGGGACATTCAGTGGGTATGTATATGATCAATATAACAACCCTGTTGCGAATCTGCAATTGGTTTATTGCCCTGAATACTACTGCCTTGGTGCTGTTTCACCAGCCTATTCTTGCATTGAAACAGACGAGAATGGATTTTTTGAAACCAATGAGCTCTTCTGCAACTGGCACATCTTCAATCTCAAAAAAGACGATTTCATTTTTTACACAGATACCTTATTTATTGAACCGGACTCTGCCTATTATAAGGAATACATTTTAAACTCGGTTGATATACCATTAAACACTAGTAAAGAAGATATAAGCATCTCCATCGCACCCAATCCCCTGAAAAACAAAACAAGGTTCGAGCTATCCTTTCCAGAAAATCATACATACCAAAATGCCAGGATCACCATCAGGGATAACAATGGAAGAATTGTCGACTTCATTCCCATTACAAATGCTCCATGGGGTGGAAACAAGCTAAGCTTAACCTGGTATCCGGGAAATGCTCCCAGACCTATCCCCCCCGGGATGTATCTGTATTGCCTGGAGATTGATGGTAAGACATTATCTACCGAAAAGATGATCATAACAAAATAAGCATGAAACAGAAACTAATATCCATACTGGTCTTACTTTCTCTGTCATTAGGTGTTTACTCAAATGGAGTTAATATGACCCGGGGAGAAATCACCGAATTATTCTTTGATGCCAATGGCAACTGGACACTGGAAGTAAATATTCTATTTGCGAACCCAACATATGACAGTGCACTATGTTTCTATTCCAGGTTTGATTCAGCTTTTCTTACTGCAAATATCAGTACGGCAGGCATTCATCTTTTCACAAAAGACGACTTTACAAGCAATTTCTACATACACCCCGGAGGCGATTCTTTATATATCCTGAGTTACATCAGTGGTTATGGACTGAATGAGCTTACACAGAAATCATTCGTTTATGGAGATCATCCGAATTCAAGAGTAAATGCTCCACAGCAGGGGCAATCACTTATCGGTCTCTATGACATTGCTACCACCAATATCTACGTGGTGAAAGATAATTCACATTCTCTGGGATATGAAAGTGATCCGGAAAAGGGAACGATCAGGGGCTATGTGTATGATTCCACCGGCATCCCAATGCCGTATCAACAGCTACACCTGTTTGGTGTATGTGAAAGAATTATCTATACAGATGAAAATGGCTATTTTGAGGATCAGGCCGCATATGGAATGAATAATGAAATATATATTCGCAAGCAGGATTATACTAAACTATTTTCTGATTTTTATACCGTCGAGCCGGATTCTATTACAGAAGTTGAAATAATACTCCCAACAGAAGCCTACGTAGAACTGAATGGAAGGATTTTATTGGAGAATCAGCAAACCAGCCCGGATTGTTACGCTATTTTTACCTCAGTATGTCCCGAAGGGCCTATCGATACCTTCCTAACAGATACGGAAGGATTTTATACCGCCAACCTTGTCGCAGGCAATTATTATATCAGATGGTCGAAAGAGAACTATATTCCGCATTTTAGTCTTGCCCCTATCGTTTTTTACAATGATGCGACGCTTGGATATTGGCAATTGTCTGAGGGATCTGTGAATGAAATTGAAAGAGGACAACTATGCGATCATTGGGAAAACAATGCCCCATATTACGTTTTTGGAGACCTAAGTATTGAAAGCGGGGATTCTCTGATGATCGATCCCGGATGTGAGATCAATATTTGTGGTGGGTATTGGATTGATATTCATGGCAGGCTGCTGGCTGAAGGTACAGCTGAAGATACAATTGTTATCACAAGGCATGAATCAATATATGGAAACTGGAAAGGGATACAGATCCTTGGGACTGAAGCCGCAGGATCAAACATCAGTTACTGCAAAATCCTGGGCCCTGCCTATTTCAATATCATAAATGCATCGCCTGTAATCTCTCATAATTATCTTCTTTGGATACAAGAAATAAGTATTGGCGATACCTCTTCCCCTGTCTTCAACTACAATAAAATCAAATGCAACATTGACCTCAAAGAAGAGTCAGCACCAGTGTTCAATCATAATTACTTATCCTATAAGGGATCTATTTGTGTTACCCTAAATGATAATACCTCTCCTGTTTTTAATTATAACACTTTTAACTCATTTTGGGTTGCATTTATGGGTAATTCAGAGGAGGCTACCCTCTCCATTAAAGGAAACATTTTTACGAATGGAGGAAATCTTTTCTGGTCCTGGGGTGGAAATGATCTGCCGCTGAGTGAAATTGATCACAACTTATTTTATAATAACATTTCTTGTTCAGAAATATATGTAGGGCGCACATTATTTGTCAAACAA
>CAZASJ010000142.1:0-5997 GCA_964487735.1 uncultured Bacteroidales bacterium | reverse complement strand
CCTCTATTTTCCACCCAGCTCGGCGAGGTCGATCATGTACACCTGCTCCAACCACGACTCGTCGAACATGATGAAGAACAGCCGGTCGTCGAACAGCTGCACGTTCCCCATTATGCGATCGGGTAGGTAAAGAGGAAGCATGGAGTTCGATATTTACTTATTTCAATAAAACACATGATCGGGGTGAAGTCGGGTATTCGACCGGAGAAAAAATCTATTTTAAAATAAATGCGGTGCATGCATGGTCGACTAACAGTGACCTTTCCATCAAAAATGACGGAAACTATGGAAATGTGGACACTTCTCCGCAGGTGATCCTGGCCGTACTCCGCCAACTGATAAATAAGGCCGGAGTGCCCCAGGATGCCATTTATATAGGCGATCCCTATACCCAGGTGTTTAAGCATCTGTATGAGAAGCTTCATGCCGAATTCCCCGATGTACACTATCTGTCTAAATGGGACAATGACAAGCGGGATAAACTTCAGATGACCAACCATGATACGCTTCATTATTCTGACAGGGGGGAGATACTCTTGCGTGATTATCATACCTTTTTTGATTGCACTGTCGATGCCGATTATGTGCTGAATGTCCCGGCAATTAAAGGGCACCGCTGGGGAGGTGTTACCTTCTTTGCCAAAAACCACTTTGGTTCCAACAGCGGTATTGAAGAGGGTGCATGGAAGCTCCACAAGGGACTGCACAGGGAGGACTACGATTTGCCAGTGCGAGATCAATACAGGCAGTACAGGGTGATGGTCGACCTGATGGCCTACGAAAACCTTGGCGGAAAAACATTAATCTATATTGGGGATCTGCTATGGGGTACTTCTTACGAGCATGATCCGCCGGCTAAATTTCTCTCTGCTCCCTTTAACAATGACTGGTCTTCTTCGCTGCTAGTCTCCATGGACCCGGTGGCGGTCTCTTCGGTGGCCCTGGATATCCTGCAGGAGGAGTTCCGGGTGGAGGATCTGACAACTTCACCACCCAGGTATACCTATGTGCGTTTTGGTGCTGTGGATGACTACCTGCACCAGGCTGCTTCCAGTGAGTGGTGGCCGGAAGGAATCATCTATGATCCTGAAAAGGACGGAATACCCATGGGAAGCCTTGGAGTACACGAGCACTGGAATAATGCAGTAGAGCGGCAATACTCCAGGAACCTGGATACAGGAGAAGGTATTGAACTCATTTATAAATTTACAGGGCTGGATCACACTTCTGTGAGTGAACGAAGAGCTGATGCCGTTGGGTTCAGGGCTTATCTCTCAGCAGAGAATAGCCTGCTGAACCTGGAATTTAATGCTGACCTCCAGGGAGAAGTTACAGTAAGTATCTTTAATATGTCGGGGCAGATGGTCCAGCTGGAGTCGGTTTTGGCCCATTCACAAAGACAGATAACACTTGATGGGCATGATGCCGGCTTATATGTTGTCGCAGTTCAGTCGGGAGCGCTACGCATGAGTCAGACCATCCTGGTAAACTAAGATTATTTCTGCTATTTTTAAGCATGAAAACGAAGCTGCTGCTTATTCCTGCCATTGCCATTCTTACGCTTTTTTCTCTGATTGCTCAGGAAAACCAGGATACCCTGCTTCCTTTATTGTTGGAGACCGAGAGGGAAAACTTGCCTGTGGATGGTGAATTGCTGTATGACTGCTTCGATCTGGCCGGGTATTCGTTTTCAACCAATAACGGAGCCAGGAAAAGCCTTTTAGATGAAACAGAACATGGCGATTTCGGAAAAAAGTTCCAGCTGGATGTAAAGAAAGCCGGCACCAATGCATGGGAACCCCAGTTCCAGTCGCCCGTCAACACCATTCCTGTGAATGCGGGTGATGTATTGCTATACGTTTTCTATATACGAACCACCGATACAGAATCGCCCAATGATTTTGGAAAGGCCGTTTTTTTTGCCCAGAAGGCCAGCTCACCCTGGACTGGAATAGGGAGCCTTTCAATGTCGCTGAGTACCAGCTGGAGAAAGATTTATGTGATTGCAGAATCCGGTACTGTTTTTGGAGTTGGAGAAATGGGCTCCACCATCCACCTGGGCTTTCTTCAGCAAACAGTGGAGATAGGAGGGATCCTTGCCCTGAACCTGGGGGATGTTGATATTGATGATCTTCCCAGCAATTATATTGTCTACGAGGGAATGGAGCCTGATGCCGACTGGCGGGCAGCTGCAGAGGCGCGGATTGAAGCGCACCGGAAAAGTGATATCAAAGTTGTATTCACCGATGATGATGGAAACCCGGTACAGGATGCGATTGTTAAAGTGCAGATGAAGGATCATGCCTACGGCTTTGGAAATTTTTCGTCCGATATTCTCTTGGATGCTTCTTCGGATGGGGACAAATACCGCGCTCATATTCTGGACATGTTCAATGTGGCCACCACTCCCTTTTATATGGGTGGGAATGGCGATGATTGGGGATGGTATGGCCCCGGAAGTGCACAAGAGGATTATCCTTTGATGGCAGCCTGGATGAAGGAAAATGGAGTGCCCGCCAAGGGACATGTGCTTGTATGGCCTGGATGGAAGTGGATGCCCTCCTTGTTTGAAGACCTTAAGAATGATCCGGAAGGCCTGCGCGCTGCCATAAACGAGCACCTGGAGACCATTGTTCCCATCGGAATGGAACATGAACTCTATGAGTGGGACGTGGTAAATGAGCCCTTTATCAATCACGATGTGATGGATATTCTGGGTGATTCGGTCATGGTGGACTGGTATAATAAGGTTGCGGCCCTGGATCCGGATCCCCGGCTGATTCTGAACGAATATAACATTATAATGGGTGGTGGCCGACCCGATTTCCAGGAAAATTTCGAAAGTGTAATCAGTTATCTGCAATCGGAAGGAGCACCCCTGGGCGGTATCGGGATGCAGTGTCATTTTGATGAAAACCTTACTGGAATTCCAAAGGTGCTGGAGATTCTGGATCGCTTTGAGGTATTCGGATTGCCCATTCAGATCACAGAATTTGATGTAGCCATAAGGGATGAGGACCTGCAGGCCCGTTACCTGGAGGACTTCTATACAGCAGTGTTCTCTCACCCGGCCACCGACAAGATTGTAATGTGGGGCTTCTATGAAAAGGTAATGTGGAAACCCCTGGCAGCCCTGGTTCGGAGCGACTGGTCCCATAAGCCCAATTACGATGTATATATGGATCTGCTTTACAATCAGTGGTGGACACCCGATTTTACCGGAATTCCTGGTGCGGACGGAGCGCTTGAAATTCGGGGTTTCAATGGCTATTATGATATAAGTGTGGAAATGCAGGACAGCACTTACACATTCAGGGACCGGCTGATTGAGCATGATACCATCCTGGACTTATCTCCTGGCAAAGCCGATTACCCGGTGGAGCATAAATCTTTGGGTTTGTTTGTGAGCCATCCGAACCCCTTTAAGGATCAGCTGATACTCAGTTATACCCTGGATGCTCCCAACGAGCTCAACTTTCAGTTTTATGGTATGGATGGAGCCCTGGTCAGATCCAGTACTGTCAAGACCTCACATGCAGGAGCGCATTCTTCAAGCTTTGACTTGAGCCACCTGCCAGCAGGTATCTATATGTGCGTGGTGGACTCGAAAGTTCCGGAGCAGGACAGGTGTATAATTAAAATTATAAAAGAATGATATACAGGGAGTTAGGAAAGACAGGTTTGCAGGTATCTGCACTTGGATTCGGGTGCATGCGTTTCCCGGTTCTGGAAAAGGATAACGCCAGGATTGATGAAGAGCAGGCCACCAAAATGATTCACATGGCCATTGAAAATGGGGTGAACTATTTTGATACTGCCTACCCTTATCATGCTGAAAACTTTTCAAAACCGGGTAATAGCGAGCCCTTTCTTGGGAGGGCTCTGAAGAATGGCCTCAGGAAAAAGATTTACCTGGCCACCAAGCTTCCCTGCTGGCTTGTGGAATCGCGGGAGGACATGGACCGAATCCTGGATGAACAGCTTGCAAGGCTGGATACGGAATACATTGATTTTTACCTCCTTCATTCACTGAACAAAGGCACCTGGCCCAAAATGTTGAAGAACGGAGCGCTGGAATTCCTGAATGATGCGCTGAAGAGCGGGAAAATACGCCATGCGGGTTTCTCTTTTCATGATGATGCAGCTTTGTTCAGGGAGATTGTAGATGCCTATGATTGGAGCTTCTGCCAGATTATGTATAATTATTTTGATGAGCACTTCCAGGCGGGAAGAACCGGCCTGGAATATGCAAGCCGAAAGGGGCTGGGAGTCATAGCTATGGAGCCGCTCAGGGGAGGGGCACTTGTAAACGGACTGCCCGATGAAGCCAGGAAGGTACTTTCCCGTGTGGCCCCTGGAAGCAGCAGCGTGGAGTGGGCCTTCCGCTGGTTATGGGACCAGTCTGCGCTCAGCATGGTTCTCAGCGGCATGTCGACCCTGGAGCAGGTGAAAGAGAACCTGGAGCTGGCCGGAAGTGTTGCCGGCAGACATTGGGAGCAGAGTGAAAGGGAAGCCATTGAGCTGGTGAAGCAGATTTTCAACAGTCATCAGAAGGTGAATTGTACAGCCTGCGGGTATTGTCTTCCCTGTCCTGAAGGTGTCAATATTCCACGGAATTTTGAGCTATGCAACGAGCATTACATGTTGAACGATCCGGCCGCGAAGTCGCGCTACCACGGTTTCCTCAGTGAAAGTCAACGTGCTTCTGCCTGTATTGCCTGCGGAGAGTGCCTGGAGAAATGTCCACAGCAAATCAATATTCCAGAAGAAATGCAGCATGTGGCACAGCTTTTCGGAAATTAGGCTTAGTCTGCTATAGTTTAGAAATTAAGATCCAGTTTTTCACCTGGTTCAAGCTTGATCCTAAGGCTTTCCTTTCCGTGGATCAGAGTATTGCTACCGCCCTTTTCAGATTGAATGCTAAGTCTTTTAACCTGCATATCTTCCCATTCCATGGATATTTCAAAACCACCCCTTGCTTTCAGACCCCTTACGGAACCATTTTTCCAGGCACCTGGTATGGCCGGAAGCAGCGTGATTTCTTCTTCGGACGATTGCAGCAACATTTCTGCGACTGCAGCAGCGCCACCGAAGTTCCCGTCAATCTGAAAAGGCGGGTGGGCATCGAACAGGTTGGGATAGGTTCCTCCGCCCCTGGCATAGCTGGTTTCCACTCCGTCGGGATCCACATATTTTAGCAATTCGCGGTACATTTTATAAGCGTGTTCACCATCCTGGAGTCTGGCCCAGAGGTTAATCCTCCATCCTTTTGACCAGCCGGTGGATTCATCCCCTTTGATTTCAAGGGCTCTGCGGCAGGCTGCTGCCAGTTCAGGGGTGCTGGCCGGTGAAATGTGGTGACCTGGATGGAGGCCGAAAAGGTGGGTCTGATGTCTGTGCTGGGGGTCTGCATCTTCCCAGTCGTGGTACCACTCCTGGAGGCTTCCGTCCTTCCCAACCTGGTATGGATGCAGGCGCTTTAAGGCATGCTTTAGAGAAAGTCTGAAAGCGGGGTCTGTATTGAGGATCACCGAGGCTTTGATGGTCTGGGAGAAAAGCTCCCTGATCATGGCCAGGTCGGCAGTGGCTCCGTACAGCGTTGCTCCCTTGTAACCCTCTGGACTGATGTAAAGGTTCTCGGGTGAGGTGGAGGGAGAGGTGATCAGTTTACCTTCCTTATCTTCCACCAGCCATTCCATGCAAAACTGAGAAGCACCTTTCATGAGCGGGTAGCCCTTTTCCCGGAGAAAGGAAGTATCCTGTGTAAATGAATAATGTTCCAAGGCAAACAGAACCTATACGAGCACACCTGGCGGGTTCCCTTTATCGTCAAGGGCCCTGGCATCCAGCCCGGCTCACGCGTTCCTGGGAACATCTATCTTCTGGACGTGATGGCCACCCTCTGTGACCTGGCCGGCTTTGAGGCTCCGCAGATCTGTGAGGGCCTCAGTGTCAAACCGATCCTGGAGGGACGGAAGGGTCGTCTCCGTGACACAC
>CAZASJ010000141.1:0-6066 GCA_964487735.1 uncultured Bacteroidales bacterium | reverse complement strand
ACATGAAATAAATGCAATTAAGTCAATACAAATCGGCATTTTTTTCGTAAACTTGCAGCTTCAAAAATCATACAAGAAAAAGGTATGTCCAACACATTTAAGATCAGAAAAGGCCTTGACATCAAGCTCTTAGGAGAGGCCGAAAAATCGATCAAAGAAGTTACACCCAAAATTTGTGCCATCAAACCACCCGACTTTCATGGTGTCTTTCCGAAGATACTGGTGAAGGAAGGAGATGTGGTAAAAGCCGGTTCGCCTTTATTTTTCGATAAATACAAGGAGAATGTTGTTTTTACATCACCTGTTAGTGGAACCATCAGGGAGGTAAGGCGTGGTGCAAAGCGTGTTTTGCTCGAAGTTTCCATCGAAGTAGCAGAAAATCAGGAATTTGTGGATTTTGGCGCAGCCGATCCCAACAGCCTGGATAAAGCAGCAGTAACAGAGAAAATGCTGAAAAGCGGTGTCTGGCCATTTATTCGCCAACGCCCGTATTCCATTATCGCTGACCCTGCCGACTCACCCAAAGCAATCATGATCTCTGCTTTTGATTCAGCTCCCCTGGGGCCTGATTATGGATTTATCCTCGAAGGTCAGGCGGCAGCATTCCAGGCAGGCATCGATGCTTTGAAAAAACTTACTGAAGGCAAAATTCACCTCAATGTTAGTGATAAGCAGCATTCAGATGTGCTGAAGAATGCAAAAGGGGTTGAAATAAATACCTTCTCAGGGCCACATCCGGCAGGAAATGTCAGTACCCAGATAAGCAGGATCTCTCCCATCAATAAAGGTGAGATCATCTGGTATCTGCGCCCACAGGATGTTTTAAGTATCGGACGTCTCTTCAAAGGAGGTAAATATGATGCTTCAAGGATCGTGGCACTTACCGGCTCTGAAGTGAAGAATCCACAGTATTTCAAAACGATCATGGGGGCTTCTGTTTCAGAATTGGTCAAAAACAACGTGAAAGAAGGAAAATTGCGGTATATTTCAGGAAATGTGCTTACAGGAACCAAAATTGATAAAACCGGTTTCATAGGCTTTTATGATTCACAGGTGTCTGTCATTCCTGAAGGAGATCATTATGAAATGTTTGGCTGGGCATTGCCAGGCTTAAAGAAATTCAGTTTTTATCATTCTTTCCTTTCATGGATGATGCCCGGAAAGAAATATCGCCTGGATACCAATTATAACGGTGGTGAAAGAGCATTTGTCCTTACAGGTAAGTTCGAACAGGTATTTCCACTCGACATTTATCCCATGCAACTGATCAAGTCCATCCAGATTGAAGATATCGATCAAATGGAATTTCTGGGTATCTATGAAGTAGATGCTGAAGATTTTGCGCTTTGCGAATTCATCAGCACTTCAAAAATAAACATCCAGCAGATCGTCAGAAATGGAATTGATGTGATGATCAAGGAAATGAATTAGTCGACTGAAGAAGAACAATAAAGTATAACATATATAATTTCAATGAAAGCACTTAGGAACTTTATTGATAAAATAAAACCCCAGTTTGAAAAAGGGGGGAAGTTTGCAAAGCTTCAATCAACATTTGAAGCATTTGAAACTTTTCTCTATGTTCCGAACAGGGTAACCAGCATTGGCAGCCATATCAGGGATGCCAACGATATGAAGAGGACCATGATCATAGTGGTACTTGCACTGTTTCCGGCAATATTATTCGGAATGTGGAACATTGGTTTTCAGCATAATCTTTCGAATGGAGTAAATGCTATTGACCTTTGGCCCAACCTCTGGCACGGCTTCCTTGTTCTGTTTCCAATTATCGTTGTAGCATATGTGGCAGGGCTTGGTACTGAATTTGTTTTTGCTCAGATCCGCGGACATGAAGTGGCAGAAGGATTCCTGGTAAGTGGGATGCTTATTCCCCTTATTATGCCTCCAGATGTTCCTCTCTGGATGGTGGCTGTAGCAACTATCTTTGCTGTGATCTTCGGGAAAGAAGTTTTTGGTGGAACAGGTATGAATATCCTGAACCCTGCCCTGACTGCCCGTGCATTCCTCTTCTTCGCTTATCCTAAGCATATGTCGGGAGATCAGGTTTGGATCGCTCAACAGGGCGATGCTGTTTCTGGTGCCACCCCAATGGGTGATGCATTGGCCAGTACAACAGTTCAGGGGAGTTCATTAACACTTCCCGATACCATGGATATGTTTTATGGCTTTATTCCGGGATCGATTGGCGAGACCTCTACACTGGCTATCCTCATCGGGGCAGTGATCCTGATCTTTACCGGAATGGCAAGCTGGCGCATCATGCTTTCAGTTTTTGCAGGTGGGCTGTTGATGGGATACATTTTTAACCTGAGTGGTGGAAATGCTTATATGCAGATCTCTCCCTGGGATCATATGGTGATGGGCGGTTTTGCCTTCGGCGCCGTATTTATGGCCACGGACCCGGTTACAGCTTCACAAACAACAAAAGGAAAATATATTTACGGTTTCCTCATCGGCTTTTTTGCCATTATGGTCAGGGTATTCAATCCTGCATATCCGGAAGGTATGATGCTGGCTATTCTGCTGATGAACGTCTTTGCACCATTGATCGACCACTATGTGATCCAGGCAAATGTGAAGAGAAGAAAGAAAAGGTGGGCTACAGTGACAACCACAGAATAAAGAAATAAAAGATTGAAATAACATAAGAATTATTCCATGTTTACTAACAGGTACATTTTTATTTACTCCTCGGTGATGGTGATCATCGTTGCAGCGATTTTATCAACAGCTGCTATGGTGCTCAAACCCTACCAGGAAAGGAATATTGCCATTGCGAAGATCCAGGGGATCCTCATGGCGGCGGAAATCGAAGCAGGCACCGATAATGCCGAAGCTTTGTTTAATGAGGTAATCCTCGAAGAACTGGTTATCGACCAGGATGGCAAAGTTACAGGCAGATATTCAAAAGGCCAGCTCACAGAAGGAAAAGACAGGGCTTTCGACCTGGACCTTAAGAAAGAACTTTACAACAAGCGTCAGGGCCAAGCCTACAAAGTGCCCCTCTATATGGCTGAAGCGAATGGTGAGAAGGTCTACATCATTCCTCTCCTGGGAACAGGATTGTGGGGGCCTATTTATGGTAATATCGCGCTGAAAGCGGATATGAATACCGTTTTTGGTGCTGAGTTTGGAAATGACAAAGAAACACCCGGTCTGGGAGCTGAGATCTCTGAGAGAAACTTTGCATTGCAGTTCCTGGGAAAAACCATTTTTGACGGGCAGGGACAATTTGCGTCTATTACTGTTAAAAAGGGTGGAGTGAGCACCATGCCCGAAGCCAGCAGGATCCACGGTGTGGATGCCATCTCTGGTGGTACCATCACCAGCGATGCAGTTACCAAAATGCTGGAGAATTGTTTAGGAAACTATGTTGCATATTTTAAAAGCCAACAATAAGATATGAGTTCAGAAAGAAAAGAAAGAGAACCATTGTTCTCTCCCAAGAACAGGAAGCTGATGACGACACCTCTGGGTCGTGAAAACCCGATCACTGTGCAGGTATTGGGGATTTGTTCAGCATTAGCCGTTACGGCTAAACTCGAACCTGCTTTTGTTATGGCCATTTCAGTTATGGTGGTAATGGGAGTTGGAAACGTAGTGATCGCAGCCTTAAGGAATACCATCCCTCCAAGGATCAGGATCATTGTTCAACTGGTGGTTATCGCAGCGCTTGTGATCCTGGTAGACCAGGTTCTGAAAGCATTTGCTTATGATGTAAGCAAGCAGCTTTCCGTATTCGTAGGCCTGATCATTACCAACTGTATCATCATGGGCCGCTTCGAAGCTTTTGCCATGGCAAATAAACCCTGGCCTTCATTCCTTGATGGGATCGGAAATGCAGCAGGATATGGCTGGATATTGATCGTGGTAGCCTTTTTCCGTGAATTGCTTGGCTCAGGGTCGATCTGGGGATATTCAGTTATTCCGCAAAGCTGGTATATCGATAACGGAGGTTTTTACGCAAACAATGGTATGATGATCCTCCCACCAATGGCCCTGATCACTGTAGGTGTGATCATTTGGGTACAAAGGAAAAGAGATACTGAATTAATTGAAGAAAATTAAAATTTAACAGCATAGCATTATGCAGGAATTAATAAACATATTCGTAAAATCCATCTTCATCGACAATATGGTGTTCGCGTACTTTCTGGGTATGTGTTCCTACCTAGCTGTTTCGAAGACGGTAAAAACATCTGTCGGACTGGGCATCGCAGTGGTATTCGTATTGGGGATTACCGTTCCTGTCGATTATCTGATGAATGAATATCTGCTGTCTGCCGGTGCCCTTACATGGCTCGATCCAAGCTTTGCAGATGTCGACCTGAGTTTTCTCTCATTTATCATGTTCATTGCTGTGATCGCTTCCATGGTGCAGCTGGTGGAAATGGTGATCGAGAAATTCTCACCTTCCCTTTACTCTTCTTTGGGTATCTTCCTTCCGCTTATCGCTGTGAACTGTGCCATCCTTGGTGGTTCACTCTTCATGCAGGAAAGAGATTACCAGAGTATTGCCGAAGCCACATCATTCGGACTGGGTTCAGGTGTAGGCTGGTTCCTTGCCATCGTTGGTATTGCAGCCATCCGTGAAAAGATCCGCTATTCAAACATCCCTGCTCCGCTTCGCGGACTGGGTATTACTTTCATCATCACCGGCCTTATGGGTATGGCCTTCATGATGTTTATGGGAATTCAACTTTAACAGTAAATAAAAAGTATAAAACATGCTTTTAATCGGAATAGGACAAGTAATCATTGCCAGCATTATCATCTTCCTCCTTGTGATCATGTTCCTCGTAGCCATGCTGCTATTTGCCAGGAAGAAACTCACACCGCAGGGTGAGGTAACGCTCACAATCAATGATGAGAAAAAATTAACGGTTAACCCGGGTTCAACGGTACTCTCGACCCTCGCAGCAGAGAAGATATTTCTCCCTTCGGCCTGTGGAGGTGGTGGAACATGTGCCATGTGTAAATGCCAGGTATTTGAAGGTGGTGGGAGCATTCTGCCTACTGAAGTGGGGTATTTTACGCGTAAGGAAGCACAAAACAATTGGCGTCTGGGTTGCCAGGTGAAGGTAAAGGAAGATATGAGCATCGCCATCCCACCCGAAATTTTCGGTATCAAGAAATGGGAATGCGAAGTGGTTTCAAACCACAATGTGGCTACCTTTATCAAGGAGTTTGTGGTGAAGTTGCCGGAAGGCGAAACACTCGACTTCCGCTCAGGTGGATATATCCAGATCGATGTACCGAAGGTCACGGTCGATTATAAAGACATGGATATTGATGAGGATTACAGGGAAGACTGGGATAAGTTTAAAATGTGGGATCTGCAAATGAAGAACCCCGAACCTATTTTCCGTGCGTATTCGATGGCCAATCACCCTGCTGAGAACAATATTATTATGCTCAATATTCGTATTGCCACACCTCCTTTCGACAGGAAATCAGGTGGCTTTATGAAAGTGAATCCCGGAATCTGTTCTTCATTCATTTTCTCTAGGAAACCAGGCGATAAAGTTACGATTTCAGGACCTTACGGTGAATTCTTCATTAAGGACACACAAAAGGAAATGATGTTCATCGGTGGTGGTGCAGGCATGGCACCCATGCGCTCACATATCTTTGATCTTTATAAAACAAGGAAAACAGCTCGTAAATCCACGTTCTGGTATGGTGGCCGTTCATTGAGAGAGCTATTCTATGTAGATGAGTTTAAAGAACTGGAAGAAAAAAACCCGAATTTTAAATTCAACATTGGACTTTCAGAACCCATGCCTGAAGATAACTGGAAAGGGTATACAGGCTTCATTCACCAGATCGTAATGGATGAATACCTGAAGAACCATCCCGAGCCGGAAGAGATTGAATATTATCTTTGCGGGCCTCCTATGATGAACGATGCCGTGCTGAAGATGCTGGATGATTATGGCGTTCCGGAGGAGATGATCGCATTTGATGACTTCGGAGGATAAGAAACAAGCTCCAATTAAAATATGAGACCTTTTTACACTGTGTAGGAAGGTCTTTTTTTTGAGT
>CAZASJ010000140.1:0-6219 GCA_964487735.1 uncultured Bacteroidales bacterium | reverse complement strand
GCCCTGAAGAAGAACCACATGCCGGGTGGGATTATGGGAAAAGCAGGCTATGAGCATTATACGAATCTGGGCGGTGGACTGGAACACTATATCGAAACGGGCTATGTGCCTTATCCGATTCCTGAAGGTGATTTTGGCTTCCACCAGGACGGAGCCAGTTTAACCATGGAATATGCTTACCAGGACTGGACCCTGGCCCAACTTGCCAAAAAAATGGGCAGGGAGGAAGATTACCGGTATTTCATGAAACGGGCTCTAAACTACAAGAATGTTTACGACAGCGAAACGACCTGGATGCGTCCAAAGGACATCAATGGTCATTGGCTGGCCGATTTTGATCCCTACAACTATGAGCATGGTTTTAACGAATCCAATGGGGCACAATCCACATGGTTTGTACCACATGATATTCGGGGTTTGGCAGAATTAATGGGCGGAAAAGAAATAGCTGTACAAAAACTGAATGAGCAATTTGAGACCGCACAGAAGATAGGTTTTACCTCGGGTGGGGCCCACGACAAGGAATTACATCCCGAGTACCGCCGCATTCCCATAAATTATGGAAATCAACCATCCATGCAAACTGCACATGTATTTAATCTGCTCGATCGTCCCGATCTGGCGCAATACTGGACCCGAAAAGTGGTGGAGACTGCATTCAGTGGTCTGTCTCCGGCTACAGGTTTCAATGGTGATGAAGACCAGGGACTCATGGGCAGTCTTTCAGTTTTAATGAAAATGGGTCTGTTCCAGATGAATGGAGGGACAGAGGAAGATCCGGAATACCAGATTGGAAGCCCGATTTTCGATAAGATTACCATTCGATTAAATCCTGAATTCTATTCAGGTGAAAGCTTCGTAATTGAAGCCCTGAATAATAGTCCTGAAAATGTTTTTGTGGATAAAGTCTTACTGAATAATAAGCCACTTGGGACAAACAGTATTACACATTCTTATATCATTAAGGGAGGCAAAGTTGTTCTGGATATGTATGCCGGGAATATGAAAGCACAATAAAATGGTGTCCTTCAAATGCAGATTGATTCTTATTTAAACAGCAATTCAATTTCATCAATATGAATTTCAAGATTTTTAGTCTAATTATTTTTTCCGCTTTTCTAAACCTTAGCCTTTTTGGGCAGCTTACAAATAAGCCGGAACTGGAAGAAGATTTTATGGACATGGGATTTGGTGTGTTTATTCACTGGAGTATGGATTCCCAATACGGAAGTGTAATTTCTCATTCCCTGGTTGGTGCTTCTAAGGACTACATCGACCGTTACATGAACGAGCTTCCGAAAACTTTTTATCCTGAAAAGTTTAATCCCGATGAATGGGCGCGTTTGTTTAAACTCGCTGGTGCCGAATATGTGGTATTTACAACAAAACACCACAATGGATTTTGTATGTGGGATACAAAAACCACCGATTTCAATATCATGAATACACCTTATGGTCAGGATATTACGGGAATGTTGTTTCAATCCTTGCGAAAATTCGGACTTAAGGTGGGCGTTTACTTTTCGCCAGAGGACTTTAGTTTTTTACATAAACAGGGCCACCTGATTTCCCGCAAAGGACCCATGAGTCAGATCACTGAAAATGCCGAATTGCTGGAATATGATAAGTCTCAAATCGACGAGTTATTGGCCAATTACGGACCCATTGACCTGATCTTTTTCGATGCATTTCAGTCAAAGCCCCTCGTGAATTATATCCATGAAGTTGCCCCTGATGTAATCGTTTCAAGGGGCGAAATGCAGACACCGGAGCAAACAATCCCCGACGGAGCTATGCCCGGTCCATGGGAAACCTGCATGACCATGGGAACACAGTGGCAATATAAACCCACCAACGAAAGCTATAAAAGCGGTGGCGAAATCATTGATAAACTGATTGAAATCAGGAGCAAGGGGGGTAACTTCTTAATGAATGTTGGTCCAAAACCCAATGGCGAAATTGCCATTGAACAGGAAGAACGTCTTCGCGAACTGGGGCTTTGGATGTTTGTAAATAATGAGGCTGTGAAAGGAGTGCGGCCAATGCCCGGTATTATTAAGGATGGCTACCTGTGGTTTACTCAAAAAGAAGATGAAAAGACCGTATATGCATTTATTACCGGTCAGACAGATTGGTTTAATGGCGGACGTCGAAATTTTTTAATGAAGAATCTGAAAGCCACACCTGAAACAAGCATTTCGGTGCTGGGTCAGAATGACCTGGTGGTGGAATACTGGCCTGAGAATATTCCCGAATCGAGATTCATGCAACACGAGCAGTTATTAGAGATTTCGGTGAGCCGGGCACAGCGACTATATAATGATAAAACATGGCCTAATCCGGTGGTGGTTAAATTAACGAATGTGGAGATTATTAAGTAGACTTTAAGCGATTAAATGAAAGTGAGATTCATAGTTATTCTAATCATAGGCCTGGTGCAAATTTGTAGTTTTGGCCAGTCCTCATATCCTTTTAATGATCCGGATCTCTCAACAGAAGACCGGGTCAACGATTTATTGAATCGCTTTACTGTATTCCCTCAGGCCATTGCGCTCTCTGCCACCTGAAATCCTGAACTGGTTTTTGATGTGGCAACTGCGATTTCGGACGAAGCCAGGGCGAAATGGAATTTCTTTAACCAGGGGAACAACAAAAAATATTTGAAAGTGGTATCCACTCCCAAGCATTTTGTCGCCAACAACGAGGAAGAAAACAGATTTGCCTGCAATGCTGAAATTTCTGAGCGCGCATTGCGCGAGTATTATTTGCCGGCCTTTAAAGCATGTATAACGGAAGGAAAAGCGCAATCCATTATGAGTGCTTACAATGCAGTGAACGGGATTCCGTCTTCTGCAAATTCCTGGTTACTCAGCGATGTGCTTAGAGAAGAGTGGGGATTTCAGGGCTATGTAGTTAGCGACTGTGGCGCGCTTACGTATTTGGAAAAAGCGCATCATTTTGTTGATGCCAAGAAAGAGGCAGCAAAAGCAGCAATAGAGGCGGGACTGGACCTGGAATGTGGAAACGATATATATGCGAAACACCTCTATCCTGCCTTTGAGGAAGGATTAGTTAGCGAAGAATCCATCAACAGGGCTGTGAGACGAGTGTTGGAAGCCCGTTTCAAATTAGGGATTTTCGATCCGGTCGAAGACAATCCCTATTCCAAAATTTCACCCGATGTGATTGCTTCACAGAAACACCAGGACCTTGCACTGGAGAGCTCAAGACAATCTATTGTATTGCTTAAAAATCAGGATTATATTTTGCCTTTAAATGCCAGTGAGATTAAAAAAATTGCGGTCTTGGGCTTCAATGCCAGTCAGGTGGTATTTGGCGATTATAGCGGTCTGCCTGTGATCTCGCCCATCTCTCCACTTAAAGGCATCCAGGATAAAGTGGGTGAGAAAATAGAGGTAAAACATGTGAGGTGGAAAACAGCAGCCAGAAATCTCAATCTTCTGGAGTCGGAATATTTACGCAACGATAATAATAATGATCCGGGTCTGTTTGCCGAGTATTATGATGATAAGTTTCTGGAAGGAATTCCCGCAACAAGGACGGATGAAGTTGTAAATTTTGATCCTGTAAATCAAGCCCCCGATCCTTTTACCAACTACCGGCATAAGTCCATCAGGTGGACAGGTTACCTTGCTCCGAATATATCGGGGACTTACAAGATCGGTGTCAACTCAGATGATGGAATCCGTCTGTGGTTAAATCATGAATTGCTAGTGGATGAATGGCACAACCGGGGGGCTACAACCGACCAGGTTGAAATTACAATGGAGGCTGGTAAGCTTTACCCCGTCAAGCTGGAATATTTTGATAATGGTGGCGATGCGATTTGTCAGTTACTATGGGAAGTACCGGGCGATAACAGTGGCGATTTAATTGAAGAAGACAGGCAGGCTGCCAGGGAAAGTGATTACGTGATTGCGGTCATGGGTATCAATAAATCAATTGAGAAAGAAGGCAGGGACCGGACTTCCCTTGGTCTGCCGGAAGATCAAATCACCTACCTGAAGAATATCTACAGTGAAAACAAGTACCTGATTGTGGTGCTTGTTGCGGGTAGCTCCCTTGCTGTCAACTGGATGAATGATCATATTCCTGCAATTGTTGAGGCCTGGTATCCGGGTGAAAGTGGGGGCAGAGCCATAGCGGATGTTTTATTCGGGGATTACAATCCGGCCGGCCGTCTGCCCTTTACTTTCTATAAATCCGAAGAAGACCTGCCTCCCATGAACGATTACGAAATATCGAAGGGCAGGACATATATGTATTTTGAAGGTGATCCGCTATATCCATTTGGATATGGCCTTAGCTACACTTCTTTTGAGTACCGTAATATCTCGGTTGCAAATTCAGGTGAAATTATTAAGGTTTCGGTGGAAATTGAAAATACCGGTAAATACAGGGGGGATGAGGTTGTGCAGCTTTATTACAGAGATGTAAAATCTTCCGTGAAAAGGCCCATAAAGCAATTGGTGGCTTTTAAAAGAACCTCCCTGGATCTGGGGGAATCGAAGACCATCGAATTTGAAGTTCCCATAAGTAAACTGATGTTCTGGGATGAAGAATGTCACGAGTGGCACTTTGAAAAAGGGAAATATGAATTTATGCTGGGGGCTTCATCCGAAGATATACGCCTGGAAGAATCCATTATAATCAAATAGTTGTCTATGAGAATCAAACAATTATTCAGATCTTGCTGTTAGATCATAATCATGAAAACTATACTTAAAAATATAATAGCTCTGCTGATATTTGGACTTGCCTTTTCCTGCTCGGTAAAAGCACAGCAAAAGGAGGTATTACAGGACCAGGTTCCTGTCCGGGAGGATGTCTTGTTTTTTTCATATTTCAGGGACAACGGAGAGGATGGTTTGCACCTGGCTTACAGTGAGGATGGCTATAAGTGGAACACCCTCAATGATGATGAATCCTTTCTGGTACCTGAGGTGGGTGAAAGTGTACTCATGCGCGATCCCTGCATTATTTATGGCCCGGATAAGCAGTTTCACATGGTTTGGACAGCCGGCTGGAATGAACGCGGAATCGGATATGCCCATTCGGCCGACCTGGTAAACTGGTCCGGACAGCTTTACATCCCTGTGATGCAACATGAAAAGAACGCCCTGAATTGTTGGGCCCCGGAAATTGTATATGACGAGGTCAGGGAGCAATACCTGATTTTCTGGTCAACCACAATATCCGGCCAGTTTCCGGAAAACAGGGGTTCGGGCGGCAATCAGTATAATCACCGGATGTACGCGGTCAGTACCAGAGATTTCTCAAGCTTTAGCGAAACAAAACTCTTTTACGATCATGGCTTTAATGTGATTGACGGGTCCATATTCAAAGCCGGGAAGGATGAATATATAATGTTCCTTAAGGATGAAACCAAAGTCCCAAAGGCTGAAAAAAACATCCGTTGGGCCACTGCTCAGCAAATAGACGGACCCTATTCAGATGCTTCCGAACCTATAACGGGCGATTACTGGGCAGAAGGTCCTACATGCATAAAAACCGGAGACAAGTATATAGTATATTTTGACAAATATGAACTGGGAAGTATGGGAGCAGTAGAATCCTGTGATTTGAAAAACTGGAAAGATATATCAGACCAGATTTCATTCAGGGGAGGAGTACGACATGGGACTGTTTTTAAAGTGCCATTCGATATTGCACAAGAACTTATTCACCCATAAAGGTGTTTTAATCTTTACAATGAAATCTCCGCTCAGAAATATTCTATTTCTTTTCCTTATTCTGATCACAGTTAGTTGTGTGGCTGTGCCGGATCGAGATTCTTCAGAGATCCGGATTGCCTTTCTTGCAGATGTGCATCTGCAGGATGTGTATGGTGACTTTCAGGATAGCGGGTATAAGGGGATCAGGAATCCCAAAAACGGAGAATTTGCCACCATTCGAACCATGGAGGCCCAATTGTATTCCACCCGAATTTTTAATGAAAATTATTTCGCCTTCCTGGCAGCCCTGGATGATATTGCAAAAAGGGGGGTCAGGTATGTGGTACTGCCGGGAGATTTCAGCGACGACGGACAGGCGGTTAATATCAGGGGCCTGAAGAAGATTCTTGATTCCTATTCTGCCAAATATGGCATCATGTTCTTTGCCACAACCGGGAATCATGATCCGGTCCGACCCTTCACCAGAGAAGCAGGCAAAGCAGATTACCTGGGAGAAGGCGGG
>CAZASJ010000139.1:0-6266 GCA_964487735.1 uncultured Bacteroidales bacterium | reverse complement strand
CAGGTGGAGAACTGATTCCCCTTTCTATTTCAGTTTCTGTTGAAGAAGAGGAAGTTATCAGTGAAAATTCGCTTAAAGTATTGTAAATATCAATTATACGATGGAAATAGAAGAATCAGTGAATCTTGAAATCTACAATATGGTTGGGAACAAGGTCATGGAGATCAACAATGGATATCAGGGCTCCGGAACGTATTCTCAAGAACTCAACATATCAAGCCTTTCAAACGGCATGTATTTCCTGAGGATCCTTGCTGGTGAAACCCAGGTTATCAAGAAGATACAAGTGATGAACTAGACCTTTCTTTTCATTTTTAGTTATACAATCGAAAGCCCCGCATATTGCGGGGCTTTTAGTTCCTGGTTCCAAGTTCCAAGTGCCTGGTTATTATGTTGAAATAAAAGTGTAAATGTTTATTACCCAACCCTTACCTGCTAGCATGGAGGGGAGAACACTATAAAGTTACGTTTTTGTTTCTGAATAACTCAAAGCTATGCCCTCAAAACTCAAAACTTTATTTAAATGCCGGGATTCCTGTTGCTTCTGCACCGGTAATGAGCAGATGAACATCATGAGTACCTTCATAGGTGATCACGGACTCGAGGTTCATCATATGGCGCATCATCGGGAAGTCGTTGGTGATACCCATTGCTCCAAGGATCTGACGGGTTTCACGTGCGATATTCAGAGCCATATGCACATTATTGCGTTTTGCCATTGAGATCTGTGCAGCTGTAGCTTTGCCGGCATCGCGCAGTTGACCAAGACGCCAGATCAACAATTGTGCTTTGGTGATCTCAGTGAGTGCTTCAGCAATTTTCTTTTGCTGCAGTTGGAACCCTGCAATAGGCCTTCCAAACTGTTTCCGTTCAAGGGCATACCTCAGTGCTGCATCATAACAATCCATGGCAGCTCCGATGGCGCCCCAGGCGATCCCATAGCGTGCTGAATTCAGGCAACTCAAAGGTCCGCGAAGTCCTTTCACTTCAGGAAAAAGGTTTTCCTTAGGAACTTTTACATTATCAAAAACGAGCTCACCGGTAACAGATGCACGCAATGAATACTTGCCATGGGTTTCCGGAGCTGAATATCCTTCGCCTCCGGCTTCAACAACCATTCCCCTGATCACACCTTTTTCATCTTTTGCCCATACTACGGAAATATCAGCAATGGTTGAATTGGTGATCCACATTTTGGCACCATTCAGGATCACATGATCTCCTTTATCCTCAAAATGAGTAACCATACCGCCCGGATCTGATCCATGATTTGGCTCTGTCAGGCCAAAACAGCCAATGAGTTCACCACTTACAAGACGGGGAAGCCACTTTTGCTTTTGCTCTTCACTTGCAAATTTCCAGATTGGGAAACATACCAGAGAAGTTTGCACTGAAGCCATAGACCTGATCCCTGAGTCACCCCTTTCAAGCTCCTGCATAATAAGGCCATATGAAGTATAATCAAGGCCGGGGCCACCATACTCTTCCGGAATGAAAGGTCCAAACATCCCCAATTCACCCATTTCTTTTATCAGGAGACGGGGAAACTCTGCCTTTTCGAAATATTCTTCAATAACGGGTTTTACTGAACGGTTTACCCAATCCCTTGTTGCGTCACGGATGATCTTGTGCTCATCGGTGTAGAGCTCGTCCACAAGGTAGTGGTCGGGAGCCTCAAATTGAACTGTTGCTGACATATTATATAATTTATGAATTACAATAGGTTGATTGGCAAAATTATACATATTGTTATTATTTTCACAATAATAATTACTATTTATTTTCACTTAAAATAATTCATTTATAAGTGTAGTATACTTCTTCTTTTCTACCTTTGCTTTTTGTATAAAAAACAGCAGCTATATGCAATCATTAATTGATGGATCACGGCTCATGACAGAAGCCCTGGTCAGAGCGGGCGCTGATGTATTTATCGGCTATCCGATCACACCAGCAAATAACCTGTACCTTTTTTCTGGGAAACGATTTAAAACATTTTTCGCAGCACCTGATGAAATTAGCACTTTACAGTGGATGAGTGGATTTTCTGCTGCAGGGAAATTGCCTGTCACAGCAACTTCTTTCCCGGGTTTTGCCCTCATGCTTGAATCCATTAACATGGCTTACATGATGGAGCTGCCCATGGTAATCGTTCTTGTGCAAAGGCTGGGGCCTGCCACCGGAACTGCTACCTGCGGTGCCCAGGGAGATATTTCTCTGCTGAATGGCATGTTATCAGGTGGTTATTCAATACCTGTAATCAGCACCTCAGAAGTCATGGATTGCTGGGAAATGTCAGAAAAAGCATTGAAAACAGCCATTGAACTCCGGACTCCTGTGATCTTGCTCACCTCCAAGGAAGAAGTGATGACACAATTCAGCTTCGACCTTGATAGCTTGAAAGAAATTGAGCCAATAAAGAGGACTTTTTACAAAGGAGAAGAAAAATTCATTCCTTATAAACGAAATGAAAAAGGTGTTCCTGAATTCCTGCCGGTGAGCAATAATAAGCACCAGGTAAGATACACCGCCTCCACTCATAATGAAAATGGAATCCTTGAAGGCATCAGCCCGGAAGCACTGACAAATACGATCAATATACATGATAAAATAGAGAAAAACCTGAATTCATTTCTTTATTATGAGCACCATAAGGAAGATGCTTCAGATACCCTGATCATATCATACGGCATCACGGCCAATGCTGCCAGGGAAGCTGCAAAAATACTCAGGGAAGAAGGAAATGCTGTTTCATTGCTTATTCCCAAAACCCTTCTTCCGATCCCGGATCTTTATATGAACTTTATGACAGGATACGGGAATATCATTATCGCTGAAGAGAACCACCACGGGCTTTACAGCAAATTGCTTTTCGGTGCAAAGGCACCTGCACACGTTCATTCAGTTAACGCCATCGGCCGCATGATACGACCTGATGAAATCATAGAGGAGGTGAAGAAGCATGGAAACTAAATTCATCAACACAAATACATTGCCGTTCTGTAAAGGCTGCGGTCATGCAAATATCAGTCAGAATACTGAAAAAGCATTGCAACAAATCGGGCTTAAGCTGCTTGATGTAATCCTGGTAACCGATATTGGTTGTCATGGAATTATTGACAAGGCATTCGACACGCATACAGTCCATGGTTTGCATGGCAGGTCGGTTGCACTGGCATCAGGTGTTTCTGCCGGATTGAATAACCCTGACAAAAAAGTAATAGTATACATTGGCGATGGCGGGGCTACCATTGGCATGCAGCACCTGTTGGATGCCGCCCACAATGGGTACAATATGACCGTTGTGGTCCATAACAATATGCTTTACGGCATGACCGGGGGCCAACCCAGTGGATTCACTCCTGAAGGATTTAAAACCCCTACCCTTCCGCAAGGGGCTACCCATAAAGGATATGACATTTGCGGACTTGTGACTGCTGCGGGAGCGAGCTATGCAAGCCGCATTACCGGAATTGGTGATATTTCGGGCCAGTTGGCTGAAGCATTTTCACGAAAGGGATTTTCACTCGTTGAAGTGATGGAGATCTGCCCTTCTTACGGGGTTAAAAGCAATCCCGGAATGAAACTCAAGTCATTGATAGAAGAAGCAGGCATTGAGATCAAAGTTTATACCGACAAAGAACAAGTGGCTTACCAAACCAATGAGCGTGAGAATTTACCCAGTCTTTTCAATGCCCAACTGGAAATTGAAAAAGAGTTTTCACATAATCTCGACAAGCCGGTTCGATTGTTTCTGAGCGGCACCGCCGGCGAGGGCGCACAATCAGCCGCCGAAATATTTATTAAAGCAGGTATGCGCTGTGGCTTGCACGTTACAAAAAAAGGCAGTTATCCGGTAACGGTTGGCGTAGGCTTTTCAGCCAGCAACCTGATCCTGTCGCCTGAGCCAATACTGTATACCGGTGCACCCAGCCCTGATGTGATCCTGGTAACTTCTGAAGAAGGATTGAAGTTTGCAAAAAAACTGATTGAAAAAGTAAGTGAAAAAAGCCTTTTGATCATTGACAGTACGCTTGAAATACCCGATACCAGGGCAAAGGTGATCAGCCATCATTTCCGTGAACATTTTGGCGGACGCAATGCCAGCATCGTTACACTGTATGAATACCTTCGTCAAACAGGCATCATTCCCATGGATGCATTGCACAAGCAGTTTTTAAGCAGTAAGATGGGAACCAATGAAAAACTGAGAAAGCAATTGCAGGAAGAGTTTGGACTGACTGACTCCTAGTAGTCAGTAGTCAGAATCGTGTATTTACAGTCGAGTGTATTTGATTTCGCTGCATTTTAATCATATCCAAAATGCTTCAGCTTCTTTGGATCATCACGCCAGTCTTTGCTAACTTTGACGCGTATTTCGAGGAATACTTTTTTCCCTACAAATTCTTCAATATCCAAACGGGCAGCGGTAGCGGCCTTTTTGATGGCCTTGCCTTCATGTCCAAGGATGATCCCTTTTTGTGATTCGCGCACTACGAAGATATAAGCCATTATCTTGATGAGATTATCGTCTTCCTTATAAGTATCGATGATCACTTCTGATGAATAAGGCAATTCCTGATGATAGTTTAGGAAGATCTTTTCCCTGATGATCTCCGAGACGAAAAAACGCATGGTTTTATCGGTAAGCTCATCCTTAGGATAATAAGGAGGATTTTCAGGGATGAGTTCAAGGATCAGTTTAAAGAGTGTATCAACATTGAACTTATGCAAAGCAGAAACAGGCAGCACCTTAGCTTTGGGTATTTTCTTTTGCCAGGAATCGTATAGTTTTTCAATTTTTTTCTGATCCGTAAGATCAAGCTTGTTGATGACAATGATCACAGGGACATCAGTATGCTGTAATTTCCCCACAATTTCATCATCCTCTTCCCTTTCATCTGCTGCAGTGATGTACAAAAACACATCTGCATCGAGCAGGGCATCTTCTACAAATTTCATCATGGATTCCTGAAGTTTGTAATCCGGTTTCAGGTAGCCGGGAGTATCCGAAAAGATGATCTGGTATTCATCTTCATTCACGATTCCGAGGATGCGGTGGCGGGTTGTTTGCTTCTTTGAGGTAATAATGGATAGTTTTTCTCCCACCAATTCATTCATTAGTGTGGATTTACCCACGTTTGGCTTACCTATTATGTTGACGAAACCCGCTTTATGACTCATTTTTCAATATTATTCAAAAAAGATTTGATGGGTAAGGTACGAAATTTATCCCTTCCGCTGATTTACTTATACACAAAGAAATCCCCTTGACATTGACAAAAATTGTATATATATTACAAATCAGGGAATTCAGCGATTTAGAAAGTTAAATCTGATTGAATTTCAAGCCTGGCCAAAAGAACATGAGTATAAATATAAACCCTAAAATAAATAATGATGGAAGCTACTTATCTATGCCCACATTGCCGAGGCACAATCAATGCCAATGAAAATATTATCTTATCGGCGAGGCTCAGTAAAAAAAACCGGGGTCTGGTGCTATTGCATGAAGAGATCGGAAATTATGCGGCATCAATGAGCTCATCGCTAAGCGTAAAAAAGGGGGAAATCGTTGATTTCTTCTGTCCCATATGCCATAAATGCCTGAATATTGATAAAGGTGAGCACCTGGCAAGGTATATTCGGGTTGAGAAAGATGGAGAGGATGAATCATTTATTATCATCTCCAGAACATATGGTGAAAGGATCACCTTCAAGGTTGATAAGGACAAAAAAGTAGAAACCTATGGAGAGAGTTTAAGCCGGTATATCGACCCGGAATGGTTCTTATAGAATGATGACATATTCCTGGATAGAAGTTATTGTTGCCATCTCCTTCTTCTGGTTTTTCTGAGAAACATCACAAAATAGTAATGCTGAGGGTGAAACAAGAAAACTATCCACTCATTTACAGCATCGATCGCCAGGTCAAAACCGATGCCCTGCAGCAGTTTTGAAGATTAATCAAAAAAAGATTTGGTGGGATAACAACAAAATTCTATCTTTGCAGTCCCTTTAAAAACACATTGCGGGGTGGAGCAGTGGTAGCTCGTCGGGCTCATAACCCGAAGGTCATAGGTTCGAATCCTGTCCCCGCTACAAAGAATACAAGCCTGGTACGAAGTACCGGGCTTTTTCTTTTGTGCTGAGCAGCGAGCTTGCTCGAGTGCGAAAGCATGAAAGAAAAAGCCCGATAAAGCGAAGCTTTCAGGCTTGTATTCTTTGTGAAGCCCACCCTTTTTAGGATCAACGAGCGTAGCGAG
>CAZASJ010000138.1:0-6527 GCA_964487735.1 uncultured Bacteroidales bacterium | reverse complement strand
AGTTCGTAGTTCGTAGTTCGTAGTTCGTAGTTCGTAGTTCGTAGTTCGTAGTTCGTAGTTCATATCTCCCGCTACCCAAAACCCTTATAACACTGGAAACAGATAATCCACAAAAAAAAGCCGTCCCACTTTTGCAGAACGGCTTATATTTTAAATATGAGTTTCTATTGATTGATTCTCATTTTATAGAATGAACGGTATACAAATACCAGTGCAACGATCAGGAAGCCAGCTCCAATATAAGGAGCGATATCCCTGAACTGAGCAGCAAGTGCGATTTCCATCGCCAGCAGTCCGAACAATGTAGTGAATTTAATGATCGGGTTCAGTGCCACTGATGAAGTATCTTTATATGGATCACCAACAGTATCACCTACAACGGCAGCTTCGTGCAATGGTGTGCCTTTTTCCTGCATATCCACTTCCACAACTTTCTTGGCATTGTCCCATGAACCGCCGGCATTTGCCATGAAGATCGCCTGGAAGAGTCCGAAGAATGCAATAGAGATAAGATAACTGATAAAAAGAGATACAGGAGCTGAATGTGCTAAAGCTTCATCAACGCCCATTCCTTCCTTAAATCCTGCCGGAGCAGCCAGGAACGCAAAGGCAAGTGCAAAAGAGAAGATCGCAATAAAGATGTTCCACATTCCTTTCTGGGCGTATTGTGTACATATCTTTACTACTTCTTTTGATTTCTCAACATCAGCCTTTTTCTCTGCATTTGGATCAAGGTTGATATTATGCTTGATATATTCAGTGGCCCTGGCAGCACCTGTAGTAACCGCCTGAATGGATGCACCGGTAAACCAGTAGATTACTGCACCACCAAGAAGGAATCCAAGAATTGAATATGGATTCAACAAATTAAGGACCATCTCAGGCCTGATTCCCAAAGTATGTTCAATCACTAGGATCAGTGAGAAGATCATGGTGGTAGCCCCTACCACAGCAGTACCGATAAGCACCGGCTTGGCAGTTGCCTTAAAAGTATTCCCGGCACCGTCATTGGCTTCGAGATAGTATTTTGATTTTTCGAAATCAGGTTTGAATCCAAAGTCTCTTTCAATCTCTTCGCTGATGCCTTCGATTTCCTCAATAAGAGAGAGTTCATAAATAGACTGAGCATTGTCTGTTACAGGTCCATAGCTGTCAACAGCAATGGTAACAGGCCCCATCCCAAGCATACCAAAGGCCACAAGGCCGAAGGCGAAAATGGAAGGATATGCCATAAAAGCATCCAGGCCATATGTACTTGCGTAGTAAGCAATGAACATCAGGACGAAAAAGACCATCCCTTTCCAGAATGCACTGAAGTTACCGGCCACAAGGCCTGAAAGAATATTCAGGGAAGCACCCCCTTTTTTAGAAGCTTCCACAACTTCTCTCACATGGGCTGACTTAGGACTGGTAAAGAGTTTGGTGAATTCAGGGATCAGGGCAGCCCCCAATGTACCTGCACTGATGATCACTGACAGTACGATCCACATATTATTTGGCAAGCCTCCGATAATGAAATAGCTGGCGACAAAAGTTACAATAATAGACAGGATTGAAGTGATCCATACCAGGGTTGTAAGTGGTATTTCAAAGTCAAGATCATCAGCATGCTGATATTTTGCTTTGGTAATGATTCCGTTAATCCAGAAAGAAACAATAGAAGTAATGATCATAAGGATTCTCATCACAAATATCCAGGTCAGCAAAGTGATCTGGTCAGCCGGGCTAACAACCGCAAGAAGAATGAATGCGATCAGCGCAACACCAGTTACACCATAGGTCTCAAATCCGTCGGCAGTAGGGCCAACACTGTCACCTGCATTATCGCCAACACAGTCGGCAATGGTTCCGGGGTTCCGGGGATCATCTTCTCCAATTTTGAAGATCACCTTCATAAGGTCAGATCCGATATCAGCAATCTTGGTAAAGATACCGCCGGCGATCCTGAGCACAGAAGCACCCAATGATTCACCAATGGCAAAACCGATAAAACTGGCACCGGCATATTCACCGGGAACAAATAGAAGGATGACCAGCATTAAAATGAGCTCAAGAGAGATCAATACAACACCAATACTCATCCCTGCATTCAGGGGTATGTTTAAAAGTTTGATAGGTTTCCTCTCAAGTGAAGCAAAAGCCATCCTTGAATTGGCCAGCGTATTCATCCTGATCCCAAACCAGGCAACACTGTATGATCCAAGAATACCTACCACGGTCCACCCGATAATGATCAATACACCTTTTATTCCGAAGTTGGCATCTGATAGCCATCCAAAGTAAAAAGCAACAGCTGAACCAATAAAGAGGAATAAAATTGCAAGAAACTTACCCTGTTGAATAAGGTAGGTCTTTGCAGTTTCGAAAATTACCTGCGCAATATCAAGCATTGATTGATGGGCGCGGATTTTTCTCACCTTTACAAACTGGTATAATCCAAATAAAAATCCGGCAAACGTGATCAGGAAGCCCCAGTAAAGTATACCCTGGGATTTGATCTCATCAGGAATAACGAGATTAGCTTCGCTGGCAAACGTCAATACCGGCAGCATTGAGATTGCTAATAGCGACAAAATCTTTCTCATGTTAGTTAAATTTTGGTTAATGAAGTCGCAAAAATATAAATATAAATTGACACATCCGACAACATTTTATTCACATAAGCCAATGGGAAATGAAAATTTTAATACTTTTAACCTTTCTTTTCATATCGCTTACTAAGCATAGAACATAATGGATAAGATCAGGTTGGAAATCATCGGTATGTCTTACAGTCAATCGCAGAGCGGGGCTTACGCCCTGATCCTGGGAGAACAAGGGGGCGTTCGACGGTTGCCAATCATTATAGGTGGATTTGAAGCCCAGGCCATCGCTGTAGAACTTGAAAAAATGAAGCCTTCGAGGCCCCTGACCCACGATCTTTTCAAGAATTTTGCCGAGCATTACAATGTTTTCATCAAGGAAGTGGTGATTGATAAATTCCTTGAAGGTGTATTTTTCGCAAAGCTGATATGCATCTATGGGGATGATGAAAGCGAAATCGATGCCAGAACATCGGATGCAGTGGCCCTTGCCATCCGCTTCCGTTGCCCCATATATACATTTGAAGATATTATGGGAGAAGCCGGAATTATAATGGATGATAAACCGGTTGAACTTATCAGTGGTGAAGAAGAGGTCCCGGGGATGGAACAAACAAGCGAATCCGAATTCAAAAGCAGTACTTTGAAAGAACTTAAGGAATTGCTCAAAAAAGCTGTTGAAAACGAAGAATATGAAAGAGCATCCAAGCTCAGGGATGAGATCAACAAAAGAAAAAAAGACTGACAATACTCCAATATTTATTTTATTGTCATCCGATGTGAAGTCTGATGGCAATTTTTATTCTGACAAATATGAATAAACGATTTCTACTACTGCTACTCCTTTTGCTTTTTATTGCAATCCCGTCATTTGCCCAGGGAGGCCCCGAGGCTGTTGAAGGTGGATTTTCACTTATTGCCGTGCTCAGGGGAATACTTGGAATTGGCATATTGCTTGGATTGGGTTACCTAATCAGCAGCCAGCGCAGGGCGATCAACTGGCGCATCATTGGTATCGGGCTTGGAATACAATTCATCATTGCCGTGCTTGTATTAAAAGTTTCATTTTTTCAGAATATCATCGAATTCATTGGTGCCATGTTTCTGAAGATCCTTGATTTTACACAAGAGGGAACTTCATTCCTTATGGCTTCCTTTATTTCGGGAGAGGTGGAATCACCCCTCATTAATTTTGCTTTCTGGGTATTGCCCACCATTATCTTCTTTTCAGCTATAACGAGTATTCTGTTCTACTATGGCATCATTCAGAAGATCGTATATGGTTTGGCATATTTATTAAAAAAAGCCCTGGGCATCAGCGGCGCTGAAAGCCTATCTGCAACAGCAAATATTTTCCTCGGTCAAACCGAATCACCGCTCTTGATCAAGGAGTACCTGAAGAACATGAACAAATCAGAGATCATGCTCGTCATGACCGGTGGGATGGCCACCATTGCAGGTGGAGTGATGGCTATTTACATTGGGATGCTGGGCGGTACCGACCCGGCCAGCCAGTTGCTGTTTGCCAAACACCTTATCACAGCCTCTGTGATGGCGGCTCCGGGAGCTGTGGTAGCATCAAAATTACTGGTGCCGCAAACAGAACCCATTAAAAGTGAGATCACAGTCAGCAAGGACAGCATCGGATCCAATGTACTTGATGCCATTTCAAACGGAACGCTCCAGGGATTAAAGCTGGCAGCCAATGTTGCCGCCATGCTCCTGGTCTTCATCGCACTCATCGCATTAGTGAACTTTGTATTAATCAAGGTTGGTGATTGGACAAGCTTAAATGAGGTGATCATGTCGGCCACCAATGGCCAGTATAATGGGCTTACCATGCAATTCATCCTTGGATATGCCATGGCCCCACTGACCTGGGCAGTTGGAGTCAGCCCCGACGATATGACAGTCGTGGGACAACTTTTCGGTGAGAAGATCATCCTAAATGAACTGGTTGCATACACCAGCCTGAGAGAACTGATCACCATCAATGCTTTTACACATGAGAAATCCATGATCATGGCCACTTATATGCTCTGCGGATTTGCTAACTTTTCATCCATTGGAATCCAACTCGGAGGAATTGGTGCACTGGCACCAAACAAACGAATCCTATTATCCAAATTGGGCTTAAGAGCCATGGTCGGTGGTGCATTGGCATCATTATTCTCTGCAACAATGGTTGGGATCCTCCTTGGATAAATGATGAATAATGAATAAAACAAAAAATAATGAAGTGTTTTAAGTTGATCAAAAAAGTAATTTTTCTGCTCCCGGTTTTATTGTTGGTTTCATGTAATAATCAGCTAAGTGAGGAGGAAATGATCGCAAAAGCAAAGGAAATTCACGCTAATGTACTCACCATAGATTCCCATACGGATACGCCTATGTGGATGACACGGGAAGGATTCGATATTGGGAAAGACAATAGCGAAACCTCCAGGGGCAGTAAAGTGGACCTCGTAAGGATGAAAGAAGGTGGATTGGATGCATGTTTTTTTGCTGTTTTCATTGGTCAGGGCCAGCGAGATGCAGAAGGGAATGCAAAAGCTCGTGAAAGAGCCATCACCATGTTCGACACCATTCACAATGCCGTGGCTGCAAATCCTGAATTGGCTGAGATCGCCCTGACAAGCATGGATGCATATCGTATCGAAAAAGAAGGCAAAAGAGCCATATTCATTGGAATGGAAAATGGCTATCCCATCGGGAAAGACCTTTCATTGCTCCATGATTATTACAATCGAGGAACCAGGTACATCACCTTATGCCATTCGAAGCACAACGACATTTGTGACTCATCAAGCGACAAAGAAGAAGCCGAACACGATGGTTTAAGTGAATTCGGAGAAGAAGTGGTGGCGGAAATGAACCATCTTGGTATCATGATCGACGTTTCGCATGCCTCCGATCAATCATTTTATGACATCCTTGAGGCATCAGCCACGCCGGTGATTGCTTCGCATTCATGTGCACGTGCCATTTGCGACCACCATCGCAATCTTTCCGACGATATGTTAAAAGAGCTGGCCCTCAATGGAGGAGTCATTCAAATGTGCATCCTCAGTTCTTATGTGGAAGAGCCTGCAGCAAATCCATTACGCGACAGTGCCATGGCGGCCCTGAGAGAAAAATACAACAATTGGGAAAACCTGAACGATGAACAACTTGCAAGTGCCAGGAGCGAATGGCAGCAGCTTAATGTAGATTTCCCCCGGGCATTGTCGAACGTAGCCAGGGTTGTCGACCACATTGATCATATCGTAGCCGTTGCAGGCATCGACCATGTTGGTATTGGTACCGATTTTGACGGCGGTGGCGGCGTAGCCGATTGCTATGATGTCAGCCAGATGGAAAACATAAGCATCGAACTTGTAAAAAGAGGTTATACCGAAGAAGAAATCGAAAAAATCTGGGGCAAGAATCTGATGCGGGTGTTCAGGCAGGTGGAAGAGTATGCGGAAAATAAGTTTTGAGTTTTGAGTCCCGACAAACAATGAATTCAAAGAATGCTGGTTTTTCGGGATGTTGAGTTTTAAATGAATTAATATTATAATGGTATACGAATGCAAGGAATTGCCTTCAAGCATGTGTATCAAACAAAATAGGATAGCATAGCATGAAACAATATCTCGATTTACTTGAGCATGTAATGAAAAATGGCGTGGAAAAGAGCGACAGGACCGGTACCGGGACGATCAGCACTTTCGGTTACCAGATGCGCTTCGATCTTCAGCAAGGATTTCCGGTGATGACCACCAAAAAACTGCATCTGCGCTCAATCATCCATGAACTGCTATGGTTTTTGAATGGAGACACCAACATCAAGTACCTGAACGAAAACAACGTAAGTATCTGGAATGAGTGGGCTGATGAAAATGGCGATCTCGGAGCGGTATATGGTGAGCAATGGCGCAACTGGAACGGAGATGGCATTGAACA
>CAZASJ010000137.1:0-6687 GCA_964487735.1 uncultured Bacteroidales bacterium | reverse complement strand
AATAAACCCGCATGGGCTCCGGAGCATACACATCATCCACCCCAAGGGTTTCTTCCACTACGAGCTCCATCACAATGGGCAGGTGATCGCTCATGCCAAAAAGGGCATCGAGCACAAATAAAGGCAGGCTGCTATTCGGGGGATCTACGATGGTGCCATTCAGGCGAAGGCCATCCTGTCCCAGGGCCCAATATGTATCTTCCAGGTAGTGAAGGTTGTCGGCCCGCTCAAAAAGGGTCTTGTTCATCAGTATGAAATCAAAACGGTCGTCCATACCCCCTGAGGCACCACAATTGCCTGTTTGTGAGCTTCTGGTCGATTGAGAATGCACCTGCGCATAGGCATTGTTGTTATGCCAGTTTCCGATTTCATCTACCGGATCATAAAATTTGAACACAGGATCATTGTTCCCGATCATCAACTGGAAAGCCCCTTCATTGGCGTCGTAGAAATTAAAATCGCCCATAAAAACATAGTTTCCGGGCCGGCCATTTGCTTCCAGCCAATCCAGTGCATTTTGTGTCATGAGCTCACGCTGCAGTTCATCGTCCGACGAAGTCCCTGCCTTCAGGTGGGCCACGATGCAATGAAGAAAAGTGGTATCCCCTGCCGCCAGCCTTTCGTTCACATGATAGAGGCTGTAAACATCAATATCCCGAACCTCCGACTGGGCTACAGCCTGCGATTCAAGCACAAACTTTTCGTTGTTGTAATACAACTGGTTTACGATGTACGAATTGGCGATGTTGGGTGATTGTGCCATGCTAAAATCAGCATACCCGCTCTGGTTCATGACCTCGTTCAGTATACGGCTGTGAAAGCCTGTCACCTCCGACAATTCATTCACGGTAAAAATATCCGGCCTGACATACGCAATGATCTCCGACAGCCAGGCATCTTTTTCATCGGTATCGTTGGTAGTCATGCTGCAAAACCCCGAATTGCCATAATCCAGCAGATTGTAATGCATTAGGCGGATGGTGTCCTGAGCTGTTAGAAAGCTGAGTGTAAATATGAGGAGGAAGAATGTTAGGAGGCGCATGCAGCGAATTTAAGACTAATTCGGTATAGTTTTAAGTTTTGAGTTTTAAGTTTTAAATTAAACTTGAAAAACGATAACTCAGTAACTATTTATTATTTTCAGGTGGACATTTCCATTATTTAGGTATTAATAAGAAAACACATATTGCAATGAGGAAAAGCAAAATAATGGAATTATCACTCAATTTCTCACTCAGTTCAATTCATCTATATCAAGAGCTGATCAAAGAGAGGGAATACATCATATCGAAACAGTTTCTGAGGTCAGCAACCAGTGTTGGCGCAAATGTATTTGAGGCTTCCGCCGCAAGCAGTAGAAAAGATTTTGTCTATAAAATGTCTGTGGCCTCAAAAGAAGCACGTGAAACATATTATTGGTTGATTCTGCTAAATAAAGGCCAGTTGGTAAGCGTTGGCGTTGATGCACAAATGAGGGATATAAGAATTATTATCAACGTCCTGACGGCAATTGTGAAAACAACCAGGGAACGTCTTGATGAAACAGATTAACTCAAAACTGAGATACTGATGCCGGATTCTGGATTCTGGTTCTTCATTGATTCGTTTTGTCGATGGTTTTATCCTGTATCTCCTGTTTTATTCTGTTCCTTTTTGAATAACCGCTATGCGGTTCGGATGATTTAAAAAATCTGGTATTCTGGTCACTGGTTCCTAGTCACTGGTCACTGGTTCCTGGTTTTTCTTTGATTCATTTTACCATTTCAACTCCCTCCCTACTCGTAGGGAGGGCTGGGGTGGGTAATAAGGATTATCACCCAGTACCTAGTACCAAATTCAGAGTTCATAGTTCGTATTTCGTAGTTCGTAGTTCATCATCCAGTGCCTCCTCTGTAGTTTTAACGAAAGAGGATAATTCTTAATCAAAGATTTGTGTTTTGTCGGGACTCAAAACTTACTTATGAACTTTCTTAATAAAATCTTCAACCTCCGGAACGCCGCCCTGGTAGACAAGGTATCCGTTATAGGGTTCCCTTTTGGTGATCTCATCATTGATGGGTGTAAGCATCATGCGTTTCACTTCTTCAGGGTCTT
Source organism: uncultured Bacteroidales bacterium (assembly GCA_964487735.1). Classification (GTDB taxonomy): domain Bacteria; phylum Bacteroidota; class Bacteroidia; order Bacteroidales; family B18-G4; genus B18-G4. The sequence continues at coordinate 4,593 of CAZASJ010000137.1, read as the reverse complement.
CTGTTTGTCCGAGGATCCAGCTTAGCTTAACCCAGGCTACTTCGGGCAACATATTCCCTGCCGGGATAATGCCCTTGGCCATCATATCCCTGCCGGTATCGTACACAAACATATGTACATAGCCCCAAATGGTCTGCAATGTCATGTACATATGCACTCCCTTGGCATGGGCACGTTCTATGGCCGGGTAAAGTTCTTTGTTTACATGTCCCAGTCCGGTTCCTACGATGATCACACCTTTATAGCCGGCATCCACAAGGGCATCCAGTGTATCGGGGCGCATGCCCGGATAATAATACAACATGGTCACCTTATCGCTGAAAAAAGGTTTTATAGTTACATTTCTGTCCTTGCGGCGATGGTTGTAGGTTTTATGGATGGGGTTGATCTCAGTACGGCTGATCATGGCCACAGGCGTATCGCCGATGGTGCGGAAGGTTGAGCGGTAGGATGAGTGCATCTTACGCACCCTGGTTCCTTTGTGCAGCAGTCCGTATTCATCTGATGTAGGGCCAAACATGCACACCAGCACCTCCGCTATGTCGGAATGGCCTGCCGCCTTCATGGCATGCATCAGGTTGAGTGCTGCATCGGAGGATGGCCTGTCGGATGAGCGTTGTGAGCCTACCAGGATGATCGGCACAGGCGAATTTTGCACCATGAAGGTCAGGGCTGCCCCTGTATGATGCAGGGTGTCGGTACCATGACCGATGACGATGCCGTCAATCCCGTTTTCAATTTCTTTTCCAATGGCCACAGCTAATTTCATGTACTGAGTGGGCCCCATGTTCTCGCTGAACACGGCAAACACTTTTTCGGTATCCAGGTTGCAGATATCTGCCAGCTCGGGAACCGCCCCATAGAGTTCTCCGGGGGAGAAGGCCGGGATCACAGCGCCGGTCCTGTAGTCAAGCCGGGAGGCGATGGTACCGCCTGTTCCAAAGAGCTTAACGTAGGGCAGTCCTTCGGTTACAGGGAATTGTTTTTCAGGGATCTTATAATTGGCCTTTTTATAGCCGGTTTCCTTCATGCTGGTGATGGTATCGATGTTGAGGCCTACATTGTAGCCTGTCGGGATCTTCAGAACGATATGTTTATCATCGTCATTTTCTGACCTCGGCAGGACGGTCCCGGTAAAAGTACCCCTGGTGGTTTCCACAACTGTTTGTCCCCACACCCGGGTATTGTATTTCTTCAATACTTCCAGTGCTCCCCCTTTATAACCTTGAAAAAAGTCGTCGCTCATGATGCTGCTCTTTATGCTGTTTCTTATTTTTTTCTGTTCACTTCTTTATACAAAGCCTTCAGGCTCATGTTCCCTCTGGCCAGCTTCCTCAGTTCGCCCATGATCCAGTCGGTTTCATCTTTTTGCTCTTTCGAGCGTCCGGTTTCGGCAAATTTTTCATGCAGGAAGGGGATCCTTGCCAGGATCTCGCTTTCAGGGATCCTTTTGAAGTTGATCACTGTCAGTACGGATTCGAAATCCATCTTCGGATGCTCATAGATCACCGGAAGCATGTAATAGGCCAGCTCCACATCCAGTCCTTCGTCCATGATGTACTTAAACATGGAATGGATCAGTTCGTGATTGAATGCTTCGGCCGGTGTGTAATGTCCTTCCACAAATTTCAGGCGGTGGCCGAAGAAGGTTCCTGCAAATACAGGATCGAGCTTCAGCTCTTTAATGATCCTTTCGATCAGCAGAAAATGGTTTCGCGACAGAATATAGGTATAGGTGTCTTCCGGGACATTCCATTTCTTCAACTGATGGTACCTGTCGATCACTTCAGTGGGAAGGTTTTTCCGCAATTCCTCGATCAACTCATTGGGTAGTGGCTTGGGAGGTGTATCGGTATCTGGATACATCCTGTCGGCGCCCGGCAGCACCCTTTCGAAGATGGTGGTTCCGTCGGCAAAGGATTTCCTGGTTTCATTGGGTACACCCTCAAAGGCCATCCTGCATCTTTCTTCGATGGTTTCCAGTGCTGTCTTTACATCATCTTCGGGTCCCCAGAATATCAACTGAGCATCCCCTGCTTCCGCTTTCAGCGCTTTGCTGATCATTTCCCAGTCAGCGGCAGCGATCACTTTTGCTGCATCTTCCGAATGGGTCATATTTGGTTTCTCCAGGCAGGCGATCACTTTCAGGCGGTCGCTGATCTCATTGGCAAAAACCTTGCCCGGCTGCGTAAAATGCGATAACAATCCTTTAAATCCCGGCAGGTTAACGGCTATGATGTGGTAATGGTTTTTCTTGGCTTCTTTTAGCGGGGCATAACTGAAATTATAGGTATGGAAATTTAATTTCTTTGATGACAGTTTCCACTTCGCGGGATCATCCACGATGGCATTCAGCATATCACGAACATTCAGCAGAGCCCACTGGCGAAAGGCTTCCACATGGGTCAGTTCGGGGATCCACTTGGTGTGGGCAACGCCTTTTATCTCCACACGGGTACCTCCCTTGCAGCTTACATTTACGTCCTGGCGCCCGGCACCAATCCCTGTCCTCACCTTGCCGGTGCTCCTGTTCAGGAAGCGAATATAATTACAGGTTTCCATTACCTCATCCGGGTTCACACAATCGGGATAAGTTACAGTTTCGATCAGCGGCATCCCAAGGCGATCGGTCTGATAGGTACGAACGTGACCGATATCAGAGATCTCACGGCATGAATCTTCTTCAATGCTGAGTTGTATCAGCCTGATCTTTTTATGCTTCAGGGGCAGCTCACCTTCCACTCCGATGATGGCAGTACGCTGAAAGCCTGTCGGGATGCTGCCGTCAAGGTATTGCTTCCTGGTAACGTGTACTTCACCCACGATATTCAGTTTCGACAGCAATGAGATCTCAATGGAGATTTCAAGGGCTTCCTGGTCGATGGGAAAGGGCGGTGTGTCGTCCACGTCGTAGGTACAGGCAGTGTTATTGTTGATCCTGTAGATGATCTCCTTGCGGGTTTTAAATTCCATCAGGGCAGTGCCATCGTATTCGCCCAGTTCGGAGAGGGTTGGACGCATATGGCGGATAAGCTCGGCATTAAAATCCTCGTGCTTATTAAAAATACCTGCCGGACAATGACAAAACAGCTTTTCTTTTGTCTTCAGTTGCTGGTGTACTTCCAGCCCCGACATGAAACCGATGCGGTCGTAATCAGCCTGTGTAGCTTCCTTTCTCGGAACATATCCTATCTTTTCCCTGGTTTGACTGCAATTCTCTTCAGGATCGAACTTTTGCTTCATCGCTTTGAATAGATTGGTTGGTGATTTTAAGATGCCAAATGTAGGAATAATCGGGAAGTTGTTCACCTTTGGAGCCGACATTTTTACCAGTGGTGCGGGGGACGAGGCTCGGGGGGCGGGGATTACCCACCCCCTAACCCCCTTCCTTCGAGTAAGGAGGGGGGAACAAGTATTGATTTCAAATGTAAACACGGTATTTTACAGGAGCTCCCCTCCCTGCCGGCAGGGAGGGGCCGGGGGTGGGTAAAAATGAATTCTTGTACCATGAACCTTACACTTTTCCCTATAAAAAAAAATTCTTACTTTGCAGCCTCAACCGATAAAAGCAGCAACATGGAGTACACCTTATTCAACAACCTTATCTGGATCTGGATCATTATTGGCCTTCTGACCATGATCCTGCTGTTATTTGTCACTGCACCTTATGGCAGGCATAGCAAGTCGAGCTGGGGACCGATGATAAGCAATCGAATGGGCTGGCTGATCATGGAATTGCCGGCCTTGCTCATCCCTTTTATCATTTTCCTTACAGGAGAAGGGAGTTCCCGAAGGGTGATATGGATCCTCTTCCTGCCCTTCCTGATCCATTACATCAACAGGGTCATGATCTTTCCGTTCAGGCTGCGCACCAAAGGCAAAAAGATGCCCCTGCTCATTGTGGTCATGGCTATCTTTTTTAATGCCGTGAATGGTTTTTTCCTGGGTTATTATTGGGGATATTTCTCTGACGGATACACCGCCGAATGGCTCACCTCTCCTCAATTCGTTACTGGTTTGATCGTATTCTGTATAGGCATCGGGTTCAACATTCGTTCCGACAATATGCTTATCTGGTTAAGGAAAACCAGCGGAAACGGCTACAAGATCCCTTATGGCGGCTTGTTCAGGTATATCTCATGCCCAAATCATTTTTCGGAGATCATTGAATGGTGCGGATATGCCATCATGGCCTGGAACATGCCGGCACTGGCTTTTGCGGTCTGGACCTTTGCCAATCTCGTGCCCCGTGCCCTCGACCATCATAAGTGGTATAAAAGTCATTTTGAGTCCTACCCCAAAGACAGGAAGGCGGTTTTTCCGGGAATCCTGTAAGGGTTGATTATGGATTATGGATTATGAATTATGGATTATGGATTATCCTTTTTCGTTAAAAGGACAGAGGAGGCGGTGGATGATGAACTACGAACTACGAACTACGAAATACGAAATACGAACTACGAACTATGAACTCTGAATTTGGCACTCGGTACTGGGGGCTAGGGACGGGGGACGGGGAGGTTGAAGTCAGAAATCTGAAATATTGGTGTCCGGTTAAAATAATGACAACCCTCTTAATAGCCTGGTATTGTT
>CAZASJ010000136.1:1829-6701 GCA_964487735.1 uncultured Bacteroidales bacterium | reverse complement strand
CAGTCCCGATTCCCGGTTCCCGGGATCGAGGATCCACGAAAAACAATAAAATCAAAGATTTCTGGTTTTTCGGGATATCCAGTATCCAGTATCAAATAACAATTACCCCCACAAAATATGAACAATACCACCTTAAAAGTAGCCCTTGCCCAGATCGCCCCTGTGTGGCTAAATAAAGAAAAGACGCTTGAAAAGATCAGCAATTATATATCCGATGCAGCTGATCAAGCCTGCGATCTGGTGATTTTTGGTGAAGCCCTCTTACCGGGATATCCATTCTGGCTTGGATTAACAGATGGAGCAGCCTGGAATTCAAAGATTAACAAAGAGATCCATGCCCACTACATGCGGAATGCCATTCAGATTGAAGCAGGCGAATTGGATAGAATATGTAAACTAGCACAGGAGCATAAGATTGCCATTTACCTTGGAGCTATCGAAAGGCCTGCAAGTCGGGGTGGACATAGTTTATACTGTTCTCTGATATACATCGATCAAAACGGAGAGATCAAATCGGTCCACCGAAAACTGCAACCAACATATGACGAGCGTCTTACCTGGTCACCCGGAGATGGGAATGGCTTACAGGTTCATCCTTTAAAAGCATTCCATGTTGGCGGGCTCAACTGCTGGGAAAACTGGATGCCATTGCCCCGTACTGCACTTTATGCCCAGGGCGAGAACCTTCACATTGCAGTTTGGCCCGGATCGAAACGAAATACGGAGGATATCAGCCGTTTTATTGCGAAAGAATCAAGATCCTTTGTGATTTCCGTTTCGGCACTCATGAGAAAAGAAGATTTTCCTGAGGGGACACCCCATCTTGACAAGATCCTTTCGAAAGCGCCTGATATTCTTTGCGACGGAGGCTCCTGTATCGCCGGGCCTGATGGAGAATGGATCCTTGAACCGCAAACAGATAAAGAAGGTTTGTTTGTTGAAACCATCGATATGAACCGGGTATATGAGGAAAGACAAAACTTCGACCCATCGGGCCATTACTCGAGGCCGGATGTAACGAAACTAATTGTTAACAGGGAGAGGCAATCAATTCTGAGCTTCAGTATTGATGACGATTGAGTTTTTATTAACTTGCAGCAGCAGAAAACCTAACCGAATTACAAGCAATGAACAGCAGTTTTACCTACCTCGACTACATCATTTTCGGTCTCTATGCATTGATAATCCTAACTGTAGGATTATGGGTTTCCAGGGGGAAAAAGGGAGTAAAAAAAACAGCACAGGATTATTTTCTTGCCAGTAAATCGCTCCCCTGGTGGGCCATAGGTGCATCACTTATTGCTGCGAATATTTCTGCGGAGCAGATGATCGGGATGTCGGGATCAGGAATGGCCATCGGCCTCGCCATTGCAACCTATGAGTGGATGGCTGCACTCACATTGATCATTGTCGGAAAATTCTTCCTCCCCATATTCATCGAAAAAGGTCTTTACACTATACCGGAATTTATTGAAAAACGTTTCAGTACAAATCTGAAGACGATCCTAGCCGTATTCTGGATCGCATTATTCATATTTGTCAACCTTACATCCGTCCTTTTCCTGGGAGGAAAGGCCATCGACACTATCTTAGGAAATGGAGATGGCAGCATAATCTTTCCTGCGATCGTAGCGCTTGCCCTTTTTGCCGCAGCTTACTCACTTTATGGCGGATTGGCAGCAGTTGCATGGACAGATGTAATACAAGTTGCTCTGCTCGTAATTGGGGGTCTGATAACCACTATCATAGCATTAGACCATGTCACCACTGACGGTGGCGTTCTTAATGGCCTCAGCCATGTTTATGAATCTGCCGGAGATAAATTTCATATGATCCTGAAAAAAGGGAATCCTGAGTTTATGAACCTGCCTGGAATAGGGGTATTGATCGGTGGAATGTGGATCGCAAATCTGTATTATTGGGGATTCAATCAATATATTATACAAAGAACCCTGGCTGCAAAAAGCCTTAAAGAGTCACAGAAAGGGATTATTTTTGCTGCATTCCTGAAGCTTATCATTCCTCTTTTTGTAGTGATCCCCGGAATTATTGCCTTTGTAATGTTTTCGGAACAGGGCGGAACGGCCCATATTGAAGGTGTACAGGATGCATTTATAAAAGCGGATGGAGGCATGAACTACGACAAAGCCTACCCCTGGCTGATCAGTACCTTCATCCCCACAGGCCTGAAAGGACTGGTCGTTGCAGCTCTGGCAGCTGCCATTGTATCTTCCCTTGCAAGTATGGTCAACTCTACCTCCACCATCTTCACTATGGACATTTACAAACCATACCTCGCAAAGAAAAACGGAAAGAACAGAGACGTCATGGTAGGCCGTATTGCAGCGGCATCCGCCCTTTTCATTGCAGTATTTGTAGCACCTGCATTGGGAAATATCGAACAGGCTTTTCAATACATCCAGGAATATACCGGAGTTGTAAGTCCGGGCATTTTGGCTGTATTTATGCTGGGCTTATTTTATAAGAAAGCCAATAATAAAGGAGCCATCGTGGGTGTTATTTCTTCCATTCCAGTGGCACTGGCACTCAAAACCCCATCATTGGAACTCCCATGGATGGACCAGATGCTATATACATTCCTCATCACCATGGTGGTGATTGTGTTTGTGAGTTTATCTACCAACAAGTTAGACGATGACCCCAAAGCCATCATTGTCACCAATAAGATGTTTAAAACGGGAAAAGCATTCAATATCGCCGCTTATGCAATTTGTATTATTTTAGTGGTTCTTTACACAGTATTCTGGTAATTATGAAATCAATAACAAAGCCAGGCTCCGCCCGATTTTGTATAAGCGTTCGGTTCTAATGAGAAAATAATTCGATTCTCAAAGTTCAAATCTTAAATTTAAGTTTTCGTATATTTATCTCGATTATGAGAAAAAGAAAAGCACTTTTTAGCCGGATTGCCTTCGTATTATTATGTTCAGTCATGCTATTTTCAGCGAAGGTAAATGCACAAGGAAAGATTACAAATACTATTTTAGGCTCCGCCTGGGTGCTGCCTGATACAATCTTAGCCATAGATATAACAGATATATTAGAAAGTGCAGAAGCCACCAGCCTTATAGTTGCAGAAATCAGTAAAAGCATTCCTGATTCTATTCAAATGGCCAATTATCACACTCTACTTGGCGAGTTAAAAGGGACACTTGATACCATCCTTGCCGAATTGAAGGTTTTTGATGAAGATGATGTTGGCTCTAAATTAATTCAAAGTTATAAGAATCAACTTGCCGTGCTTCTAACCTCCGTCGATAATTTAAAAAGCGAGTTGGATAAGAAATCCAAAGAATTAAACAATAAATGGAATACAGTCGATTACATTTCGAAAACCTGGACACTAAGCATTCACTCTGATGATTCGGAACAACTTTCTGAATCTCTGCGCACACGAGCAGAATCAATATTGATTGAAGTGAATGCTAAACGGGATAAAATTTACGATGTGGCGAATGAGCTTATTGGAATGGCTGATGAACTCCTCACGGTGAATCAATCTCTTGATGTCCTTATAAATCAAATGCAGGCAACAGAGGAGATGACCAGAAGCAATCTTCTTAATAAATCCCACTTTGCTATTTGGGAAAGGGATACAACAGAATCAAATCCAGGTAGCATCAAAGATGCCTACCAATCTGTTATTAAAATATCAGGTGCAGGATATTCTGAGTTCTACAAAGTCTACAAAATTGAAATTTTCTTTAATCTGCTTTTTTTCATATTACTCTTATTTGCATCTTTTTATATCAGGAAGCTCTTAAGATCCAAAGAATTTACGGATCCTGATAAACGCATATCCAAATTCCTGAAGATATTTGACAAGCCCATAGCAGTATCATTGACCATGGCCCTTTTTTTTGGGTTCTTAATGTATCCGAATTGCCAGCAAGTGGTCGTAGATTTTGCTGTACTGCTGCTTGTTATCCCATTGACTGTGGTAATTCTTCAAGTTACCCCAAAAGAGAGCAGGACAACCATCTTTGTCCTTATTCCCCTGTTTGTTTTTCAAAAGATCATGGAAATCGTAACTTATGGCAATTACCCATTGCCCTCTTACCTAATCCTGATTGTTTTAATAATTACAACAACATTTGTGGGATGGCGGATACTCAAAAGAAATAAGCAATTTAAAAATGCAGTTAAGCGGAATATTAAATTAACTGATATCCTCTTATGGATATCCTTCATTATTCTACTTATCTCGCTCATTGCCAATATTTCAGGCTATGTGGCATTTGGCTTTTATTTATATTCCGGTGTTGTATTGAGTATTTTATCAGCACTTTTGATCTCCATCTTAGTAATTATTATTGATGGGTTTTTAAATCTCCTGATCATGGGGAATGCATCCCAGTTTCAAGGAAGGGTACTTGAATACGGAAGCAAACTTGTTGACAGGATACTAAGGCTTGTAAAACTAATAGCCATACTTTACTGGATTTCAGTTGTTCTAAAAAGATTTCTTATTTATCAGGAGGTGATAGACTGGTTGAAAGGCATACTTGCAACCGAATGGATCCTAAACGAGGTAACGATCTCCGTAAGCGGTATCCTGCTCTTTGGTTTGGTCATTTATCTATCCATCTGGGTTGCACACTTTGTACGTCTTATTCTAGAAAAAGAAATTTTCCCAAGGGTGAAAACGGCAAGGGGTGTTCCGGGGATGATCAGCCTTATTATGAGAATGAGCATCATCACCATAGGCTTTATCCTCTCTTTGGGGATACTTGGGATCGACATGACTAAACTTACCGTTTTGATGGGAGCACTCGGAGTTGGTATTGGCTTTGGATTACAGGATATCATGAATAACCTGATTTCAGGCTTTATTCTGATTTTCGGACGGCC
>CAZASJ010000136.1:0-1729 GCA_964487735.1 uncultured Bacteroidales bacterium | reverse complement strand
GCTGCATTCAAGGAGGCCGGAATAGTAATTCCGTATCCTATCCAGGACCTGAATGTTAAAATCAGTAATCCTAAAAGTGAGAATAAGGAAACTTAGATGGGATTTTCAAGTAGCCATCGAGCATCAAGCTGTTTCAGCGCGCAAAAATGAGAAGATTTTGCTAAATGCCGTACTTACTAATCTTATTATACAAAGTCTTCCTGGTAATTCCCAAAACACGGGATGCCTGTGAGAGGTTTCCCCTGCAGCGTTCAATGGCCTGGTGGATAATTCGTTTTTCATTGTTTTCCAGGTTCAGGCATTCAGGTTTTCCTTCCATGATCATGCCTGCCTTATTGTGAAACAGGAAATCATTGATGCTGATGATCCCTGAATCACACATAATCACAGCTTTTTCGACCACATGTTCAAGTTCCCGGACATTTCCTGGCCAATGCCATGATTCAAGCAGTTTAAATACACCGGGCCCAACTTTTAAACATTTTTTTGAATACTTTTCTTCAAATACATTTTTAAAATGTCCAAAAAGCACCCTTACATCCCCTTTCCGTTCCCGAAGCGGTGGTACATTTATGGTAATTGTGTTCAGCCTGTAAAGCAGGTCTTCCCTGAATTTCCCCTCCCTTACCATTTTGTCCAAAGGCTTGTTGCTTGCTGAAAGAAGCCTAATATTAACAGGAATGGGTGTATTTGTCCCTAATCTTTGCACTTGCCTGTTTTGAAGTACCGATAAGATCTTTGCTTGCAATACTATAGTTAGGTTTCCTATCTCATCAAGAAAAAGGGTGCCCCTGTCGGCTGACTCAAAACGGCCGGCACGGTCTTCTTGTGCATCGGTAAATGAACCCTTTTTATGGCCAAACAATTCGCTTTCAAACAGGCTTTCACTGACAGCGCCCATATCTACATGAATGAATGCTTCAGAAGCTCTTTTTGATTGCCAGTGAATTGCCCTGGCTACAAGCTCCTTACCTGTTCCATTTTCTCCGGTTATCAGCACATTGGCATCTGTAGCTGCCACCTTTGAAATTTGTTTCTGGAGTTTTATCATTGGATCGGAAAAGCCTACAATAGAAATTTCCCGAGGCTTTCGCCTGTCATGGCCTTTAATGGCCGAAATGCGCTTTTCACCCTTTCCTAATCGCCAGGATGCAAGTACAGTGCCAACAAGTTTTTCATTCGTCCATGGTTTAAGGATCAGATCGCTTGCCCCCCCTTTTATGGCCTTTATTACCATATCAACACCTGCATATGAAGTTATGAATACAATGGTAGCATTCGGATCATATTCAAGGATCCTGCTCATCCAATAAAGGCCCTCATTCCCGTTATGAGTGCCTCTTTTATAATTCATTTCCAGGATATAAACATCATACCCTCCCCTACGCAGCTGGGCAGGGATAAGGTTGGGATTGCGTTCACAATCAATATGTTCGAAGTAATCTTTAAGCAATAATCGCAATGAAACAAGGATATCCTCATTGTCATCCACGATCAGGATCTTTCCGTATTTTTTCATCAGGGTTTCCTCCGGAAAATTGACACAGGTGCGTGAAATCAAATTTGCATACCAAATATAATTCAGCAAGAAGGACTTTACCCCCAGAAATTTACCTGAAGGCTATATGCCATTGCAGGAGGGTGGTATTGGGTAATAATTATACAGGTTTCAGTGTTTCAGCACACCTTCGCCTGGGCTTCGGTGTGCGCGGTGTTTCAGTGTTTCAGT
>CAZASJ010000135.1:0-6799 GCA_964487735.1 uncultured Bacteroidales bacterium | reverse complement strand
TTATTAAATATACTTGTTGGAAGAAGGATTTGAGCTTGAACTCTCCATTGCCACTCGGGTCCAAAATCGGGCCGTACCACATTATAATACAATTGCGTTTGCAGGTTCAAAGGAAGTTTTCCGCCAAGCATTACTAATTTCCCTCCACCACCACCCAATGGAACAATCCATCGGTCTTCAGAATCGGCTATCCAGTCGGCAGTGATTATGGGCGCACTGTTTACATACCAACCTCCTCCCAGCTGACGCACAAGAAACACATTCAACATCAAGTGATTTACATCACCACGATCTGAGTTGCCTGCAAAAGACCAGGCATTGTTAATTAAGCCCCCTAATGTCCAGTCTCCGGGTTGAACCAATACGACCAGTGAGGGTCCTGCACTCCATTTTTGTGTACCCCGGATACTGCCTCCGGTTGGAAGTTCAAGTACGGGTCCAAAACCCAACATCACTCCTTTACTTTCAGGAACATAAAAGGCAGTAAATACGATATCGCTCAATCCGGAAGAAAGCTTTCCGCTTTCATTCCCATAATCCGGAATGCGAACGATTGGGAAGATTGTCCGGGTGATCAGTTTGCCACCTGCAAGAGGAATTACCGGTTGAATGTTTAATACATTTAGATTACGATTATACTCTCCATAATTCACATTCAGGTTATTCTGAACTGGGAAGCTCACTAAATCCGCCAGTGGATTTGCAGCAGCAGCAGATAATTCTTCCTGCGATTGTTGTGCACTTAACGTTTCAAGCGTAGAAACGACAAACAGTATTATTGTTATTAATCTTTTCATGTTATTATATTGGAATTATAATAAGCAAATAGATACGTTAAAAGGACACCGTAAACCCTACTTGAAGATACTGACTGCTAGCATCACCGTTCACATCGAACATGCCCCAATTGTATCTGGCTTCTACAGAAAACATAAGTATTTTCAGACCCGCACCCAGTTGAAAAGGCATGTCGAAAAAATCTGTTTCTTTGTTATTAAGAGGATCCAGTAACAGGTTCCCGGGGAGCTCTTCTGATATTTTAAAATTGAATCCTGTTCCTCCGGTTGCATACACCGGGCCTATTTTCACTTTAAGATATAGGGGCACGCTTATGGTATGTACCTCGCGTTTAACGTTATCATTAATCTTATAACCATTTTCAAAGTATTCCAAACCAGAGCCAAGTCTAAGTAATGGAATCAGTTTTTTTTCTTTAAAAACACCCACATAAAATGCATTTGAATGCTCAGTGCCAGGTAGCATATCATTGTTTTCGAACATGCCGGCATAATGCCAACCTGCCCGGATACCAATCTTTGCAGGTTTGTCATCATCACTGGATTGGGCATTTAAGCTTAAGCCAATCATGCATATGAAGCTTAGCAGGAACACCTGGAGTTGAAGTCTGTTTTTCATAGCTTTAGTTTTTTTGATTCCTTTTTGTAATTGACTTTTTATCAATACAACTCTTCGCATTTTTCAATGTTTGATTCCTAGACTGATAAGGGGGAATAGTTTTGTGAAAAAGCCCGCAATAATTGTTTGCCGGCAGGGGGTATATATTTCTGAGCAGATGATACAAGGCAAATATTAGAGCCTGATAATACCAGCAATATGGGTTTAAAAACTAAACTATGTTTCTTAATGCTTCTCATTAAGAAATAAAGATATTGAAAATGAATGCTTTATGTTTAGACAGGGGTGTCGAGAATATATTACACCTTGCCTTGCGTATGGCTTTTCCTTATTAAGGGTGTAATAGTATCCATTATCTCAAGACATAAGTCGCATAAATATTCAACAGAATAGTCATTAAATTGTATTCTTGAGTACCAGGTATCACATAGCGTATACCATAATTTTTTAACCTGGTTATCTGGCAATTTTATGGAAAAGTACTGCTTAAACTTTGGAACAATTAAATCGGCAGAAAGTGCTACTCCTTTAAGGTAGGCAGTGTTATATTTAGGTATATCACGATGCTTAAATAAGGTTTTGGCAAATTGCATTCCTAATTTGAAATCATATAAAACCACGTAAAAATCAGGAATGAATACATTTAAGCGTTTGGATAATTCAGCATTAAAAATTCGGGTGGTCGTTTGAAAGTGTAGTTCAATTGCTTTATCCAATAACTCCTTTTTATTATCAAAGTGGTAATAAAAATTTGTGCGTGGAAGTCCACTCAGTTCTGCCACCTCTTTTATAGAAAAGTTCTCGGGACCTTTTTCTGCAAATAACTTATGCGCTGTTTGAAGCCAAAGATTATATGACTTTGATGTCTTCACAATAGAAAGTTAACCATTTATTCTAAAACAATTATCAATCTCCTGCAATTTTCAAACCCACAATCAAAGCACTGTCGTTCAGGAATATAAATAGTTATCAAACGAGACTAATTCTAACCTTCTTTTTTTTAAGTTTACTATTATTAGTTTTTGCTACAAGCATTTCAGCGATATCAGCATGTACACCCACATACGTACAATTCTGTTTGATTTCAATTACACCCAGTTGATCTTTTTGAATCTGACCTTGCTTCATCAATAAGCCGGCGACGTCTCCTTTTGAAATCTTATCGCGTCTCCCTCCTGTTATATACAGGGTTAGCCATTTTTCGGGTGAAGGAAGAGTCGCTTTTTGTTGGTCTTCAATAATTAGATTCTCCGGCGCAATTTCCTTAATAAAATCGGGCAGTTCCTCTTCACTCCAATGCAGAATATAAGCAACCCCATTGCGGTTCATACGTGCAGTTCGTCCATTTCGGTGGGTGAACTCTTTATTGCGTAGGGGAAGGTGATAATGCAAAATGAATTTTATTTCCGGAATGTCAAGTCCGCGTGAAGCCAGATCGGTTGCCAGGAGCAGTTGATTGGTACCATTTCTGAATTTAATGAGCGCACGCTCCCTATCAATTTGTTCCATACCCCCATGAAAGCATTCATGCTGAATATGATTAGAATTTAGAAATTCACTTACCCGTTCCAGCGCATCCTTGAAATTACAAAATATAATTCCAGGTTGGGGACCAATAAAAGCAAGCGCTTTCTCTAATGCTTTTAGCTTGTCCTTATCGGTCGAAAGCAGTGTTTTTATGGATAATTGAGAAACCCCATCCTGAAGATAATTTATGAAAACGGGCCTTTTCAATCCTACAAATTCCGGTATTCTGGAATCGCTGGTAGCTGAAGTCAAAATCCGTTGCTGAACATGAGGGAGCGCACTAACAATCCCGGCCATTTCCTTTTCAAAGCCTATTTCAAGCGATTTATCAAATTCATCAAGTACAAGGGTAGCTATATGCTCCAGTGAAAAATTATCCCTTCTTATTCGATCTGCTATTCGCCCGGGTGTACCAATAAGAATTGCAGGCCGATGTTTCAAATCAATCTTATCGAGCGCACCAGCGCGCCCACCATAGACTGCATTCACCTTAAAACCCGATCCCATTTTCCGGGCAACCTGTTCAATCTGTTGGGCCAATTCACGGGAGGGGACAAGTATTAGAATTTGAATCTCTGCACAGTTCACATCAAGGGTCTGCATTAAAGGCAATAGAAAGGCCAGGGTTTTACCTGTACCTGTGGGGGAAAGCAATACCACATCCGACTTCAATCGAATCGTTTTTTCGGCCTCTTCCTGCATAGGATTTAATGCGGTAATATCAAATTTATTAAGCAACGAGTCGGTGCGCTTTTCGCCGGAAATTTCTTTTTGATCTTTAATGATTTTTGTCATTTACTAGATGTTCCAATTATTGAATTGAGCTGCCAGGTTCACTCTGTAGTTATAAGGATGCCTGCTTGTTAAATTGTCTTGTTTTTCTTTTGCAATGCACTTAGAAAATTCCTCAGGTACTGATCCTTGAAGGGTTGGTAAGACTGGTGGTCAGGATTGCGAAAAAAAGCACTCAACTCATGCTTGCTTATTTTTTTATCGATGAATGCGAACAGGTCTAAGATGTCATCTGTTTTCAAATCCAATGCAATTTTCAGTTTCCGAAGGATTATATTATTGTTTAAACGCTCTTCAGGTTCTCGCTGAGGGCCCTCTCTTTTTCCGCGTTTTTCAATGATTAAACCATCGAGGAAAATAGCCAGCTCCTTATCTGTCATTTCTATTAGCAAAGGGTCATCCTCTTTTTTTAGCCAGCCACTCACATCCTTTCTCTCGACATCGTAATTGGCTAATTTAAAAAGCGCAATCATTTTGAGATCATTAAAGTCAAACAGGTAACGAATGCGTCTTAATATTTCATTATTGGTCATATGCTATTATACTATTAAAATAATTTTTCCTTCAATCCTGGCTTCTTCCACTAATCTGTGAGCTTCAGAAGCTTCGCTCAAATTCATGATTTTCCCTATTATTGGTTTGATTTTCTTTTCGGACAATAGTTTAAACAGTTGACTTAAATCTTCTTTAAACCAATCGTTATGATCTTTATGCCAGGAACTAATTATATAGAAATTTGCAGAAGGCTTTGTTGGCAATAGATTCCAAAGCTGAACTTTCAGAAAATCTAAAATTACATTTCCACCATTTCCGCTTGCAGAATTCTGATATCCAAACCCGACAAGTGTCCCCTTTTTTTTAAGGACTTTAAGCGAACGAGGAAAATAGCTGCCACCTATAGGGTCAAATACAGCGTCTATTCCATTGGGCTCAGCCTTTTTTAATCTTTCCACAAAATCTTCATTGTTATAATCAATGGGTATTGCCCCAAGTTTTTCAATGAACCCGTGTTTCCCCTTAGAGGCTGTTCCATAAATTTTAAGGTTCAATAGTTTTCCGAGTTGTAAGATTGCCGTTCCAACCGCACCTGCACAAGCGTGAACTAAAATAGTTTGTCCAGCCTGGATTTTGGCAGAACGGTAAAGCATCTGGTATGCAGTAAGGTAGCTTAGAATTAAACTCACACTTTCTGCATCGTTTAATCCATCAGGAACTGGCACAAGCGTTTTGGCCTCCAAACAAATATATTCTGAATAGGATCCAATTACAGTTAGTTCTGCGATCTTTTGTCCCTCTTTCAAATGCGTTACTTCTTCCCCCACTTTGTCGACCACTCCAATAAGGTCATATCCTGGCGAAAAAGGAGGTTTATTTTTTATCCCGAGATAAATTCCCCTGCGAATAAGGGTATCTGTAAATGCGGCACTTGTACATAATACTTTAATTCGGACTTGACCTTTATCAGGTTCAGGCAATGCTGATTCTGATATTTCTTTCAGAACCTCATGCCCTCCAAATTTCGTGATTACAACTCTTTTATATTCCATTTGCTTTGTATGAATGTCAAATACTTATAATGCTTCAGCAACTCCATGACTTACTATATACAGCTTTTTCATATCTTGCGCAAGTTTTGAAATGCTGTATAGCTCCTCAATCGATTATGGTATGAAAAACAAATATTATATGAATAAATATCAAACATCGAATGATCCTTTCTTTTTTCAGGGCACTTTATTATTATCCTCTCAAACTCCTGGTAACCATTACCAGTCTGTTATATTTTAAAAAGATACGCGTACTCGGTCTTGGAAACATACCTGCAAAAGGGCCCGTAATATATGCAATAACGCATCAAAACTCACTACTCGATGCTTATTTGTCTAATGGCTTCTCATGGCGAAGCCCCTACTATATGGTTAGGGCAGATATCTTTAAACACAAGTTCCTGGATAAAGTGATGAGAGCTATAAGAACGCTTCCTATTTATAGAATAAGGGACGGGTACGATAGTGTCAAAAAGAATGACGAAATCTTTGATGCTACAAAGGCTATACTTTCTAAAGGCGGTGTAATCGCCATCTTTCCTGAGGGTAGTCATAGCTTAACGCATCGATTGAGGCCCTTGAAAAAAGGCATTGCCCGAATTGCTTTTATGGCTGAAGCTGCAGAAGATTTTAATTTGAATGTTCAAATAGTTCCCATTGGTATTAATTACGAATCATATTTCAAATCCAGTGGCAGAACACTGGTCTCGATTGGCAAACCCCTAAGGATTGCCGATTATAAACAAGTGTTTTTAGAAGATCAGAATAAAGCTTTCAGATCGATGCTTTCGGACCTTTCTTTGAAGATGAAATCATTAATTGTACATATTGACAGTGCCGATTACGACAAGGTTTATAAGGATTATCTCAAACAACGGGTTTATAAACAAAGCCTGTCAAAACAATTAAAATCAGACCAGGAATTAGTGCATTGCCTGCAAGATGGAGAGAAATTTGAAGATAAAGCAGATAAAATACCTGGCCTCATTCAATTTTTCAGAAGTGCTTTTTATATGCTAAGATTGGTGCTTAGTTATATTCCAAAAACCATTGTACAGTTTATGGTGAAAAAGATGGTGAAAGACAAAAATTTCATTGCCACCATGAGCTTTACTTATTCAATGCTCATATACCCTCTGTTTTATACAATTGTATATTATTCAATTAAAACTGCTGTAAATTTTTAGAAACAACATTATCAAGTCTTGTAACTTGATCTACCATCACTGGACATGATTCCAACCCCTGCCCTATATCTGCTTTGAGATTCAGAGGACTGTCCAGGTAGGATACTGCCGGTAATCAAGATTAATTCAAATCTTCTCATTGTAAGGGTTTTTATGGTGCAACGGTCCGGATAAATTAACGTTTGCCCATGGCGCACCATTTTGCATACGAATTTGCTCTCGAATAAGTTAAGGAAGGGGTGCAAAATGTGTGACATGGCAAATGGAATTTATCTAGTGTTGAACTAAATCCCGCTGCCGCGGGCTGGTTTCAAATCAAATCTACATAAA
>CAZASJ010000134.1:0-6911 GCA_964487735.1 uncultured Bacteroidales bacterium | reverse complement strand
TGATAAGCTGATCCTTAAATATAACCGTTAATACCTAGCCATGAGAAAATTATTGATAATAACCATTCTTGTCGGTGTGGGAGTATCCGGATTATACGCCCAGGCTGACAGCCTCTGGTCGCTGGACCGTTGCGTTAGTCAGGCCATTGAGTATAACCTGGATATGAAGCGGCAGGAACTGAACCTGCAATCGGCCAATCAGGATGTGAAACAAAGCAAAATGAACCTGCTTCCCAATCTGAACGGAGCACTGGAACACCAGCTTGGATCGGGCCGTGTACTCGACCGGGGAACCTATGTATGGAAGGATGCCAGTGTAAGTCAGGGTGACCTGGGTGTACAGAGTGATCTGACACTCTTCGATGGTTTACAGGGATTGAACAGCATGAAGATGAGCAAGGCAAGTTACCTGATGAGCATGGAGGATCTTGCTGCCATGGAGGATAACCTGACCCTGAATGTGATGACCAATTACCTGACCCTGCTTCGCAACCAGGAGCTGGTGGAAGTGGCTGAATTAAATGTGGAAGTGACCAGGCAGCAGGTGGAAAGGATGGAGCGTTTAGTGGAAGTGGGTAACGAAGCCCGGGGAAAACTGCTGGAGGTGAAGGCCCAACTTTCAACTGCGCAGCTCACCCGAACCCAGGCAGTCAATACGATGGAGATTTCGAAACTCAACCTGATGCACCTGATGAATCTCACAGACCAGGTGGCTTTTGAGATAGAGAAACCCTTATTCCCGGAACCATCACTTGGGGACATTCCTGCGCTGGACTCTGTATTCCAGTATGCGCTTATAAATCTTCCGCAGATCAAGAGTGCAGAGCATAGCATCGAAGCGCAGAAGCGATACCTGGCTGTACAGCAGGGGCAACGATCTCCCCGGATTTATGCCAGGGGGCTCTACTATTCCAACTACAGTGACGGACTGATAAACCCGCTGGATCCGAATCCTTCCAATCCAAGTATGAACTACCCGCTCACCGATCAGGTTACCAACAACCAGTATAAGCAGGTGGCCATGGGGATACAAATCCCGTTCTTTAACCGCTGGCAGGTACAAACCAGCATCAATAAAGCAAAGATCAACCTGCAGGATGCAGAATACCAGTACAGCAATACCGTACTGGAATTGCAGCAGTCTATCCAACAGTACCATACTGAAGCCCTTGCCGCGCTGGACAATTATAAATCGGCCCAGGAATCGGTGGCCAACAGTGATGAGGTATATCGTTTTGCAGAGGAGCGTTTCAAGGTGGGTACAGGAACGGCCCTTGAGATGCAGGAGGCCCGTAAACAGCTTTATGAATCTACTTCGGAAATGATCTCTTCCCGTTATGTCTTGATTTTTTATTCAAAAATTCTTGATTTCTATATGGGGAAGGAGATCGTTTTTTAAGGATTATTTCCCAAAAATCTTATTTTTGTTACCCGGGTACCTGTTTAGTGCCCGGGTTTTATGTTCACCCCAAGTTTGAACGGATGATAATCTATTGGCCCTGACTATGAAAAGATTTCTCCTGCTTCTCCTGATTTTTATTCCGGTAATGGCTTCCGGACAAGTGGTCAACTATGCGAAAACACTTCCCGTTCGCGCCTTTAGCCTGGGAATTACACCTGCTTACTACCTGGGTGCCGATAATGTGGGTATTCGTGGAATTGGTGTGGATGCAGATGACTTCGGTGCTTTTGCAGTTGGAGTGAGCGGAGGTTATGGATTGCAGTATTCGCTAGATTTGAATGCAAAATTCATCTACGTGATGGGCGGAAAGCCTTTATTTGGGGCCGATCTGCAATACCTGGTTCATGAGGGCAGGAATTCCTACTTTTCGGTGATCGGGGGATTGCACCACTGGGATAATTACGGAGTGGACCTCACAGGTCTGTTTACCTATGCACTTAGCTACAGTACTAATTTTTCGGTCGGACTGGACCTGGATGTGGACTATGCTTCTGAAATGCCAAACAGCGTGAGAACCCGGGTATGGCTCCCGGTAAATATTGGCTTTAATGTCAGCAGGTACACCTTCCTCTATGCGGAATTTGACCTCCGGGTCTCCCAGTGGTCATGGGGTATCCTGGCTGTGGGAGCAAACTTTATATTCAGATAATAACTCGCTAAGCTCGCTAAGCTCGCTAAGGCTCGCTATTGCTCGCAGTAAATGTACTCGCAAAAAGCGAGTAGTAAATTAGTAAATGGGTAAATAGTAAATAGTAAATGGTAAATGGTAAGTGGCAATTAGTCAATTGTCTATGCCTGAATAAGCTTAACATAATTAAACTATATATTCCTTTTTCTCTCTCATTAATATGATGATGTGCTGTTGGTAAAGGGAAATATCCATTCCGGATATTCTCGTTATCAACAGTATTATTTTCTTACTGTGCTGGCATTAAGGTGCTTAGCAAATTACGTGGTCTCTCGCTGTTATTCATCCAAATTTCCTCCTTTTTCCTCCTGTCGGGTGACGTCGGATCCAGTAAATAGATGCCAGATTCCAATACTTCTCTCATTTTTCCATGTCTCTCAGTAAATTGAATAGGAATGGGCGTATAAAATATCTAGTTATTAACTTATTTGGTGCTTTTACGGATAATAAATGTCATCATTGGATATTTTATATCCAGTTAAGCACTTAAATAGTTAACAAATGGATAATTTAGATCTAATCCCAGCCGGGAAAAAGGAAGTGTGTGAACACATCTGTTGGATACTGGCCAGGGTGTCCCAATGACTAAAACAGGAGCCAGATCATAGAAGTCCATTCCTAGTCCATTGCTGAGCACCGAGTTCAGAACATAGCCCAAATAGTAAAATGATAGTAATTAGCTAGTGGCGAGCCGATGAGAGGATAAATGGGTAGTTAGGTAGTTGGGTAGTTGGGTAGTGAGTTAGAACTTGACCCCCAGGTGCAGGGCAATGAATGTGGTGTGGAAGTTGGCCTTATCAGTCAGAAGGATTTTGTCGAATAGTCCTGATTCAAATGGGTATCCGGTAAGTCTGAGGCTTGTAAACATGGATAAGCCAGGATTGATATCATGGTTTAGCCCTGCATCAATGAACCAGTTTCCTCCCCTGGACAGGTATACACTTAAGCCATCTGCCGGGTTGTTTGAAAAGCGATTAAAATAGAGTCCCGGTTCTTTACCTATGCCCAAAGTGGGGGAGACGCTTTTCTTAAAAAATCGATAATTGAGTGAAATCGGAAGCCCCATAAGATTTGATACAACATTACGTTCCAACACAGCTCCATCATTGGAAATAGTTTCGTCATACTTTAGCCGACGGTATAACAATTCTATTTGAAATGAGAGTCTGTCGTTAATAAACTTCAAGGGAATATTATACAGTGCTCCTATTGGAACGGTTACTTGATAATTAGTCCCCCATGAGTTGTCGATGGACTCTGCCTGTGAAGCCTGTATTCCAGTATAAAAGCCCAGGCGCTTCCTGTTTTTATTCAGGTCTTTTTCGTAGGTGAAACAATCATCATTTCCACAAGTTTCCTGCAGGTAGGCTTTGGTAATATTGATAAGTGATGTATGATTATAGTCTACATTGTCTACCTGGTTTTGTATTTTCTCACTTTCACGGAAAAGGGATCGTAAGCTATCTCTGTATACAGGAACCATGAAGCTGTTCGTATTGCTGTTGGCATAGAACAGCAGATCTGACTCACGTTGAACTACCACTTCTTTATTAATTAATACCACGGGATTGCTGTCCTGTTTCCGAATGCAATATGACATTCGCCTGTTTTTCCTGTTGTGGTAAAGGCTAAGCTCACCTTCAAGCAGAACAATAGAAAAGGAAGGCGCAGAATCTCCCTCCGGTGAGCAGTCGGAATGCACGTAATAACTTTCACCCTGAATCTGATAGGCACTGATGTCACCCGGAGCATACTTCACTGTTCTGCTTGCTCGATTTTCCCTGAATAGGCATGCTTTGGAACTCCTGAACTCTCCACAATCTTTGATCAATCCCCTTATGGTATCATTCTCTGGAGTGATGATCCACCCCTCCATGAAATTGATCTGGGCCTGGCTACTAGTGACTGTTGCCAGGAGTATTGAAAACAGAATTATTCTAAAGATCCGGGGGACAAGGTTCATCGCTTAAAACTTAATCCCAACATGGAGGGCTGTGAAGTAGCTTGCCTGATCTTCGGCGATTTGAGGGGGTGTGCTGTTTCTGTCCTCCTTGAATCTATAGATCTGTCTCTGTAGTCTGATCCTTGTAAAGAGAGATACTCCGGGGGTGAGTTCAAAATCAAGTCCCACATCTGCGAACCAGCTTCCCCTTTGTGTGGAAAACTGTAGAATTGACAGTTCCTTTCCGGCTCCCAGGGTGGGGGAGAAACGATTCCACAGAATCCTGTAACTTATCAGTAAAGGAATTCCGATCATATTCTCCGCATCCGGTGAATCCGGAAGTAATCCCGATTCATCGAGTATTTCATAGGAAATCAGTCTTCTGTAGATCATTTCAAATTGAACAGAGAATCTTTCGTTGATCAGGGGCATGGGTATATTGTAGTAGAGACCTATGGGATAGCTGATATCATATTCATATCCAAGGGATCCTTCCTTGGGTTCCATCCAGGTAGTTTGCAGCCCGGAATAGATCCCAAACCTGTCCCTAATTCTTCGCAGGTCTTTTTCATAAGTAATGCAGTTACCCCCCTGACAGGTCTCATTCAAATAAGCTTTGGAGATGCTTATCATAGAAGCTTGGGTATACTTCACATTTGCTACTTGGTTCCGGATCTTTTTGCTATCATAAAATAGAGAGAAAAGTGTATCACGGTACACTGGAATCTTTACTTCAGTTGTGTTGCTATAGGCATAGTAACCGAAATCCGATTTGCGATCCACATTCAATTCCTTATTGATTAATCCGACAGGGAATCCCTCTTCCATTTCAAGATAATAGGCCATTTCCTTGTTTTTCCCATAATGGGAAAGGGTTAAATTTCCATCAAGCAAAACTTCAGCAAATACACGATTCAGCTCCCCTTTATGAAAGTAATCACCCGCTGAATAGAAGCTTCCGTCTTCAATGTGGTAGGAGAGAATCTGGTCCGGGGTATAGTTAACAGGCTTGCTTCTATTGTTTTCTTTGAAGCGGCATACCTTCATACTTCGATTTATACCATATTCCTTGACCAGTCCATGGATGGTATCCTTTTCGGGGGTGATAATCCATCCTTTTCTGAAGTTAATCTGGCCACTGGCTCCCGAAAAAGGTGCTATCATTAAAAGGATCAGTATGATCCTGAGTAAGTATTTCATACAGTAAATTTTAACAAAACATAATCAATTACAGGTGTCTGGTAGTTCTACCAACCACATATGTGCTTAGATTTGAAACCTGCGGTTTGAGAAAGAATGTTGAATGATTATTCACGAGATGTTGGGGTTGATGGCTGTTCAAAAATAGAAAGATTGAGGAGAATCGTATAAACTATTGGATTAATGTTTTTAACAACCCGGGGCAGGAAATGTACTTGCAAAAAGTAAATAGGAAATTGGGTAATAGGAAATTGGGTAAGTAGGTAATTGCTTGACTACCTTGCTACTTAACTGTCCTGCTAATTAATTACTTAACTGTCCTGCTAATTAACTACTTAACGACCTCACTGCTTAACTGCTTAACTGCTTAACTGCGTTACTGCTTAACTGCTTAACAGTCTTACTACTTAACTGAGTTACTACTTAACTGAGTTACTATTTAACTGCGTCACTGCTTAACTGCGTTACTACTTAACTGAGTTACTATTTAACTGAGTTACTATTTAACTGCGTCACTGCTTAACTAATTCGGGGAGCCGATATCTTCGATGCCCACGTAATAAAGGTCAAAGCCGCCAAGTCCGCCGGGACGGTTGGAGGAGAAGAGCATGAAATCGTTGGTAAACTCCCACTGTGGTCTTACAATGGGACGGTATTCGTCATATTCGGTATTGATGGCTGCCCCGAAATTCTGAGGTTCACTCCACGCTCCATCCACGAGCTTTGAGAAGTAGAGGTCGTAGCCCCCAAACCCACCTTCACGGTTAGAGGCAAATACCAGCAGGTTATTGGATATGTCTGGTCCGTAATAAAGATCGTTGCTATAGGCAATATAGGGGCACTTATCATCCGCCTCTGCGGAAGAAAGGATGTTGTCTTTTTCAATGACAAGGCTGTCTCCTGATTCCAGGATATTCAGGATGTCTTTTTCCGGATCAGTAAAGGCTTTAAAGATGTCGAAATTCCCCTCCCGGTTGGAGCAGAAATAAATGGCCGAATGATTCCCGTTAAATGTGGGATAGGCATCATCTGCTTCTGAATTGAGGAAGCCAACAGGAGCTGGTTCTTCCCAGGTTTTCGCCAGCGTATTGTGGGTAAAGCGAATATCCAGGTTCCCACTTTCATTATTTGCATAAAGCAGGAAGTAGGTATAATAACTGTCGTAGTCTTCCGTGACCACCAGATCCTGGAAGACCAGGAAGGGTCCAAGTTCATCATTGGAAGAGTTAACCTTCCTCACCGCATTTACAAGGGTGCTGTTTTTGAGATACCATTCCCCCCATATTTCGTATTCAGCTCCGATAGTTAATTCTCCCGTGGTTTTGGAGAACGTAATGCCGAAGGGTTTGTAGACCAGGTCAAAATTCTCTCCCTGGGAGTTACGATTGCTTGAAAAGACGAAGGGCACCGACTCGCCAAGGGTCGGAGCAGACATATTGTAATCGTCATACTCCGTGTTCATCTCGGTGAAGTTGACCGGATTAACAGGAAAACTCCCGGTGTGGTACTTATATCCATATCCATTTCCACCCGGACAGCCCTGCAACACTAGCATTGCCGGAATTATCAGCCACAATCTTTTATACAATCCCATGGTCTGTTTTTTTATTTCCCCACTT
>CAZASJ010000133.1:671-6957 GCA_964487735.1 uncultured Bacteroidales bacterium | reverse complement strand
AGCAGGCTTGGATTTGTAACAGGTAATAAAAAAAAAGATGACAAACTCATTTTCATGACCAGCAAGCCCTTAATCCCACCAAAGATGTGCTAAAAAAAGAAAAAGATGAAGCACATGGCAAGAGACGCGGCCGCCAAAGAAACGCCCCCCCTGAACCAAAGGGTGAAAAGAAACATGAATCAAAACCTGAAGCGAAACGCGATAACAGGCCTGATGTAAAACCTGAAGCAAAACGCGATAACAGGCCTGATGAAAAACCTGATCGTCCGAAATTTGAAAATAAAAATCAGGATAAACCGCTTCAAAAAGAAGACCAGCCGAAACGACGTGGCCGAAAACCCAATATTAATAAAACAGAGGCTACTGTAGAAACCCCCGAGAAGAAAGAACAAAATTTACCTGTTCAGAAAAGGGAATCATTACCGGCCAAGCCTCATAATTACCCAAAACCTTCAGAAAACGATAGGCCAAAACAAAAAGACTACATCAACAAAAAGGAACAAGATGAACTCTTAAGTGAGTTTGACGGTATCGTAAGCAGTGAGGGCGTTCTTGAAATCATGCCTGATGGTTACGGATTCCTGCGTTCTTCAGATTATAATTACCTGAATTCACCTGATGATATTTACGTTTCCCAGTCCCAGATCAAACTTTTTGGACTTAAAACGGGTGATACCGTGCTCGGCAGCATCCGCTTACCAAAAGATGGCGAAAAGTATTTTCCACTGATCAAGGTTGAGAATATTAATGGACGATCACCACAGGAAGTGCGCGACAGAATTCCTTTTGAATACCTGACACCGCTTTTCCCAATAGAAAAATTTGATCTTTCAAACAATCCAAACCCTGATGAAGCCACTGCAACCAGGATCATCGATATGTTTACCCCAATCGGCAAAGGACAACGTGGACTGATCGTTGCCCAGCCAAAAACGGGTAAAACTGTTTTGCTGAAAGCTGTAGCGAATTCCATCGCACACAGCCATCCTGAAGCTTATCTGATCGTCCTGTTGATCGATGAAAGGCCCGAAGAGGTTACAGACATGGAACGAAGTGTTAAAGCTGAAGTGATCTCCTCTACATTTGATGAACCTGCAGAAAGGCATGTTAAGATTGCCAACATTGTACTTGAAAAAGCAAAAAGGTTGACGGAATGTGGCCATGATGTGGTTATCCTGCTCGACTCAATCACCCGCCTCGCACGTGCGTACAATACAGTATCTCCTGCCTCAGGCAAGGTGCTTTCGGGTGGTGTTGAAGCCAATGCTTTACAGAAACCTAAACGTTTCTTTGGTGCAGCCAGAAAGATTGAAGGAGGCGGATCGCTCACCATTATCTCAACTGCTCTTATCGATACAGGATCCAAAATGGATGAAGTTATCTTTGAAGAATTTAAAGGTACCGGTAATATGGAACTCCAGCTTGATCGTAAACTTTCAAACAAAAGGATCTTCCCTGCCATTGACATTGTTGCTTCAAGCACAAGGAGGGATGACCTGCTCCTGGATAAAGAAACACTCCAGAGAATATGGATTCTCAGAAACCACCTTGCTGACATGAACCCCCTGGAAGCAATGGAATTCCTGAGAGATAAAATGAAGTTTACCAATACAAATGAAGAATTCCTTATTTCAATGAACGGATAAAAAAAGGGATTGCTGCCTTCAAGGCTCCAATCCCATACCAAATTATACATATTAAATCCAAAGGATGTTCTCGTAGAGGGCATCCTTTTTTTATTCCTTCTTCAGTATTTTTTTTGCAATATCTTCAGGGTCGAGCCCGTCAAAATTACCGGAGGACATAAGTAACAGGGTTTTGTTTCGCCAATCCATGTTTAATAGATCAGAAAGCATTTTTCCGGCTTCATTATAAACCATGAGGTCCTCCCTGCCAAAAGCATCTTTCACCTGTTGAATGCTAATTTGAGGCAGTCTTTTGAGCTGAATCGTATGAGGATTGAAATATACAATTGCAATATCCGCCATTGCCATCGAATCTTTGTATTGATCCAGGAAAGTGTCATTTAAACTGCTGTAAGTATGAAGTTCCATACAGGCAATTAACTGACGATCATTGAAATGATCTTTTACCGCTGCTACAGTTGCCTTCAGCTTGGAGGGTGCATGAGCAAAATCAAGAAAAACAGATGTCTCCGATGATTCATCTATCAACTGCAAGCGCCGGGATGCACCTTTAAAGGATGAAATGGAAACAGCAAACTGCTCATCAGATATTCCCAGTGCTTTACAAATATGCCTGGCCCCCTCAATGTTTTGTAAATTATGCTCTCCAAAAACATGAAGAGGGTATTCTTTTCCTTCTAAGCGAAGAGAAATATCATATCCGGATTTTCGATACTCAGGAAGATCATAAGGGACCTTTATAATTCTATCATTTGCATTAACCACCTCTTTAAGAGATTCATCCTTATCGTAATACACCAGGGTACCACCGTCCTCAATTTGATCAATGAAAATCCTGAATTGTTCTTTATATATTTCGAATGTGGGGAAAACATTTATATGATCCCATGCAATGCCGCTTATCAAGGCAAGATGAGGTTTGTACAAATGGAATTTGGGCCGAAGGTCGATTGGAGACGTAAGATATTCATCTCCCTCAAAGATCATAATCTCCGCATTCTCACTAATTCTTACCATCACATCAAAGCCATCCAGTTGTGCACCCACCATAAAGTCAATATCCATTCCGGCCTGATGCAGGACATGCATCACCATAGCGGTAATGGTGGTTTTTCCATGACTCCCGGCAATAACAACTCTTTTCTTATTCCTGGATTGTTCAAAAAGGAACTCAGGATAGGAATATATTTTCAAACCTAATTCCCTGGCTTTCAATAATTCCGGATTATCTTCCCTGGCATGCATCCCCAGAATAATTGCATCGATATCAGATGTGATCTTTTCAGGGAACCACCCAAAATCAGGGGGCAGGAGTCCGCGTTTCTCCAATCTTCCTTTTGATGGTTCAAAAATTTCGTCATCTGAGCCGCTGAGTTCATATCCTTTTTCGTGCAAAGCAAGAGCAAGGTTGTGCATAGCACTACCACCAATGGCTATAAAATGTATCTTCATGATGAATCAGTATCTGATCGTAATTGCAAGCCAAAGTTAATTTAAATTATTACCTTTGTTATACTTACAAGATTAATAATATGCGACCCCCGGATATTCAACAGCAAATCACTGAATTAAACAAGCGATTTAGCAATTCTTCCCCCGAAGAAGTCTTGTTTTACTTTGCTGAGACCTATGGTCATGAGTTGGCGTTTTCTACCAGCTTAGGCGCTGAAGATCAGGTACTGACGCATATGCTATCGAACATTAAGAAAGGGATCAGGATCTTCACACTGGATACAGGCAGGCTCTTCCCTGAAACCTTAGACCTTCTTGCTAAAACAAATGCCAGATATGGCTCTGAAATAAAGGTATTTTTTCCTGATTCTGCACAGGTCGAAAAGATGGTTAATACCAAAGGGATCAATCTCTTTTATGAAAGCGTTGAAAACAGGAAGGCATGTTGTAATATCAGAAAAATTGTTCCCATGAAGCGTGCACTTGAAGGAGCCAGGGCCTGGATAAGTGGACTAAGAGCAGAGCAAAGCATCACCAGAAAGGACCTTGAACTGGTACAATGGGATCACAACTTTAAGTTGATTAAAATAAGCCCTTTGCGTAACTGGTCCGAAAAAGATTTATGGGACTATATTCATAAAAACAAGGTTCCGTATAATGTATTGCACGATAAAGGATTCCCCAGCATTGGCTGTCAGCCATGTACACGTGCTGTGTCCGATAGCGAAGATATCAGGGCCGGTCGATGGTGGTGGGAACTTCCTGATAGCAAAGAATGTGGCCTGCACAAAAAATAGATTATAAATCTACTCTTCTGCTTCCCTGCTATTTGAGTTCAAAGGCTTTTGTAATAGTATGTATACAGGCAAATGGTCGCTAAAACCACTTTGGTAAGCCGGTCCTGTATATGTCCTAAAAGGTTTCTTTCCAAGATAGCGCTCGTCTTTAATCAACAGAAATTCCTCATTGAAAATATAGGCTTCATTATTCCTGACCTTTATGCCTGCTCCATTCAATAAGTGTCCTGAGACGATGATTTGATCAAACACATCCCAATTGCCCTGATATTTCAGTGTCCCTTGCCCAAGCTTATGAAATGGATACATAAGATTATACAAACACTTTATATCTGTACTCGTTGTACTTATTGCCCCTAAGACAGAAAATACGGAAGAATCAGTCGGAGTATCATTCAAATCACCCGCTATAATAATATTCGGATGAATTTCCGCTTTAAAAAGAGAATCTACAACGATTCTCAGCTGCCTGGCAACAGCAAGCCTGTTTGGCCTGCTCACTTCCACCCCTTCCCATCTGGATGGCCAGTGATTGATAAACATATGAATGGTATCTGATCGGAACATCACAGCCTTGACATATAAAATATCCCTTGTAACAAAATTTGTATCCCATGGGAAGCGTATTTCAATCCAATTTGATAGAAGTGGATCGAAAATGCCTGCTTTGTAGAGCATCGCCACATCAATTCCCCTTCTATCAGGTGAATCCTTATGAATGATTTCATATCCATAGGATGCCAGAAGACGGTGTTTCCTCAAATCGTCAAGGACCTTATAATTTTCAATTTCGCATAAACCAATCACTGCCGGCAGTTCCCAGCCTCCCAGGGAAGTTAGTGTTTTAGCAATCCCGTCTAATTTATGATAATAGCGATTCCCAGTCCATCTTTTATCACCATCAGGGGTAAATTCATCATCCAGGCTCAGCGAATCGTCTGAAATGTCGAACAGGTTTTCCACATTGTAAAAAACAAATTGTGCCGAAAGCGTATCCTGCCCATTAAGTTGAATGGACAACCCAAGCGACAAGAGTGCCAATGACGTAAAGCAAGAAACAAACAGATTTCGAATAAGCATAAATTTAACAGAGGCTTTAAGTTAGTTCTTGCAATATTGTTAAATTCTCTAACATATTATAGGAATTAAGGAACAAAAAATTAAATTTGTCGTATTATAGAACGAAAGCTAAAATTAATTTATTAACTATCACACTGATTTTCATTGACTAAGCTCTTTAGCACAAAAAAAAGTTGAAAAATTTTTATTGAATTAGGGTTACCTTTTTGAAAAATCGGTATTAATAGTTGGAACTGTGATGCATTACATCGAAGAATCGTTGCTGGAGGGTATACGATTGCATGACTCCGATACATTGGAGTACATCTACAAGAAGTTTTATCCCTCAGTACAGGCCTTCGTAAATAACAACAGTGGCAATGACGATGACGCCCGGGATGTCTTCCAAGAAGCCATAGTTGCTATTTACAGGAGGGTGAACGATGATAGCTTTGCGATCACATGCTCTTTTAAGACATTTGTTTATGCAGTAGTTAAAAACTTATGGCTTAAAGAGTTGGAAAAACGCAAAGTTGCAGGTGTAAAGTTGCAGGTTGATGGCGAATTTGAAGTCGCTGAAGAAACCGTGGAAAGATCATTTTTTGATCCGAAGAGTGAGAGATTTAAACTTTATCAGAAGCATTTCCTTACGTTAGGTGAGGATTGCCAGAAGGTTTTAAGACTGTTTTTTGCTAAACAATCTTTAAAAGAGATCTCACAAGTCATGGGTTTTGGAAGCGAGAAGTACGCCAAAAAGAGAAAGTTCCAATGTAAAGAAATACTGGTTAAAAGGATAAAAAACGACCCTGAATTCAATAAAATAAGACAATGAAAACATTAGAAAAAGATCTGTTTAAACTTATCGACGAAAAGCTCAGCGGAGAGTTAAGTGGAGAAGAACTTGAGGACTTCGATTTAGACCTCATGGAAGATCCGGAACTCATGGCAGAGTTTGAGCTTCACAAGGAAATAGATGAAGCTATACAAGAGAGCGAAGTGATCGAATTACGAAAGAAACTCGATCTCGTACACGATCTCACCCAAAACAAGAAACAACCCGGCCTGTTACGAACAATCCTACGGCACAAACTTTCAAGAATTGCAGCAGCCAGTTTTGTGGTCCTTCTGATTATCACAAGCATGTCTCTGTATTTTCTGCGCCCGGATGGAAATATGTCGAACGACAGCCTGTTTAATATCTATTACCAACCTGATGCTGCCTTGCTCATCAGGGGTACAAATAGCCAGAATGCCACATTGATACAAGCATTCCAGCTATACGAAAATAAAGAGTATAATTCCGCCCTGGACCTTTTCTCTGAGGTACTCAAG
>CAZASJ010000133.1:333-634 GCA_964487735.1 uncultured Bacteroidales bacterium | reverse complement strand
CGACGTGTTCTTCGTCGTCTCGGGGTTCCTCATCACCACGCTCCTCGTGCGCGAGCGCGCGGCCACCGGCGGGCTGGACCTCCCGGGGTTCCTCAGGTATATCAAACATTGAATTAGGACAATATCAAAGTGCTTTGATCCCATTTAATTTCATTATAAAACACAAGCAGAACCTATATGTTGAACGTGCGGAATGGTACACCGC
Source organism: uncultured Bacteroidales bacterium (assembly GCA_964487735.1). Lineage (GTDB taxonomy): Bacteria > Bacteroidota > Bacteroidia > Bacteroidales > B18-G4 > B18-G4. The sequence continues at coordinate 429 of CAZASJ010000133.1, read as the reverse complement.
CCTTTGCTTTTTGAAATTAAACAATGAGGCAGCAACAGAACTTTTCAGGAAAATCAGCCTTAGTAACAGCCCTTATAAAGATAGAGCACATGCGAT
>CAZASJ010000133.1:0-281 GCA_964487735.1 uncultured Bacteroidales bacterium | reverse complement strand
CTAGCTGATAAAGATTAGACTTTTAGATTTTATTGAATTGAATTAAGACAGACTTTTGAAGAGTCCCTGTTTAAGACGCGGGGACTTTTTTTATACCTTCTTTTTTCGCCTTAACCATAATAGGAATAAAATAAGACCAAGAAGAATTATTCCAACGACCGCATACTGAACGATCTTGCCACTTTTGTCGATTAATGGTTTTGTGGATCCAATGCTTACATACCCTGACCATAAATATGGATGTGCACTGAGTTGATCGGCCGTTTCAAGATATTGTAATT
>CAZASJ010000132.1:0-7041 GCA_964487735.1 uncultured Bacteroidales bacterium | reverse complement strand
AGCATATCGGAGTCGAACCGATGACCTCTTGACTGCCAGTCAAACGCTCTAGCCAACTGAGCTAATGCCCCATAGGTCGGCAAATATACAACTTATTTAAAAAATAACAATAGCAGCATTGTACCATGGTTTCAGTGTTTTTTAACCACCCTGGCTTGCGCTAACACTTTTTCAAACTTCAAACTTCAAACTTCAAATATCAGATTTCATATCTAATGATTGTGGGTTTCAATGATAAATGATTGATGCTTATCCTGAAATGAGTTAATTTAGCTGCAAGGATACAATCTCTTGAAAACAAAACACTATACCATCCCCATATTCATCCCCGAACTGGCCTGCCCGTTCCGATGCATCTATTGCGACCAGCATAAGATCACCGGACAATTAAGCATGCCCGGAATGGATGACGTCAAAAACATTATTGAGCGCAACCTGGCCTCCTTTCCAAAAAGAAAAAAGGAAGTGGAAATTGGCTTTTTCGGAGGAAACTTCACCGGTATACCCATTGATGAACAGGAAGCATTCCTGGAGATTGCAAACAGCTACCTGCGGGACGGGAAAATTGATGGCATCCGCATCTCTACACGCCCCGATTATATCAATGAGCAGATCATTAAACTGCTCAGGAAATACAAAGTGAGCACTGTAGAGCTTGGTGCACAGTCGATGGTGGATGAGGTGCTTAAAAAAACAGGCAGGGGTCACACGGTCGCCGATACGCTGAAGTCCGCTGAAATGATAAAAACCGCAGGCATTCGCCTTGGATTGCAAATGATGATAGGCTTGCCGGGTGATGACGCGCCATCTGATATACAAACAGCTGAAGCTTTCGTTGACCTGGAAGCCGACGACTCCAGAATTTATCCATGCCTGGTCATTCAGGGCACAGAACTGGAAAAGCAATTCCGGGAAGGGAAGTATCAGCCATTGGGCATCGACGAGGCGGTTCAACGCTCTGCTGCTGTTTTTAAAGTGTTGGAAGCCGGCGGTGTTCGGGTGATCAAAATGGGATTGCATCCCGCTGATGCTTTCCTCCGTGGCGATGCCCTTGTTGCCGGGCCTTTCCACGAGGCATTCAGGGAGCTGGTCATGACGGAGATCTGGGCTGATGAGTTTGCTCCTCTTATGCTGAAACCCGACAAGGAACACCTGGAATTATACATCCATCCGAAGCAATTTAATTTCGCCATCGGCTACGCCGCGAAAAATAAAAAAGCTCTTTTGAAGTTTTATAAAACAGTCGTCTTTTTTAAGGACGATAAACTGGAAAAAAGAGAATACCATGCTCATTATCATTGACAAAAAAATTCCGGAACAGGCAAAAATAAAGCTCAGGGAATATGGCCATTTGCTTGAACTCGAAACCTCAGGAATAACCTATGAAGCCATCTCCGGGCACCCGGATGTCTTCTTTCATCAATGCCCGGCCGGACTGATCGCGGCACCCAACCTCCCGGCTAAATTCAAAGAGGAATTAAACAGCTATGGAATTGAAGTCATTGAGGGTGAACAGAATGTAGGGGAGAAATATCCGGCCTCATCTGCCTACAATGCGGTATCAACCCACCGGCTTCTGATCCACAATTTTCGCAATACCGATTCGGTGATTACCCGCCTGAATGAAGATACCGACCTCATCCATGTTGACCAGGGCTACACGCGTTGCAACCTCCTGGCTCTTGATGATGACCATTTCATCACCTCCGACGACAAAATACAAAGGGTGTTAGGCCGCTTCGAAAAGGATTGCCTCTATACTGATCCTGCCGGGATTATCCTCGAAGGATTCAAACATGGCTTTATCGGGGGCTGCTGTGGCATCCTTGATAATAAGGTCTTCATCATTGGTTCATTGAATAAATATGCCGAAGGCGAAAAGCTGAAAACATACCTGGAAGCCCAGAAGATGCCGATCGTTGAGCTTTACGACGGGCCCCTTTTTGATGGCGGGAGCCTGATTTTTTTGAATGGCCAATGATTATGTTAAAGATTACAACTAATTTTGCAGACGCCTAAATCAAAGAAACTTAGGTCTGAAGATAAAAGCAAATTTTATATTTAAAAAGTAGATAAATGAAAAGAATAAGCATCCTTATACTTGCAATCATCGTCTCAGCTCCGCTGGGTTTTGCACAGGAAAAAACGAAAAAAGAAAAACAGAAAAAACAACTTCCTACCCCTTATGTTGAAGTGTGGGGTGGCATGGGCCTTAGCACTGTGGCTGGAAGTTTATCCTCAACAGAAGGGAGGCTGTCAGGGCTTTTTGGCGCAGGTTTTACCTTGCCGATTTCACAAAAAAACAACCTGCACTTTGAGGGCTCATATTCCTTCCAGGGATTTAAATATACGCCGCAAACGTACCAGGTCAACGATACTACCACGGTCGATCTTAAGGAAGCCGAACAGCGATTTAATTATTTTACCCTGACCGTGATGGACCGCTATTTTCTGGATAAAAAGAGGACTTTTTATGTTAATGGTGGATTTTATGTTTCATACCTCGCCCAGGCACGCTTCCAGGCCAATTATGAAGTTGAGATCGAAGGCCAGTGGGAAAACGAACTCCGGGAAATTGATGATGACAACATGGATGCTTTCACGGCAGCAGATTTTGGCCTCACGGGAGGCATTGGGGTCAGGCTTGGCAATAAACAGTCAAGCAACTTTACCATTGAGGCCCGTGCAGCTTACGGGCTGATCAACGTGGCAAAAGCCCGTGGCGGCGAAAGCTTCAATGAGAAAAACCTCTACGGTGTTCTTAAACTTGGCGTCGATATTCCCGTAAAGAACTAATGTTGATAAGTTTGTCTTTAAGTCCGAACCTATCTTAACATCCTTTCATATTTTTATGGTTCATAAATGGGAACCAGGATATTTTTATTGCTATTGATCATGGTTTTGGCTGTTGTTTCAGCCGGAGCACAGGATATTATTCACAAAAAAACGGGCGAAGAGGTCCCTGCCATTGTTGTAGATGTTTCACCGGGGGTGATCAAGTATAAAAAACCCGAAAAGCCGAATGGCCCTGTGTTTTCCATTGCACGTGAACAGGTAGACCGGATTGTGTATGAGAGTGGTAAAGTGGTTTATTTCGCACAGGAGGAAGACGAAGAAGCCGAAGCCGAACCTTCCGAAAAAGAAGAAATAAGCAAAGCAGGCAAAACATCTCCCGTACTGGGATGGCACCTGGGCATGGGAGCAAGCAGCATTTACGGTGATATAGAAGGCAGCAAGATCCAGCTTGCATCCACATTGGGGGCCACTTTTACGCTTCCTGTCGGGCAAAATAACAGCATTCTGCTGGGATTGGATATTCTTTCGCTTGGCTGTGGACTGGATGACATCGATTATACAGACCCCTCCGATAGCAGCAGGATCGTACTTAGCAAATTAAGGGAAGACCTGGGATATGTCAGCCTCCTGCTGATGGACCGCTTCTTTTTGAACCCAAACAGAAATTATTATGTTGAAGGTGGATTTTATGCATCTTTTCTGATGGCAGGGACCATCACCGGCGAAGGGGTGATCACCGACACCCTGGGTATGGTCACTTCAGGAGCCATTGAAGAAACATTGGTGGATATTTACAAATCCTATGATATTGGCCTGTCTATTGGCTTTGGGGGCAGAATTCCACTGGATAAGAATAATAAATGGCACTTAACAGCAGGTGCCAGATTCTACTACGGCCTTACCAATATTGCCGACATTCAGATTCCCGGATTTGAAAGCTATTCTGAATCTAACATCTTCGGACTGGTTTTCATTGGTGTCGACATCGCTACCAAGTCATCCAAGTAAAATATTTATTAATTTCGCAAAGCTGAAAAATACCTGCCAACAAAGGCGGGAGTAAAAACAAATAATATGCTCAGAACACATACCTGCGGGGAGTTAAGATCAGAACACATCAATAAAGAAGTAAGCCTTAGCGGATGGGTGCAAAGGGTCAGGGACAAAGGTGCCCTGATGTGGATTGACCTGCGCGACCGGTACGGGATCACACAATTGTTGTTCAAGGAAGAAGATGCTGATCCTGCCCTGATAAAGAAGGTTAGGACGCTGGGAAGGGAATTTGTGATCCGCGCCGAAGGGGTGGTGATCGAAAGGGAATCCAAAAACCCGAATATCCCGACAGGTGACATTGAAATAAAAGTAACAGGACTTAGCATTCTGAATACCTCAAAGACTCCTCCTTTTACCATTGAAGATGATACCGATGGGGGGGAGGAACTCAGGATGAAATATCGCTACCTCGACCTGAGGAGAGCACCCCTGAGGGATAATCTTGAGCTGCGCCACCGCATCGCGATCGCAGTTCGGAATTACCTGGATAAGCTTCGCTTTCTTGAGATAGAAACCCCCTATCTGATCAAGTCTACTCCGGAAGGTGCCCGCGATTTTGTAGTGCCCTCAAGGATGAATAAAGGTGAATTTTATGCTTTGCCACAATCCCCGCAAACCTTTAAACAGCTTTTGATGGTGGCCGGTTATGATCGCTACTATCAGATCGTGAAATGTTTCAGGGATGAAGACCTTCGTGCCGACCGTCAGCCGGAATTTACACAGATCGACTGTGAGATGGCTTTTGTGGCCCAGGAAGATGTACTGCAGGCATTTGAAGGACTCACAACGCATTTGCTTAAAGAGATCAAAGGTGTGGAGGTGGAAGCATTTCCACAGATGCCTTATAGCGAAGCCATGAAGCGCTATGGCTCGGATAAGCCGGATATTCGTTTTGGAATGGAGTTTGTCGAACTCAACGATCTTGCAAAAGGAAAAGGATTTAATGTATTCGACAATGCTGAACTGGTCGTAGGAATTTGTGCTTCCGGATGCGGAGAATACTCACGCAAGCAATTGGATGCCCTCACTGATTTTGTTAGAAAACCACAAATTGGCGCCCTGGGTCTTGTGTATGTGAAATGCAACCCTGACGGGACCTTTAAATCGTCGGTAGATAAGTTTTACGGAGAGGAAGACCTGAAATCATGGGCAGATAAATTTGGAGCTGTGGCCGGAGACCTTCTCCTGATTCTTTCCGGTGATGCTAATGCCAGCAGAAAGCAATTATGTGAATTAAGGCTTGAGATGGGTAAACAGCTAGGCCTGTGCGATCCGAAGGTATTTAAACCGATGTGGGTAGTCGACTTTCCCTTGCTGGAATGGGATGAAGACTCAAAGCGCTTTCATGCCATGCATCATCCTTTCACCTCACCAAAGAAAGAAGATCTTGAACTGCTGGCAACGGATGCGGGCATGGTACGTGCCAATGCTTACGACCTTGTGATCAACGGCGTAGAGATCGGGGGCGGATCCATCAGAATTCACGATAAAACCTTGCAAAAGCAAATGTTTAGCCTGCTTGGATTTACGGATGAAGAGGCTCAGGAACAATTTGGATTCCTGATGAATGCCTTTGAATACGGAGCCCCTCCGCATGGAGGCATTGCCCTGGGCTTTGATCGGTTGGTGGCACTCTTTGGCGGGAAGGATTCTATTCGTGATTTCATTGCCTTTCCTAAGAATAATTCAGGCCGGGATATGATGATCGATTCCCCTTCACCCATAGCCGGTGACCAGCTCGATGAACTTAGCCTGAAACTGAATGTGAAAGAAGATTAGGAACCCTTAATTCATCGTTTCCCAGATCACCTTAGGGATATCTGTATTATCAATCTTTTTGGAAAAAGCCATACTGTTTACACCAATGGCATAAACCGGAACAGACACACCTGTATGTGAACTTGATGTCCAGCCCAAACCTGCATGATGGTTCAGGATCTGTGTACTTAAATATGTGACAGGGCTATAATTCACATACTCTCCTTCCTGGCTGAGGTCATAAGCCAGAAAAGCTTGTTTTAAGTCTGCATTTTCTTTTTTTGTCATGGGTGAGATGGCATTTTCATTGCCAATACCGAAGTTTTCCTCAATGAGCTTGAGCATCATTTTATATCCTTTTTCATTCAGGTGGTTGTTCTTCCGCCATTCGGTCAGCAGCTTGTTAAATTGCTCTCCCGACATTTTCTGATTGGCTAACAATGCAAAATCTGTTTCATATTTGGTATCGACATAGCCCAGGCCCAAACCCCCGGTTTCATGATCAGCAGTAACGATAATAAGGGTTTCCTCTGGATGTTTCTGATAGAATTCAAATGCCTGATCTACGGCAGCAGAGAAATCGATCACCTCCCTGACCATTGATCCTGCATCATTTGCATGGCTTAGCCAGTCGATCTTTCCACCTTCCACCATCATAAAGAATCCCTTGTCGTTGTAAAGGTATTCAATGGCTTTTTGGGTGATCTCTGCCAGTGTGATATATCCTTCAGGCTGATCGATTGCATAGTGCATGGCAGCATCGCTGGAGAGCTCCGGATTCACAAAAAGCACTTTTCCTTCAGCAGTGCTTAAAGCCCTGAACGCTTCACTATCATCGATATAGTTAAAGCCATTTTCCATAGCCATATTAACAACATCCACACCTTCCACCAGGGGATTTTTGAATCCACCTCCTCCAAAAAAATCAATGTCGCTGTGAGCCAGGTCAAGCCCTATTTCATGATACATGTTCCTGCTTTTCTGATGTGCGTAAAAACAGGCTGGGGTGGCATGGTCGATGGATACGCTGCTGATAATACCTACACGGAATCCTGCCTTCTTTGCTTTTTCTGCGATGGTTTCAAAGGGTGTTATACCGGATGTGTCCATGGAGATCCTTCCGATATTTGTTTTCTGGCCGGTGGCCAGGGCAGTACCCGCAGCAGCAGATCCTGTAATAAACCTGTTTGCGGCATAGGTTGTACTCATGGATACAACCGGAAATTCAGAAAAGCCAAAAGGGGCATTTTCTACATCATTCATTTGTGCCTGGTATTCCTCAGCGACAGTTACGTGGGAGATCCCCATACCATCCCCTATGAAAAGAAATACATATTTTGCCTTTGGCTCAGCTTTTTCCTGTTCACAGGAAGTTAGTATTGCAAGGCTGAAAACCGCCAGCAACAGGGCCATTATACTGATACGTTTCATGAT
>CAZASJ010000131.1:0-7157 GCA_964487735.1 uncultured Bacteroidales bacterium | reverse complement strand
ATGGATTATGAATTATGGATTATCCTCTTTCGTTAAAACTACAGAGGAGGCACTGAATTATGGATTATGATCTATCCCAGTCTATTGATCATTAATTCGGCAGTCTGAGCGGATGCACCTTTACCGCCCAGCTTTATTCTTAGGGCATCAAGGTCTGAAAGCATTTGCTCACGATACATTTTATCGTTTATCAATCGTGACAATTCTTTTTGAAGGCTCCCGGGATTAAAGTTTCCCTGAATTAGTTCTTTCACAACCTCACGATCCATGATAAGGTTAACAAGGGAAATATATTTGATCTTAATCAGCTTCCTGGCGATATGGTATGAAAGCCATCCTCCTTTATAACAAACCACTTCGGGTATCCTGAAAAGAGCCGTCTCCAGGGTGGCAGTCCCGGATGTTACCATGGCAAAGGAAGCTTTACGCAATATGGTATGCATGTCACCTGTAATGATCTCAACATCTCTGGAACCAATGGCATTTATATAAAATTCAGCTGGCAAAGAGGGTGCAGCTGCAACAATAAAACGATATTCAGGGAATTGATCTGTCATTTTCAGCATGACTGAAAGCATCTTATGGATCTCCTGCTTCCGGCTCCCTGGCAATACAGCGATCACCTGCCTTTTATCGGGATCTTTCACAGAAAGTTCAGTATCATCAATGGCATCCAGCAATGGATGTCCAACAAAATCTACGTCGTAATCGTAATCTGCATAAAAGTCCTTTTCGAAGGGAAGAATCACGTACATGCGCTCTACATACTTTTTGATCTTATGCGTGCGTGATTTTTTCCATGCCCAAACCTGCGGCGAGATATAATAAAAGACCCTGATCCCGTTTTCGGCGGCGAACTTTGCAATCCGCAAATTAAATCCAGGATAGTCAACCAGGATGATTACATCAGGAGCATAGGACAAGATATCTTCTTTGCAAAAACGTAAATTCCGCATGATGGTCCTGATATTCAGGAGCACTTCAACGAAGCCCATGAAGGCCAGATCACGATAATGCTTTACCAATTCAGCACCTTCTGCCTCCATCAGTTCACCACCCCAGCATCGAAAATCTGCTTCGCCATCCCTTTTCTTCAGTTCCTTAATCAGATTTGAAGCATGAAGGTCGCCTGAGGCTTCACCGGCTATTACATAATATTTCATATCTATTCCGGAATCCGGTATTCTTTCTTAATTAATAACAAAATACGCAACCACGTATATAAATGTGACCAGGAGCAACCCTCTGCCTGTATCATCATACTTTTTTGTTACAAAGTAATAACGAATAAAAAACAGATTGATTACGGGACTTAGCAATTGAAGGAGCGATTCATCAAATCCGGGGACTGTCCCGCTTGCTTGTTCGTATATGATCAATCCAAGGTATAACAGGCCATAAATGGTAAGGGGCATCAATATGCCGATCAAAATACCAAACCACAATGAATTCCTGTTAAACATCCAGATCAAATTTATTTATATGTTCCATGGCATGATGAGCCGTCATATCGTGATGTACCGGTACAATTGAAACATAATTATCTGAAAGGGCAAATTCATCGGTTTCAAGCCTTTCGTCAAGCAACACAAATTTGCCTTTTAGCCAATAATAGTTCCTGTTGGCAGGATCCGTTCTTTCATCATATTCTTCAACCCAGCGGGCATCAGCTTGTTTGCATACTCTGATCCCCTTGATGGCCTCACCATTCATAGCTGGAATATTCACGTTCAGGCATGTACGTTCCGGCAATCCTTTCTCAAGCACCTGAAGAGCGATTTGTTTCACGTATTTATTTACATGCTCAAAATCAGCAGAATGACTATAGTCACACAATGAGAAGCCAATGGCAAGATTTCCATTGATGGAGCTTTCAATAACGGCACCCATGGTTCCGGAATAAACAATATTTATCGCCGCATTTGAGCCATGGTTGATTCCCGACACAACGAGATCAGGTTTTCCTCTCAACACGATCTGTTCACCCAGCTTTACACAATCAACCGGTGTTCCTGCACATGACCATATGGCCAAGCCTGGTTCTTCATGGATCTTCCTCAGTCTCAATGGAGTTCGTACGGTGATAGAATGTCCTGTCCCCGACATCGGATCCTCCGGTGCTACAACAGTAACATCACCGATCTCCCTCATGATCTCGGTCAATTTCTTGATACCGGGAGCATAGTAGCCATCATCATTTGTAACTAATATATGCGGTCTCTTCATTTGATTGTCTTCCTTATAAAATTACTAAAATTTTCGCAATTCTTCATACAACTTCAAAACCGGGAGCCCCATTACATTGTAAAATGATCCATCAATTCGTTCTACACCTACAAAACCAATCCACTCCTGAATGCCGTATGCACCAGCCTTATCGAAGGGTTTATATTTGTCCACGTAGTGGATGATCTCGTCGTCCCGCAATTCTTTAAAGTAAACATCCGTGCTTACGGCAAAGTTCACTTCCTTCATCCCGCTTTTAATGCATACCCCGGTGATTACACTGTGCTTTTTAGCCGAAAGCTTTTTCAAACTACTTATTGCCTCTTCCCGGTTTGAAGGTTTTCCGAGGATTTCACCCTTCAGGCAAACAATGGTATCGGCAGTGATAATGATGGTATTGTTGTTTTTCAGTTCAGAAGTAAATGCATCTGCTTTCTTTTTGCATAAGTAGAGGGCTATTTCTTCCTCATCCATCCCTCCGGGATAATCCTCTGCTACAGGTTTAAGCTTTACCTCAAATGCTATTCCCAGCTGCGCAAGAAGCTCCTGACGTCGTGGCGAAGCCGATGCCAGGATCAAATTATATGATTCCAGGTTCTTTAAGTTCATGCTTAGAAGCTGATATAAATGAGTTCCATGGACAATATACCTGCAAGCATGATCATTTTAGCTGTATTGCTAAGAAATCCGTATTGGGTACTGTCTTTTGTAACGAAAATTAGATATAAGAGGTAAATGATAATGCTCTGGACGGCTATCAGCAAATACCAGAAAGGAAGATTCATTCCTTTAGAATACAAGTAGTATTGGGCTAAGGCGAGAAAGATGCCTGTCAGTATCAGCACTGAGGCTGAAATAGTGCGGGCAACATTGATTCCCCACACAATGGGCAATGTTCTGTAGCCCGTAGTCATATCGCCTTTCATATCCTGAATATCCTTAAGCATTTCGCGTATCAGCGTAACCAGAAATGCAAAAAATGCATATGCCCATACATACTTATTAATGGCTGCAAGCTGATTGATCACACCCACAAAATCGCCGGTATTGTTTAGCAGCATGAAGAATTCAAACAGCCAAATGATCAGTACAATGAATGCTGACAGCAATGCCACAATAAAATTGCCCCAGAACAAAATGCGCTGATAGCGTGAAGAATAAAACCACAGCAATCCAACAATGGCAGGAAATATCAGGCCTAGTTGAAAGGAACCGGCAATGTATGCAAGATAAAAACCGGCAACCATTGCCACAGCATTCATTGCATAATAAGCATTCATTGCCTTTCTCACCGAAATACTGCCTTCAAGCATATTCCGGCCAGGCTTATTTTTTCTATCCGTGTTTACATCGAAATGGTCATTAATGATATAGCCGGCGGCGGCGATCAAAACGCTTATCAATACCAAAATAAAGAAATTCAGATGACCAAGGGGCGGATCTACTGACTGTGTCAGCATCAGGGGCCTTATGATGCCATATCCAAGTAAGTACTGGGCAAGAACAATTATGGCCAGGTTTGGCATGCGCAGCATGGATATCCAGTTCCGGAAGCTGCCTCGGCTACCATTTAAATGCATCATCGTCCATCCAGTTTTGTTGTAACTTTAATACTTGTTCAATAATATCTCTCACACAGCCTTTTCCTCCGTCAAAATGACTGATATACTTTGAAATGGCGCGTATCTCTTCTGCTGCATCAGCAGGACAGGCAGGCATGGCTGCTTTTTTCATCACATGATAATCAGGGATGTCGTCGCCCATATAAACAACTTCATCAGGGCTGATGCCATTTTCTTTAAGGTAAGCTTCAAAAACATCCAGTTTATGTTCAACCCCCAGAAATACATCTTTGATTCCTAATGAATTGAGCCTGTTCATCATAGATTTTGACTTTCCGCCGGAGATAACAGCAATCCTGTATCCTTTCTTAACTGCCAGCTGCAATGCATAACCATCTCGCACATTGGCGGTTCGCAAAGGTTCTCCTTCATCCGTCAATAAGACAAGGCCTTCTGTCAGTACGCCATCATAATCGAAAACAAATGTGCTGATGTTCATCAGCAATTCTTTATAATTCGTCATCTTCTTTTCTTGATTGGTCCATGATATTCTGTGAGATCATTCTATACAATTCCTGAGCAGCCGGGTCATTTTCCAGCAAAGCCAGGTGTTTTTCAATCACCTCAATGTCTTTTCTCAAAGCAGGGCCTGTTTGTGTTTTGTCGGGGCCGAGCTCAACGGCTTTTGCTGCCGTTTCCCTGATAAGTGGAGCCAGCATATCAAAATCGAAGCCATATTTTTTAAACAATCGATTGGCAATATCATACATATGATTGCTGAAATTGCTGGCAAATACGGCCCCTAAATGCATATGCTGTCTTTGCATTGAATCAGCAAGGTGTACATTATTGCTCAATTTCCTGCCCAGCTTTAGCAATCGCTCCTCATTATCAATTCGATTTGCTTCCAGTAAGAACGGTACTTCATTGAGATCTATTTTTCTGCTACGCGTAAATGTTTGCAAGGGATAAAAAACTCCTGTATTTTCAGAATACCCATTCAATATACTCATGGGCACAGAACCTGAAGTATGGACTAAAAGTTCATCTGAGAGATCCAGCCTGGGAAGTATCTCCTTAATAGCCTCATCAGGCAGCGCCATGAGATACAGATCCTGCCTTTTCATAATATCCTCAAAAGACAGTGTATACTCAGCCCCAAGCTTTTCGGAAAGTGCAAAAACAGCAGCTTCCCTTCTCCCTGCTACCTGGACAATATTGCAGCCAGCATCGTGAAAGGCGCACGCAAGCAACGTCCCTACATTTCCGGCTCCAATGATTACTATGTTCTTTATTTCAGTCATGATTGTAACGGATGCGAAGTTACAAATTATTATGAGCATTGCTTTGATCGCATTCTGGCAATTGCTGTACAAAAAGGACATGATAATCGTATTTGTTTATTATATATATGCAATCCCTTAAACATTTTCATAAATTAGTTGTTATAATTCAGTAGTTCGACAAAGCGATGACAAATCAATACTCAATAAAAGATCTGGAACGCATTACCAGCGTTAAAGCCCACACCATCAGGATATGGGAAAAACGCTATAATATTATAAATCCGGAACGATCTGAATCCAACATCAGGCATTATTGTGACAATGACCTGAAACGGCTTCTGAATGTATCAGTATTGGTAGAAAATGGCTTAAAAATTTCCAAAGTTGCTATCCTGGATGATGAAGAATTAAGCCAAAAGGTACTTGAATTGAATAGTATGCAATCGCAAAAGCACAGCGGTACGATCGAGAGCCTGATCATTTCAATGATCGATATGGATGAGGTAAAGTTTGAAAAGGTTCTAAATACCTCCATTATCAAGATTGGCCTTGAAGATACCCTCTTCAGTGTGTTGTATCCTTTGTTAAACAAGATTGGCATTTTATGGCAGATCGGCACCATCAGCCCCGCCCAGGAACATTTTATATCAAACCTGATCAGGCAAAAGCTTTTTGCCGCCATCGACAGCATATCACCGGAGGCCAAGGCCGACAGCAAGACATTTTTACTTGTCTTACCGGAATGGGAATTGCACGATATAGGCCTCCTGGTTTATAATTACCTGATCCGTAAAAAAGGCCATAAGACCATTTTCCTCGGACAGGGAATCCCGATCTCAGATATTGAAACAGTGAAGAGGCAAACCAATCCTGATGTTGTTGTCACTTCCTTCTCATCTTCTGTTGTTAAAGACAAAATGGTCGATTACCTGAACCAGCTCAGCAAGCTCTTTCCAAAGAAACCTGTGTATGTTTGCGGCATTCAACAGGACAAGCTTTCCTCGGACATCCCCAGACATGTTCACAAGGTTGCCACATCCCTTGATTTCAGAGACAAGGTGCTTATAAATTATTGATTTTTTGTTTAATTTATCAGGGTTTTATCCATTTTAGCTTTTCTTACACCTATTCGGGTACATTTTTACTTTAATTTTATTTGTCTGATTTTCAGCTTTTTATTATTTTTATTTAGATTTATTATAAAATACTTGCTAAAAAACTTGACTTTGCATGTTATTATTGTTTAACTTTGCCGAAACAGAATTAAACAAACAACCACAACAATGACAACTGTAGAATTCAATTATAAGCTAACCAGTATGCAGAAGCATCTGGAATATTTTGCCAAGAAACTTACAGGGAATGATGATGATGCCCAGGACCTCTTGCAGGAAACTTATTTAAAAGCTCTTGTATTCAGGGATAAGTTTGTTGACTCAACCAATCTAAAGGCATGGCTTTTCACGATAATGAAAAATATTTTCATTAACAATTACCGTAGGAATGTACGTGCCAGGACAATCATTGATACAACGGATAACCTGTATCATCTTAACAGCTCAGTGAACAATACTCCATTGACACCGGATGGGAGTTTATCTGAAAAAGAGATATTGAAAGAAATTGAAAGCTTAGCTGATGACCAAAGAGTTCCTTTTGAGATGCACACACAGGGATTTAAGTACAAAGAAATCGCTGAACAGCTGGAAATATCCATTGGAACGGTTAAGAGCCGTATCTTTTTCACCAGGAAGAAACTGATGGAAAACCTGAAAGACTTCAACAATTAAAATACTATAGATTTATTTCGATAATAGAGCCGGGGCAGCATTGTTCCGGCTTTTTCTTTGGGCGATTGTTTAATATTGTCAATTATGGATTGATCATATCAGCATCCTGTTTCAGTGATTTTTGGTATCAGATACCGGGTTCCGGATACCGGGGAAAGTTAAAGTGCTTAATTGTTAAATGGCTAAATTGCTAGATGGCTACATGGTTACATGGAAAATTGACAATTATCAACCCTGTACCAAGTACCAAGAACAGACCAGAAACCAGTAACCAGTAACCAGCATCCCTAAAG
>CAZASJ010000130.1:0-7237 GCA_964487735.1 uncultured Bacteroidales bacterium | reverse complement strand
GAGCAGTCAATCTCTAAACCCATTGAAAATTCATATTGCCCAGACATTGAAATATATAGATTCCGGAATCAAGTGCTCAGTTTGACCCGGTATTAGGTGCTCACAAGCACCGGTATCTCCAATTATTGCATCATTTATTTCAAATGAATTTATCGCATTGATAGTTACGGCAGCCATTGTTTGCGGCTAGCTGATACCGGGATACTTTTTAAAATCTGCTTAAGAATAGCGATATGTACAAAGATTTAAATAACCTGATCAAAGTCTTAGAATCGTTACAAATAGCGCAGGGATTCTTCTTAATATCATATATTTCATATTATTAGGTAGTGGCACAGGGTAGTACACGATCTAATAAGTAGCACAGATGAATGCTGTTGATGATATGTCCTGTTTTACATGGAGCGAATTCGCCGGAGAATCAAAGTCCGGGCAGATAGCTTCCTTCATTGAAGCATCCATTAAGCAGGGCAAGCTCTTACCCGGAAATAAACTCCCCACGGTAAATGAAGGTGCTAAGCAATACGGTGTCGCACGGAAAACCCTGGTAAAAGCCTACCATTTACTAATGGAAAAGGGACTCGTAGAATCCATTAGTCGAAGAGGTTATTTTGTTCTGCATAACAGGGTTAAAGCAAAAACAAGGATATTACTGTTGATCCACAGCTTCGATCCGCAGCTCCAGTTGCTTTATAATGAATTCTCAGGAAGTCTGGGAGATGGCTACGAAGTTGATCTTTATTTTCATCATTACAACATCCAGGTGTTTGAAATGGTGATTAACAGAAATTTTGGGAAATTTGATTACTACCTTATTTCCTCCTTTAATCATCCCCGTATTCCAAAGGTTATTTCCAGAATTCCAAGGAGGCAGTTGCTTATTATATCCCGCAATGACACTATTGCTACCGATTATAATCATATTACCCAGGACTTTCATAAGGGTACCTTCATGGCCTTACAGTCCGCTTATCCTCTTTTGAAAAAGTATAGCGAAATAGTGCTTTGCTATCCTGGTCCGAAAGGACATTCTGAAACCTTGAAAAAAGGGTTTATATATTTCTGTAAGAAGTATGATCAAGCTTATTCGGTGGTAGAATCACTGGCCAAAGAAGAAATCCAAAGAGATAAGGTCTACTTCGTGATTGAGGATAGTGATCTCGTGAAAGTGATTAAATGTTGCAATAGCAGGTCCTGGGTAATGGGGAAGGATATCGGAGTGGTGGCCTATAATGAAACTCCCTTTAAAGAAGTAATTCGTGATGGCATTTCGGTGGTATCCTGCGATTTTCAACAAATGGCTAATGAAATGGCAGCATTCGTAAAGCATGGTCGCCCGGTACATAGTATCATCCCCATTCGGTTTATAGAAAGAAAATCGCTTTAGAAGTATGAGTGAAAAAACGAACATGATAAAGAAGACAAATTACAGATGGGCAATTGTAGCCATGCTGTTCTTTGCCACCACGGTAAATTATTTTGACAGGTTTATCATGGGAATCCTGGCTCCCTTTCTGGAAACTGAGATTGGTTGGAGCGAACAGGAATATGGGTACATTGTTGCTGCCTTCCAGTTTGCCTATGCCATTGGCACCCTGCTTATGGGCTATGTAATGGACCGTGTAGGAACGCGAATTGGTTTTTCTATCGCTGTTGCCTTATGGAGCGTTGCAAGCATGCTGCATGCAGCAGCCAGGTCATGGGTGGGATTTGCCCTGGCAAGGATAGGCCTGGGGCTCAGTGAAGCGGGGAATTTTCCGGCAGCCATTAAAACCGTAGCCGAATGGTTCCCCAGGAAAGAAAGAGCCTTTGCGACAGGATTGTTTAACGGTGGTTCAAATGTGGGTGCCATTCTTGCCCCTATTACTATTCCACTGATTATTGGTGCCCTGGGATCCTGGCGATGGGTTTTTATTTTGTCTGGTCTACTTGGTTTCTTCTGGTTGTTCTTCTGGCTGATTTTTTACCGGAAGCCCCGTGAAAGCAGGTTTACCAATAAGGCAGAAATTGCCTTTATTGAAGATGGCGAAGCCGAAGCGGAAAAAGTGAAGATCAGTTGGCTCAGGCTCCTGAAATACCGACAAACCTGGGCGGTGGCTCTGGGCAAACTTCTGGCTGATCCCGCATGGTACTTTTACCTTTTCTGGGGTGCCAAATTCCTGAACACAAAATTTGGGATCGACCTGAAGGAGATGGCTCTGCCCCTGGTCTCCATATATGTGATAGCCGACCTGGGCGGGATTACCGGTGGAGCTATATCTTCCTTATTATTGAAGAAAGGAAAGTCCGTCAATTTCTCTCGTAAAATTACCATGCTTGGTTCTGCACTTCTGGTTATACCGGTCATGTCGGTACCCTATCATTCCTCCCTTATTATCTCTGTGGCTCTCATCGCACTTGCAGCTGCTGCACACTGTTCCTGGTCCGCCAATATCTTCACGGTGATATCCGATCTGTTTCCCAAAAATGTAGTGGGTTCTGTTACCGGATTTGCCACCACGGTAAGTACCACCGGAGGAATGGTTACTGCGCTGCTGGTTGGTCATGCCTTGACTGAATCAAGTCAGCACGGATATGTAATTGCTTTTGCGGTCGCTTCATGCATGTACCTAGCAGGAATTCTGGTTATTCATTTGCTGGTTCCACGTATGAAACCTCTAACAAAAATATAGTTATGAATTCGAGAGACAGATTATTAAAGGCTTTAAACTTCGAAGAGACCGACCGTATTCCTTATGATCTGGCTGCAACAACCTGGACAGGAATTACCAAGACGGCCTATCAGAATTATCTGAAATTCAAAGGGAAAGAGTCAGAAGCTCCTGATTGGGCAGATGTTATTCAACAAATTGTTGTCCCATCGGAGGAAGTACTGCAGGACTTAGATTCAGATGTCCGGGGGGTGTTCCCACTTACCAGCCACAACTGGGACGTATATTCAAAACTGGAAGACCGGGACGACTATTTTGAGTATAGAGATGAATGGGGGTTTACGCATCATTTTCCAAAAAACGGTTATTGGTTTTCTTTGGTGAAAAGTCCCATGGAAACCATCGATTTTTCGGAAGAAAATGTGGTGGAAACATATCCATGGCCCGATGCAAAAAACAAAGAGCGCTTTGCCGGATTGCGGGACAAGGCAAGAGCATACCGGGACAGTGGCAAATTGGTTTTTACAAAAGGCTTGTGTGCCGGTCTGTTCGAAATGCACCAACGCGTTCGGGGGATGGAAAACGGCATGCTTGACCCCTTTATGTATCCGCTCAATTCTGATAAGCTGGTTGGGAAACTGGCCGATCTGAAAATTGAGTTTTGGGACGCTTTGTTAGACGAAATCGGGGATGTGGTAGATGTTTTTGGCGAAGGCGATGACTACGGAACACAACAATCGCAGCTTATTGATCCGGAGCAGTTCAGGGAACACTATAAGCCGCATTTTACAAGAGTGTTGGAGTTTATTAAAAACAAAAAGCCTGATGCTAAAATATTATTCCATTCCTGCGGAAATGTGAGGCCGAT
The DNA here is from genome assembly GCA_964487735.1 of uncultured Bacteroidales bacterium. Classification (GTDB taxonomy): domain Bacteria; phylum Bacteroidota; class Bacteroidia; order Bacteroidales; family B18-G4; genus B18-G4. Next base: position 3,718 of record CAZASJ010000130.1, on the reverse strand, counting down.
TATTCCTGATTTAATTGAAATGGGTGTTGATATTCTGAATCCGGTTCATGTCACAGCCACAGGTATGGAACCCCTTCAATTAAAAAAGGATTTTGGAAAGGATGTCGTTTTCTGGGGAGGAGGAGTGGATACACAGCATATTTTACCCTCAGGCACACCCGAACAGGTGAAAGACAATGTAAAACGAAACATCGAAGCCCTTGCACCTGGAGGTGGATTTGTTTTCAGTACTATACATAACATCCAGGCCGAAGTGCCACCGCAAAATATTGTGGCCATGCTGGAGGCTATGAAAGCATTTAGATACTAACTAAGCAAGATATCAATATGAAACACTTACTATTTTTCATTTTTTTGGCCTCTCTTTTTGGATGCTCAACACCGGAGAAGGAACTTGATAATACCTTCTACTGCTTTGCCAATGCCGGGAACCTGCCCAATGCTCCCGAAGAAATGGAGGCAAAGGTTGCCCTCTTTAAAGAACTGGGTTATGATGGTTGGGGAGGGCACTACGGGGCCGGAGATTATCCTACCCGCCGCGATGCCCTTGACAAGGCAGGTATAAAAATGCCAGAGCTCTACTGGAATCTCGACATCGACAGTTCAGGAAACATGAGCTATAAAGAAGGTTTGAAGGAGGCAATTATGGATTCCCAGGACCGCGATCTGCTCGTCACGCTTATTATACGGGCCGATACCTACCAGGAAAATCAGGCCGAGGGCGACCCATTTGTTGTGAAAGCCATTCAGGATCTGGCTGATTTTGCTGCACCATATGGGGTCAGGATCGCCGCTTATCCACATGTAGATGTTTACTGTGAGACGACCGGGCATTCGCTTCGCCTGGCAAAAATGGCGGACCGCGATAATGTGGGAGCCGTATTCAATCTTTGTCACCTGCTAAAAGCTGAAGGGGCCCAGGGCTGGGAGCAAAAACTGTCAGAAGCACTTCCCTTCCTGTATATGATCTCAATTTGCGGTGCCGATGCAGGCGATACTAAGGAAATGGGCTGGGATCGGCTAATCCAGCCCCTGGGAGAAGGATCATTTGATACCTATAAAGTGGTTAAGTTCGCCAAAGACAATGGCTTTGAAGGGCCTTTCGGGCTTCAGTGTTACAACATCAAACAAGATGCGGAAGTAGCCATGAACACATCCATAGAAACCTGGCACGATTACCAGCAGCGTTACCGGGACGAAAGCCCGGCTGAATTTGTGGCACTCTTTGATGGAAAAACCAGCAAGGGATGGAGAGGCATTAATAGTGATGCTTTCCCCGAAGAAGGCTGGCAAATCGAAAATGGCCTTCTGATTGTAAATGCCACCAATGGCGCGGAAAGTGGAAATGGAGGGGATATCATTACCTTAGAGAAGTTCGGAGACTTTGAATTGCGCTGGGAATGGAAAATGCTTAGCAAAGGAGGAAACAGCGGGGTGAAGTATTATGTCGAAGAGAGAAAACTGGAAAACATGAAACATGGGATCGGACCCGAATATCAGATTTTGGATGACCAAAACCACGAATGGATGCTAAACGGGAAAATGACACCTTGTGATTATCATACCCTTGGATCCTTGTATGAGATTTTTCCGGCTTCCTGCGATAAAGAACCCTTGCCTTTGGGGGAATGGAACAGCAGTAAAATAATTTCCCGAGACGGGCTGGTTGAACATTGGTTGAATGGAAAACTAATTCTGACTTACAATCGATTTAGTGATGGCTTTAAGCAAAAAATCAGCGAAAGTAAATTCAATGAATATTCTAATTTTGGACAAATACCAGAAGGGCATATCCTCATTCAGGATCATGGTAGCATATTACATTACAGAAATATACTAATCAGAAAATACTAATATGGAAAGAAGAGACTTTATCAAAAAAACAAGTGCAGGTTCTTTTGCCCTGTCAGCCTCCCCCCTTCTATTCGGCAATTCTTCAAGCTGGAAAGGGGCCAATGACAAAGTTAGGGTTGCAGTGATTGGCATCCATGGTATGGGCCAGAATCACATAAAAGAATATCAAAAACTTGAGCATGTTGAAGTAGCCGCACTCTGTGATGTTGACAGCAATTTATTTGAAGGGGTCGTAAAGAAACTCTTTACAGATAAAGGCCTGAAAAAGCCGAAACTTTATACCGATCTGAGGCTCTTATACGAAGACAAAGATATTGATGCAGTTTCCATCGTCACCCCAAATCACTGGCATACCCTGGCTGCTATCTGGGCCATACAGGCGGGCAAGCATGTTACGGTGGAAAAGCCTTGTTGCCACACCTTCTGGGAAGGTCAAAAATTGCTTGAAGCTTCCAGGAAATACAATGTAATTGTTCAGGATGGGGCTGAACAACGAAGCAACCCCTGTGCTCAATCCATGGCTGAATACCTACATACAGGCCAATTAGGTGAGGTGTATCTGGCTAAGGGATTCTGTTATAAATGGCGCGACACCATCGGGAAAGCTTCTGTAGAGCCTATCCCTGCCGGCGTCGATTACGATTTATGGATGGGGCCTGCACCCGAAAAGCCTTTTACCAAAAACAGGTTCCACTACAACTGGCACTGGCAATGGGATTATGGCAATGGAGATATGGGAAACCAGGGAGTTCACGAGGTAGATATTGCCCGGATGGGACTGGGAGTTACCCTGCCTACAAAAATATCCGCCATGGGAGGGCATTTTATGTTTGATGATGATCAGGAGACCCCAAATCATATGATGGCTAGCTTCGAATTTCCCAATGAAAAAGGCAAGGGAGATAAAATGAAGATGATGCAGTTTGAAGTCAGACACTGGATTTCGGATCGTGGAGGATTGGATTTTGAGACCAAGGACACCAATAGCACCTATATGACCAGTTCTGCCAATACCGTTGGAAATACATTTTACGGGTCAGAAGGAATAATGAAAAAAGATGTGAATCATTGGGATACCTTTATGGGTAAGGACCTGGTACCTGGTGAAAGTGGAGATGGAATTGGGAACCACTATCAGAATTTCATCGATTGCATCAGGGCAAATGACAAAAACCTGAATAATGCACCCATCGAAGAGGGATTCTACTCCTGCGCATTGATACATCTTGCCAATATTTCGTATCGATTGGGACGCAGCCTGGATTTTGACCCTGCAGCCATGAAATTTATTGGGGATAAGCAGGCAAATGCAATGCTGACCAAAGCGTATAGAAAAGGTTTTGAAGTGCCTGATAAAGTTTAATAGAATCAGTGATGCAGTGATTCAGTGATTCCGGGGAAGGGGAACAATAACACCCTTAGCGGAGGCCTGGCTGTAAATTCCAGTGTAACTGAGCACCCTTTACCGGTTAATAGTGAACAGTCAATTTCTAAACCTATTGAAAATTCATATTGCCCATACATTGAGATATTTAGATTCCGTAATGGGATGCTCAATCATTTCCGGAATCAAGTGCTCAGTTTGCCCCGGTATCAGGTGCTCACAAGCAGCGGTATCTCCAATAATACGCTCCTCATAGAACAAAATTAATTGGGTACGTAAACATCACGGCCACATTCTTGCCCTTCACCTTCCCGGGAGTCCAATGGGGAGACGATTGAACAACCCGGATCGCCTCCTGATCCAGTATTTAAAAGTTGTGCAGAGATAGAGGCAATGGATACGACCTGATGGAATTTTTTATTTGTTTCAGTAATTCAATTTTGTTCTATTATTCCTGACTAAAATCCAAATAGGAATCAA
>CAZASJ010000129.1:2423-7262 GCA_964487735.1 uncultured Bacteroidales bacterium | reverse complement strand
ATCCATAATTAATAATTAATAATTAATAATCCATAATCAGCGTGGTGCTGGACATAAAAAAACCTCGCAACGAAAGTTGCGAGGTGTTTTTTCTGATTATGATAAATTATTTCTTGGCAGGTTTGTTTGTTGTATGACTTACAACTACCTCATCACTAATAATGCTGAAAGCACCTTTAGATACGCTAAAAGTAACAATATCGAGGGTTTGACCAGTAGTGATCGTTCCTGTATACTGCTGTGATCCTGCTGTAGTCTGAACCAAAATGATGTAATTGGTTGGTGATTCTCCTGAATAATGATCAAGCTGAACAAGATATTGACCGCTTGGTGCTGCACCATCTGTCCAGAAAATGTTTTCTGGTCCGAAACCATCTGTATCATCTACATCAAGTTCACCACCGCTTTCTGAAGAGGGATTGCTGTAATAAATCTTTTCTCCGGCCGGGTCGGTAACCCAAAGGTCGAGGTCGGCAGTGGTATTCCAGGTCAAAGTAACCTGTACATCACCATAACCATATCCCAATGTGCTTTCGATCAGCGTGATCTTATCCTGCAGCGTTTGAATAGTATTGTCTGACATCGCCAACACGCTGGTTCCCAAAGCCAGGAGCTGAGAGCTTGACTGAATGGTGGAGGCAGTATTACTGGCTGCAGTAGCTGCAAATACATCTTCGGTAACCAATGGAGTGGTTCCACCAATAGCGCCATCCTTAACCACGCTTGAGCAGCTGAAGGCTGTTAATGGAGCAGTGATCATAGAAGCATGTTCAGCACCTATCTTTGATGAAACACAAAGACCCTGTGTCATGGCATGGCCCGTCCAATTCAGGACAGAGGTCCATGATTGCATCGTTCCACCACCTGATCCAAAATAAGCTGAGTTGTCGAAGGTAATGTCGCGGAAAATCTCAACTTCACCATTTGCACTCACCATACCCACATCCAACATATTGGCTGAGGCATTCTGAAATACCATCACTGCACCATTGGCATAGATCCTTTCAGGAAATCCTGTAGTAGAATTCAGATACATACACATATTGGTACCATTCTCTTTTTGATAGAATACCTGTGTGGGAAGTGTGCCGGCATCATTGGCATTAATGGCGACCATCTCACCCGATTGTGAAAGTCCAACATAATCAAATTGTCCACCACTTGTAGCCGTCCATGCGGTCGTTTGAGCTGTTGGGGCAGGAGTTTCTTCGTCTTTCTTACATCCAACCTGGATCATAATCATGACGCTTAACAATGCAATAATTGCAAACTTTAAGTTTTTCATAATTTTTTGGTTTAATTAAGTTATAATTCTCGTGATTTTTTGAAAGATGTTCATTGATTTGTATGCAAATATATAAATACTATTTCCAATTTATAATCAATACAAATAATCTTTTCGTACTTGGAAAATTTTCGATTTGGTGCATTTTTCCTTTCAAAGGCATAAAGATACGAAAAAATATCCCTTCAACTTAATATCCCTCCTCCGATTAATTTTCAAATAAAAGCAGAAGCCCGGAATAATATTGAATGCATTCATCTGCTGAAATACGAAATGATGCATTGAAAATTGATTTTTTTTGTTCATATCTAAAGTTTTCTACCTTTATGTCCTTATTTTTGTCAATCTGAAAAAACTAATTGATTGCTCATGCCTAAGAAAACGGACTATTCTCCACAAAAATCCTATAAAGAAAGATATGACCTCGTACGAAATCCGAAACGCATCAGAAGTTCGGATGTGATCGAAGGGGTTTTTGACAATATTGTTTATTTCGGCTCTCCCGATCCGTCACTGATTGCCGCAACGGGCACGGTGAATGGAATCTCTTGTGTTATACTGGGGCAGGAAAAGCCCAGAAAAGGCAAAAGAAGCAAGGCCACCGGTATGGTAAAACCCGAGGGCTTTGGCTTCAGTCTTGAAATGCTTGAGATGGCAGAAAAGAAAAAGATCCCTGTAGTTTCCTTCATTGACACCTATGGAGGTGACCCCTCCATGGAATCGGAAATGGGTGGGGTGTCATTCCTGATATCCGACAGCATCAGCAAGTTTTGTGATGCCGATACCGCCACGGTAAGTTATGTGATTGGTGAAGGTGGAAGTGGTGGTGCATTGGCCCTGCAGGTGGCCGATAAGGCTTTCATGCTCGAAAATGCCATTTACTCTGTAATTGCACCGGAAAGTTGCTGCAGGATCATCTTCCACAGAAGGCTGACCTCAGGAGAAGACATGGAAGAAGTATTGCCCGATGCACTTGAAATCCTCCGTCCCGGCGTAGAACATCTCAAACAAATCGGAATGGTGGATGAGGTACTGCCTGAGCCTGTAAAAGGAGCACATACCGACTATGAGATCACCTGCCAGACCATTAAAAGATCACTTACAAAAACCTTAAACGAATGGATTTCAAAATCCAGAAAAGGAAATAAAGAGATCAAAGCCTCTACCATCAAAAGACTGAAAGCTAAAAGAAGGCTTAAAGTCTTGCATTATGGTGAGTTTATTGACGACCTCGACAAACTCGCGAAGCGAAGGACAAAAAGAAAATTCCCTGACAAGGTGAAGACCATCAATGTGGAACAGGAGAATTTCGAGATCATGCACCTGATCAAAGCGCATCTCGAAAAAGAAGGGATTGAAGATACTGAACTGGTAAATTGCGAAAAACAATGGGATCCGGATACAAACTTATTCAAGGTTGCCGGTGGATGCGGGTTTATCTCCAAACAAGAATATATTGATAACTTTTATGCCTGTCCGAAGTGTGGCAAAGGCGAATACCTGAGCGTAGAAGAGCACATTGAGAAGATGTGCGACAGCAATACATTTAAAGAAATTGAAGGCGACATGTCATTCAAGAAAATGCTCAATGGTGATTTCTACAACTTTGGGAATTACAAAGTTTCTCTGGAAAAGACCAAGGAAAATGCATTCTCAAATGAAGGACTTGTTACCGGAACTGCCAAAATGAAAGGCAAAGACATTGTGCTGGTCATATCTGACCTTCGCTTCTTTGGTGGCTCATTTGGTGCTGTTTTCGGCGAGAAATTTAAGAGAGCTGTTGACTATGCTGTAGAACACAAACAACCATTGATCTCTGTTTGCTCTTCTGGTGGAGCACGTATGAACGAAGGCCCTATGTCATTAGCCCAGATGGCCAAGATGAATATGGCCCTTCTTGATCTGAAAAATGAAGGCATTCTCTTCCTTTCCGTTATTACAGGGCCCACAACAGGAGGAGCCTATGCCAGCTATGTGACCCAGGGGGATATTATTATTGGTGAGGAAGGTGCACTGGTGGAATTTGCAGGGCCCAGGGTTGTGATGGGCGGAGGGTTCAACGTAGACCGCGATATCATTACAACCAATAAGCTTTATGAAACTGACAAGATCCAGCACCTTGTAAAAAGAAGGGATCTTAAAGACCTTCTCTCCTACTATGTGAGGTTGTTCTATGCACTGCGTTTTCCCGATAAACGCAGGAACAGGGGTAGAATACTAGATTTCAGGAAGGCATAATACTAAACATACTTTCACATGAAAAGACCAGTCGCAACATATGCAATTGTATTGATGGGTCTTCTATTGCTTTCCCGGATATCCTATTCGCAGAACCCATCATGGATGTACTGGGATCCGTGGAGCTTTTTTATCCCTTCCCGATATCTTTCAGATATAGATATTGATGCGGAGGGAAAGAAATGGATAGGGACCGACCCTGTTTGTGGCGGAGGTATATGCACTGATGGCGGACTTGCGGTTTTCGATGGTTATACATGGTTGGTCTATGACTCCCTGAACAGTACGTTAAACTCAAATTATATTGGATCTGTCCATATTGACGCTGATAATGTGGTATGGGCAGGCACTATGCATGGGGAGGTCTCTGCTTTTGACGGTGCATACTGGGAAGCTTATCCTTTCCCCACTAACCCCAATGTACCCATTCATGAGATTTCCTCTGATCTTTACGGCCATATTTGGGCTGCTACTGGCGGAAATGGTCTTTTCAGGTACAATGGGTCAGACTGGGAGCACCATCATTCAGGGAACTCTATACTAACTAATTACCTGAACAGCGTTACAGCGGGGCCCGATAATGCCATCTGGGCGGGAGGAGCTGGCAACTTTATATTCCAATACTCTGGTGATTGGAACAGCTACGAGCTTCCGTACGATCTCTATTTCACATCTACCATAGGCATCGATCATGAATACCGCATCTGGGTAGGCAGCGATGGTATTTTCTGCAGCTTCTATGAAGGTGCATGGACGGTCTTTCACCAAAGTATTACAGGGATTCCGGATACATGCATCGGATATGTTTTTGACATCGAATTTGACTCTAACGGAAATACCTGGATTGGTCACTCCAAAGGCCTCATCAGGTATGACGGCACTGACTGGACCACCTTCAGTCCGGACAATTCAGGCATGCTGTCGGAGCATGTCCAATCGCTGGCAGCCGATGAACTCGGCAACCTTTGGATCGGCACTGCTGACACCGGACTTATTGCCTACCGGGAAGGTGGCGTGGTAAAGATTGAAGAGCGAGGAACAAGGATCGAAGAACAAGTTATATTGAAACATCCTTATCCAAATCCATCACATAATATGGTGAATATCGAGTATCAATTGGCAGCATCAGCACAACTTGATTTGAGCATCATTGATATTTTTGGAAGATGTATTCGTACCCTGGAAACGAGCATTAAAGAGAAGGGCAGTCACCGAATTACATGGGATGGTAAAAACGAAGAAGGACATTCTTGTCCGCAAGGCATCTATTTCATTCAACTTCGAACTGAAAAGCAACAACTTTATCAATCCATAAT
>CAZASJ010000129.1:0-2323 GCA_964487735.1 uncultured Bacteroidales bacterium | reverse complement strand
CATAATCCATAATCCATAATTCATAATTCATAATCCAGAACCTCCTCTGTCCTTTTAACGAAAGAGGATAATCGATAATTCAAACAATGCCCTAATAACTATTCTGCATAAAGGCTCCTTTCGCCCTCACATCCCAATACCTTTTGTCTCCCTCCGGGATCTTTATCCAGGGTGGAACAGATGAATCAATTACAACCATATCAAGCTCAAAGAAGGTAAACACCTCCTCCATTTCGAAGGGGCATCTGCCACGCAGTATCAGCACATCCAAACGCAGCTTATTTACAGGTAATTTAAGCTCAGGGAATCTTCCCTGCCAAACAAGAATTCTTTCGGATGTGCTTTTTATCCATTTACATGTTCCATGTTCCTTATGGAATGAATCTTCAGCTTGTAGAATTGTAATCTCTGCCCCATTCAGGCCGCATTTCAACCAATTCGGGTGTATGCTATACTCAAGTTTTGATTCGGATTGTAGCAAAGCAGAATCGGCCAGAAAGATATGTTCCCGGCCTTTGATCATGTCATATGCAGAATGCCCCCTCACGGAATACACAATGAAGGATTCTTGTTTCTCAATCCGTAAATTTGAATGCAATCGATAAGCGGAAAGAAAGAGTATTGCACTGAGCCCAATAAATAAAAAGCTTTTGTTCCTGCGTAGCAGAAAGACACACAAACAAAAAATGGCTGCAGCCAGCAATAGGGCCATCCATATATCAATATAAATACCTTCCACGAGTCCGTAAGGGATTTTTTCTACAAACCCAACACCGGTATCCATGAGATCTATTAAGTGGTAGAAAAGCCATGCCACAGCTGTTGCGAAAGTGCTCATCGCCGGCAAAAACAATAAAAAAATGCCTGTATAAATTATGAGTGATGAGAGTGGGATCACGATCAGGTTTGATAAAAGGCCATACAAGGGGAACTGATGAAAGTAGTACATCACCACCGGTAAAGTTGCAATCTGGGCTGCGATTGAGACCGCTGTAATGGACCATATCCTGTCGGGAAGGCTGTACTTGAAGTAAAAGAGATCGTTGAGTGGCTTTTGCAGAGAAACGATCCCCAGGACTGCTGCGTACGAAAGCTGGAAGCCTGCCGCATAGATCAGGAAAGGATCAATCATTAGCATTAGAAAAGCAGATGCTGCCAGGGTATTGTAAACATTTTTCTGCCTGCCAATGGAATTTCCAATAATGATAAAGCTGATCATGCATGAAGCCCTTACCACAGGAGCTGCCAGGCCGGTAATGAGGGCGTAGAGCCAGATACACGACATTAGCAATACGGGAAAAATAAATCTTCCGGGCCCAAAACGTTTCAGAAATCCAAAAACAGAAGCCAGCACAAGGTAGATCACACCCACATGTAAGCCCGAGACACATAAAATATGCATGGCTCCTACCCTGGCATAAATATCCCTGACATTCGCATCCAAATGGGCATCTTCTCCCAACAATAAAGCGGATGAAATGCCAAAATGCTTCCCTGCAATGCCATTATCAGATAGCTTATTGAGCAATCTTTTCCGTACATTTATTGCGAACTGCAACAACTCAAAGTCGTCCCGACAAGCACTTAGAAACCAGCTTCCCTTTTTTAAATAGGTACTGTGAACAATGCCCTTCCGGGCCAGGTATTCTTTATAATCAAACTCTCCCGGATTTGAAGGAGGGCGCACGGCTTCAATTTTTGCGTTTATGAAAACATATTTCCCACTCTCAAGCAGCAACAAGCTGCTATCCTTTTCAGTGTAAACCATGACCACCGCATTCAAATTACGCCAGCAGTCATTTTCCCTGACAGCAAGTATGCTCATTTTCCCCCGGCAGGAACGTTCGCCCATTTCAAAGGGATTGTCAAGTCTTGCAAGATAAACATGCTCCAATGCGGAAAAAACAGAAAGTTGATGCTGTTGCTGCATCTTCATCCGGGAGGTAAAGACTGAGGCCGACACGAAAATAAATACGATAATAAAAATGCCGTAAAGCCATTTATTTCTGTATGAAAACAGGGATCCGAAAAAAACACCACCCAAAATGATCAGGGATGCCGACATCCATAAAAGGATAAGATGAGCATATTGATATTGCAGGGGTGCAAATAATATCCCGGCTATAAATGGAAAAATCAGCCGAACAAGAGGCATGCGGCTCCACATCGTTGAAACAATTAGATAAATATAGATGACGTCTTATCTATTTATACCAAAAAGTGGAAAATGTCGCAACTTAAATGATTATGGATTATGGATTATGAATTATGGATTATGAATTATGGATTATCCTCTTTCGTTAAAACTACAGAGGAGGCACTG
>CAZASJ010000128.1:1613-7295 GCA_964487735.1 uncultured Bacteroidales bacterium | reverse complement strand
ACCCGGCACCTAATTAATATCAATATCACAGTTAGCTGCATACAGTTTCACTGTTGATTTTGAGGCCTTATCATCTCCGATGAATGCTTCGATCTCTTGTTTAAAGGATTCTTTTTTGAGTTTCATGATCTCTGCCTTTGACTCCGGGAAGTCAATATCCCCAAAACTTGCACTTGCATCCAGCTTGTAGCTTGCAGAACTGCTGATTCCCAGCTCGACACCGCCAAATTCCGTATGGATATCAATGGAGGAAAAGCTTCCTGATACCCTGTCGATTTCAATGCCGCCATAGCTACTGATCAGGTCAATTTTATTGAACACCTCTCCTATTTCGATGCCGGTAAAACTTGCTTCGCCGCTAATAATGTCAACGCTTCCAAGTTCGATTCCATCATACTGTGAATCAAGAATAAACTCCGAAACTTCACCCAATTCTATTTCGCTGAAACTTGATTCAAGATCAAGGAATCCGGCCCGACCAAGTTCCAAGCTACTGTATTCAACATTAATCTTGCCGGATATCATATTGTCTATCTCAAAATCACCAAAGCTCAGCTTCAGGTCATTCTGTTTTCCGTCGAGTTTTCCTGTTTCCAGGTTCCCGTAACTAATGTCGGCTGTTAAATTAGCTTTAAGATCGCCCAGGTATGCATTTCCAAAATGATTGCCGAGCTTCAGAAAAGCGGTGGCAGGCATTTTTACTTTATATTCGATCTCAAAATCGCAATTATTGCATTTAAAGTTTCCTTCAAATACGGTTTTTGCTTTCACTGATGCGTTATTTCCGTTGATCTCTACACTGACCTTATCCAGAATACGCTGTGAATCTTTTTCATTTTTGGCTTCAACACGAATTTGTACGTCAATAACTACCTGGTTCTTATCCCATGTTTCGATGGTTACATTTCCAAATTTGTTCCAGACATCCACTTGCACATCTGATTTAACATCAAATGATTTATTGAAGCTTTTTGTAAGCTCTTGTGCTGAAAGAGGCATGATGAAAGCGATCATCAGACACAGAATGAGACTTGTTTGTGTAATTTTTTTCATTGTTTCCGGTTTTAAAATTATAGTTGACATATTTGATATATGATGTTATCGAGAATCTTTATCCTTGTCCTGTAATTATTTACGAGGGCACCATATACCCTGTTATTTGAATTATCTTTATCCAGCTCCTGTTGAAGTGAACTGGCATCCTTTTCCAGTTTTTCCAGTTGGGTTTTAGCCAATTCATTGATTTTCGCAGCTTCTACATCTGAAGCTGCACAATTGGATATTTCAACAAGTTTTTTATCGGCCAGGTTGTTGTAATGCTCAACCACATTGTTCAATTCAGCTGCCATAGGATGTGCATTTACGCTTGATGAATTCCCGGCATATTGATAAAGAAGTACGGTGGAAACGCCTGCTATCAAAAGAATGGCTGCGGCATAGCGTAATATCCTGAATCTGTTAGGCTTGCTTTTAGCATGAAATTCCGCATCCAACATGGCTGCAAAACGCTCTGCATGCCCGGCTTCCGGCTCATGAACATTATAATGCTCACGATTTTTTCTGATCTTATCTTCTAGAATACTCATAACTATTAATTTACCATTTCATTTATCTTGTCCATATTTAATTTATCCCTGAGCCTTTGCTTCGCCCTGGAATAGCGTACTCTGCTTGTATTGTTCGATATACTAAGGATATCAGCGATCTCCTCATGATCATAGCCCTCAAGCAGGAACAAGCTGATGATCACCCTGTCTTCATCGGAAAGTGTTTCAATTCCTTTCCTTATTTCTTCCACTTTGTAGGATAATACCTCCAGGTAATCCTCAGTCATATCATCCACAATTAAGTGCTCCCCAAGCTCTTCAATGGAAATCATTTCCTTTTTCTTCCGAATGAAATCAAGCGACCTGTTGATGACGATTCTTTTCAACCAGGCACCAAATGTTGCATCCCCTTTATATTCATTAAGCTTTTGAAAGGCAGCCAGGAAAGATTCCTGCATAACATCTTCTGCCTCTGCGCTTTGCTTAATGATTCGATATGCGGTGTTATACATTGCTTTGTAATATAAATTGTAAATCTGCAACTGTGACTTCCTGTTGTTCTTTCTACAACCTTCGATTAGGTCCTGATGAATGTTTAGGGTTGTTGTATTCACATTGTGTATTTTGGTTAATGACGGCCTTTTTTTTCAGATGTTACAAAATAGGGGAAATTTTTCTAAAACTGATTTATCTAAAGAAAAGAAATGACCGCAAATTGTTTACCCCTCTGTCAGTCATTCGACTGACATCTCCGCTAAGGGGAGAATATTTGGAACCCTCGTGAAAAGCTACGTGGATTTTTTTTATTAAGACAGTAATGATCAAAATATTTTACTTTTGCACGTCAATTGAAGATAATGAAAAACAGCAGGTCCACTCCTTACTACATATACGTTTTTGCGTTGATCTCCATGGCCTTCTGGGGGATGTCTTTTATATGGACTTCCATTGTTTTTGAATACTATCCACCCATAACGACCATCTTCCTACGCTTAATTATTTCAAGCGTCTTTCTATTCCTGGTCCTGTTGATCTCAGGAAAGCTACAACTCATTAAACGCCGGCACCTTTCCCTCTTATTCGCATCAGCCATCTTCAATCCTTTCTTTTATTTTCTGGGGGAGAATTATGGTCTGAAATATTCAACAGCCTCCATTGCAGCCGTGGTCATAGCCACCATTCCGGTCTTCACGCCTTTTGCAGCATGGCTCATGATACGCGAGAAAGTCAGTTTATTAAACATTGTTGGCATTGTCATTTCCTTCATAGGCATATTGGTGATGCTTATCAATCCCGACTTCAGTTTTTCAGGCGATCCTGTAGGAATACTTTTTTTGCTCCTGGCCGTAATGTCGGCAGTTGTATACTCCATCCTGCTCAAGAAACTCACTTTGCATTATTCCCCTGTTAGTATTATAGCATGGCAGAACTTACTGGGTGCCTGCTTATTCCTGCCATTGTTTCTTATCATGGATCTGGACACATTTCTTGCCACAAGGATTGACAGCAGATTGATAACAGCTTTATTATCATTAGCCATCTTTGCATCTTCGCTGGCTTATGTTTTGTTTACCTTTACCATCAAGCACCTGGGGGTGAACAGGGCCAATGTTTATAGCAATCTTATCCCTGTGATCACCGCTATTGGTTCATATTATATTTTAAATGAAATATTTACCGGAGGGAAGATTGCCGGAATATTGATCGTGATTTCAGGAGTAATACTCACCCAACTCAATAAAATAAAAAAAAGAAATGAGTAAAAAGAGCATCATCGTACTTGGCAGTGGCCTGGTAGGCGGCCCGATGGCAAGAGACCTTGCCCATGAATTCAATGTTAAGCTGGCCGATATTAGTGCTATTGCCCTTAAAAAAGCCACGGATGGATTCCCAATCACACCCATACAGGCGGATCTCTCGAAAGAAGAAGTGATCGGTGAACTGATCAAGGATTGTGACCTGGTTATTAATGCCGTACCCGGGCATATGGGTTTTAAAACACTGGAAACTGTTATTGATCATGGTAAAAATGTTGTTGATATTGCTTTTTTTCCGGAAGATCTCTTCCTGCTTGATGCTTTGGCAAAGGAAAAGGGTGTCATAGCGATCTCGGACATTGGTGTTGCTCCCGGAATGAGCAATATACTTACAGCATACGCTTCATCGCAACTTGATAAAACTGACAAAGTCAAGATCATGGTGGGAGGTCTTCCCAGGCACAGGCAGTTACCCTGGGAATACAAAGCCGTATTCAGCCCTGCAGATGTAATAGAAGAATACACACGCCCTGCCAGAATTGTAAGAGCAGGAAAAGAAGTCATCCTTCCGGCCCTATGTGAACGTGAACTGATTGAATTTGAAGGCATAGGCACTCTTGAGGCATTCATCAGCGATGGGCTACGCTCACTCATCAAGACGATTGACGCCCCTGACATGGAAGAGAAGACCCTGAGGTATCCGGGCCATGCGAGGCAGATGGAGATTTTACGGGATGCCGGTTTCTTCAGCCAGGAAGAGAAGCACATTGGCAATGTTTATATGAAGCCGCTTGATATGACCTCTGAAATTTTATTCGATCAATGGAAGATGGAGGAAGGCGAAGTGGATATCACAGTCATGAAGGTTATTGTAAGTGGAATCAAGAATGGCAAGGCACGGACAATTACCTACGACCTATACGACGAATATGATCCCGAAAGCGGAATTCATTCCATGGCCAGAACCACCGGCTATACAGCCACGATAACTGCCCGAATGCTTTTAAATGGTATGTATGACCAAAAAGGAGTGTCACCACCTGAATACCTGGGCAGAAAGAAAGAATGCGTTGATTTTCTCTTCAAAGAATTTGAGAAACGGAATATTATATACAAAAAGCGCATCACCTAGGCAATGCGCTTTTCAAGTATCTATGCTTTTATTAAGTTATTATCTTGTTCTGATCCTGAACATAAAACCGATATCCAGGATAAAGTTCACCGGGAATGTAGTAGAATTCACCGTTAAATAACTTTCGGTACCACCTTCGTCTGTAATGCCCCTGAAGTGTTTTCCGCTACCCATAAAAACGGGAAGTGCCATATGGCATTGGGCACGGAATCCAAGGCTATGATTGAAATAAACCTTTAAACCAGCCTGACCACCAAGGCTGAATCGTGGCATGTTTTCGACCTCACTTTTGGAGATATTGTAGTTGACCAGGCCTGTGCTGGGCCCACCAAAAATGTAAAAGTCATTTTGAAGTTCCGCTTCCCAAATCCAGGAGATCTGGAAATATGTCACCATCATGGAATAGTTCTTTTCAGAGATGAGGTCGGCATAATCGGGTGATTCTTTCCATTGAGCATGTGTAAATGAATTGGAAAGAAGCATCTCAAACCTTCCGCTTCTACTGTTTGTCGGGAAACTGAAGTTTGCTCCAATATTGAAGTAATCAGTTACCTCCATTTGCCCTTCTATAAACCTCAGGTTGCTTCTGAGTGTATATCCTACAAGGGGAGTAATCTCAATCTCTTGTGCTAAGACAGTTAATGATAGCAGTGAGGAGGCGATCATGACCATTAATAATCTTATCCTTTTCATAGATGTTGGTTGTTTAAATCAATATTATTTTCGTGATGTACTGGTTTATACTTCTTGATTTGGAAAAAGTTTCATAAAGATAGTTCACCTAGGGCTATACTTGGAAAGATGGATGGCTAAAAACCGTATAATCACTATGTTATGTAAGTAATAACACTTAGAAAAAAATTATGTTTATCTCATATTTTCACAGATAAAATAAATAGATGCCCGCTTTCCTTGGAATTCAAAAATTATTTTTAATTTTGCAGCCGTCAAATGGCGAGGTAGCTCAGTTGGTTAGAGCGTCGGATTCATAACCCGGAGGTCATGAGTTCAATTCTCATCCTCGCTACAACAAAAACCCGGCTCGGAAGAGCCGGGTTTTTTATTTGCAAATGAGCTCCGAGCTTGCTCGAGAGTGAAACTTGCAAATAAAAAACCGGAAGTGACCGTAGGGAACGACGGGTTTTTGTTGTAAGCCTCCCCCCCTACAGAATCGGCGAAGCCAATTCTTTGAGTGCCGAGTGCCGACTTTGTTCACCGAAGCTTTACATCCTTCGACGTGGCTTAG
>CAZASJ010000128.1:0-1513 GCA_964487735.1 uncultured Bacteroidales bacterium | reverse complement strand
AGTGCCGAGTGCCGACTTTGTTCACCGAAGCTTTACATCCTTCGACGTGGCTTAGAATGATGGAAAGCGAAGGTGAAGTGCCGGGTGATGAGTGCCGAGTGCCGACTTTGTGCACCGAAGCTTTACATCCTTCGACGTGGCTTAGGATGATGGAAAGCGAAGGTGAAGTGATGAGTGCTGAGTGATGAATGATTGATGAAAGTACAATTGAGTGATGCCTTTTGCTTTGATGAACAAAAAACCCCGCTTGCGCGGGGTTCTTATCTGCTCCGACGATTCTGCACTCGTCAAACAGAATATGGGTCAGGGGCAGGAGTTTTTTAATGTCTAACGATCATTTTTTTTGTCATGCTTTCTGAACCAGCAATAACAGTATAGAAATACACACCATCCTGCAGGCTGCTTACCTCCAATGGAATTGTTTGAATACCGGGAGTTTTGGCACCCAGATCCTGTTCCAGTACTTTCTGGCCAATCATATTGTGAACCTGCACAGAAAGATTGGAGGAATACATCAGATGCACATTGATCTCTGTTCTATTCCCGGCAGGATTGGGCTGATTCTGAGAAACAAAATCGATCGTACTCATTTCAGATCCAAGATCCTGAACACCAAGAATTTCAGGTTTCATGATCTTAACATATGGTACATTGTTATCCCCATAAGGATCCAGGTCACCCTGAACAGCCTGTCCGGGCTCTGTATCTTCATGATAGATCAGGTGAATATACTCATCGGTATTATCGGCCATGGCTGGATGTATACATTCTGAAAAAATATGGATAATCCCACCATTCAGGTCATAAATTTCATCTTGCCAGGTATCGCCGCCATCTTTTGAAGTACGGGCAAACAAATGCCTGTAATTCTGGGTTTCTGTCTGGAATGTCTCAGCAATTGACGAATAAACTACATATATATAATTGTTTTCATCGATGGTCATTGTGGGCATGGTGGAGATGCCGGTACGATAATTACCAAGGCTTTCGATTGAACCGATCACATCCCATTCGCCATTCCCATTGATGTCGATGGCCCAGCCAATGAGGTTCACATTTTCTTCGAGCAGTGTTGGATCCAGGGCATTCAGGTTCATGTCACCATCTTCAAAAGCAGGCATTCCTTCACGCCAGTATGCCAATCCATCATAAAAAGGATAAGAAGTGTAAGTATCTCCAACTTCAAAATGACCAACACGGGTAATCCCGAAAGTTACATGCGCAACACCATCATTATCCATGGCTACAGCAACTGCTCCATCCGGACAATAGAAGGTATCGGTAATGGTTACACTCCAGTCGAAGAAGGGATAAGGATGCTCGTAGATCATGGTCTTGGTCCATGTTTCCCCATTGTCTTCTGATTTCATCAGGTACATATCCTGCCATTTGCTTGCCATCACAAAAGCAATGTTGTCGCCTACGGGATTTGCTATGGCGCAATAGTCACCCCCGGTAAGGTTGTAATAATCCGGACCCATTCCATCTAAAATAATATTTTCATTCACCCATG
>CAZASJ010000127.1:4087-7324 GCA_964487735.1 uncultured Bacteroidales bacterium | reverse complement strand
CCCAAAAACTGAGGCAACAAACTGGTACTCAGGGGGCGAAGCTGTGCAACGCAATGCGTTGCATTTACAATTCTGTATTTATAATTTGATCTTCAATTCACAATTCCAGGTATCCGGTATCCCGAAAAACCAGAAATCTTTGATTTAATTGTTTTTCGAGGATCCTCAATCCGTAAATGCGGATCGGGACCCGGAACCTGGCACCTTCAAGCAATGCTAGATACCCTCATAACCAGTAAAACCCGCATCAAGCTGCTGCTGAAATTCTTCCTCAACAGCAATGCCAGCTCATACCTGCGTAACCTGGAAACAGAATTTGGAGAGAGCACCAACGGCATCCGCCTTGAACTTAACAAGTTCGAAAAGGCAGGGCTGCTGCAATCAAGGGTATCGGGCAACAAAAAACTATACCAGGCCAATACCGGCCATCCCCTCTTTAAAGACATTCACAACATCCTGCTGAAATACATCGGATTCGACCAGATCCTCAGCACTGTGATAAACAAGCTTGGAAATGTGAACAAAGTGTACCTGGTAGGAAAGTTTGCCAAAGGAATCGATAGCGAAGTAATCGACCTGCTCTTTGTTGGAAATGACATCAACCGTGAATACCTGGCCAAGCTCACCGACAAAGGCGAAAAGCTTGTTAAAAGAAAGATCAGGAACCTCGTTTACACCGCTGAAGAATTTGATGGCATAATTGATGGCTATGCAAAGGATGAAATATTACTTTTGTACACAAATTCTGATTTATAATTATACAATAATAGTCGCCCGCTTGGCGATTACCCAATAGTACAAACAAAAATGAATAAAGAAAACATAAGAATAGGAGTCATTGGCCTGGGATATGTAGGCCTGCCCCTCGCAGTGGAATTTGGAAAAAGCATTTCCACCATCGGATTCGACATCAATGAAGGCCGTATCAGGGAACTGGAAAATGGTCACGACCGCACCCTGGAGGTAGAGGACGCTGATCTTTCGAAATCTGCAAAGCTCAGCTATACTTCCAATCCTGAGGACATCAGGCAATGCAATTACTACATCGTAACCGTGCCTACCCCCATCGATAAGAACAAGCGCCCCGACCTCAGCCCGCTTATTAAAGCATCTGAAACCGTAGGCAAGGTATTGTCGGAAGGCGATATCGTTATTTACGAATCAACCGTATATCCGGGAGCCACGGAAGAAGAATGTGTGCCGGTACTCGAAAAGTTCAGTGGACTCACCTACAATAAGGATTTTTATTGCGGATACTCCCCCGAAAGGATCAATCCGGGTGATAAAGTTCACACCTTCACCACGATTAAAAAGGTTACTGCCGGCTCAACCCCTGAGGTTGGCAAACTGGTAGATGAGCTGTATAAAAGTGTTGTTACAGGTGGTACACACCTGGCATCATCCATCAGGGTTGCGGAAGCCGCCAAAGTCATTGAAAATTCACAACGTGATATCAATATTGCATTTGTGAATGAGCTGGCTGTGATCTTCAACAAAATGGGCATCGATACCCTGGAAGTACTGGAGGCCGCCGGAACCAAGTGGAATTTCCTTCCCTTCCGTCCGGGACTGGTAGGCGGACACTGCATTGGTGTTGACCCGTACTACCTCACACATAAGGCACAGGAAATTGGTTACAATCCTGAGATCATCCTGGCGGGAAGGCGCCTGAACGACAACATGGGAAGCTATGTTGCGGGGCAGATCGTTAAGCTGATGATCAAGAAAGAACAACGAATCTCGGGTTCCAAAGCATTGGTTCTTGGTATTACGTTTAAAGAAAATTGCCCCGATATCCGCAATTCACGCGTCATCGACATCATAAACGAACTTGAAGAATTTGGCGTGAAGGTCGACACTTATGACCCTTGGGCAGATCCTGCCGAAGTCAAAGAGGAATACAAGATAAACCTTGTTTCCGATCAGCAATTGGAAGCTGACGGATTCTACGACGCCATTGTGCTGGCCGTTGCCCATGATAATTTCAAAAAACTCGACCTCAACAAACTGAAAAAAGGCCATACCATCATTTATGATGTGAAAGGGGTGTTGCCACCGGATGTTGTTGATGAAAGATTATAATAGTTGTCAGATACCAGGTGGTAAGAGGTCCTGTTACCCGGTGTCCGCTACCCAAAACCGTATTTAAATATTCCATACATTAGCTAAACATAATGAAGTTGGATTTTAAAAATGCCCGCATTCTCGTCTTTGGCGACATCATTCTCGACAAATACTTCCACGGAAGTGTAACACGCATTTCGCCTGAAGCGCCTGTTCCGGTTGTGCTGAAACAATACGAAAAAACGGTTCCCGGGGGTGCCGCCAACGTAGCAAACAACCTTCAGAAACTGGGAGCCCACGTAAGGCTTTCAGGTGTAGTGGGAAACGACAATAACGGCTGGTTGATGTCGTCCATATTGAAAGAGGAAAGCATTGAAGCCAACATGATTACGGGCGATAATCCAACCGTAACCAAGATCCGGATCATCGGAGAGCATCAACAGATCTGTCGCCTCGATGTAGAAAAAAACAGCCCCCTCTCAGAACTGACAAAAAGAGAATTGCGCGAAAGCCTATTAAGCCTGATCGCAAAGAATGACCTGGTGGTTATTTCTGACTACAACAAAGGCATTGTGAATGTTGAAAATTGCAGGCTCATACTGGATGCCGCATCCGAGAAGGGGATCCCGGTGATCATCGACCCAAAGAAAAACGACTGGGAATTATACCGTGGGGCATTTCTGGTAACCCCGAATTATAAAGAGTTCAGGGAAATTTGTCACCGGCTGCAGCTGGACGAAGATAAATTGGTAAAATCAGGACAGCATATAAGAAAGAAATATGACCTTAAAAACCTCCTGATCACGCTTTCGGAAAAGGGCATGATGCTCATCAGTGGCAACAGCCACTATCATATTGAGACCGTTAAAAAAGAAGTTTTTGATGTTAGTGGTGCCGGCGATACTGTCATTGCCACCCTGGCTGCCTGTATCGGAAATGGTTATGACCTGAAACAATCCGTTGAAATTGCCAATCTTGCCGCAGGCATTGTAGTAGGTAAGTTTGGAACTGCACCTGTTACACTCAAAGAGCTTCAAGAAGCACTTTGAAGTTTTGGGTGTTGAGTTAGTTTTAAGTTTTGAATTGCTTATACCACCATTTATACTGAAGCACTGGAACACTGAAGCACTGGAACACTGAAGCACTGGAACACTGAAGCACTGGAACACTGAA